>CAZYHI010000038.1:0-9725 GCA_964647515.1 uncultured Micavibrio sp. | reverse complement strand
TGGCCGCCGAATCGATATTCACTTGCCTCCATGAAGAGGAGACGCCTGATTATGGTTGGGAATGTTTACGTTATAAAATTAATTTTAAAAACTCGTGGCTACATAAAGAGCTTTATAAAGTACGTAACATTCGACCTGGATTTCATTGGGGGTTATGGATGGGCATGGCACATGCGGCGTTTCAAACCGCTTTTGGATGGATGCTACCCTACACATTGAAGAACCATGCCGATCATGCACAGTTAAGCAACGCAGATAAAGCACAAGAAATTGATTATCCAAAACCTGATGGTATTCTCACTTTTGACCGCCTCACAAGCGTTCAGCTATCCAACACCAATCATGCGGAAAATCAAGCCAGCCATTTAAAATTAAAAGATACCGATATTCCTATCACAACAAACCTGCCGCAATATGCCGAACCTGCACAGCGATACTGCCCCGCAGGTGTTTATGAAATAATTGAAGAACAAGGCATCAAAAAATTTCAAATTAATTCGCAAAATTGCGTGCATTGTAAAACATGTGATATTAAAGACCCATCGCAAAACATCACATGGTGTGTTCCACAAGGGGGCGATGGCCCGAACTATGGCAACATGTAATCATTATTTTTAGGATATTTTATGTCACTTTTAAAACCAAAAATCTTTCTTCCCTTGTGTGTTGCTGGAATATTAACAGGCTATATGGCAGCAGAATATATTGTACCAAAGTATTTTCATCCCACACCAGAAACAAAACTAACACGCCAAGACATTATTAATGCCATCGGCGCGCAGCCTTATTATTTTCGTCAAACAACATCTGGAAGCTATCTCGCAGGGCAATTCGCCCAACGTCATAAAGATTGGAACAAGGCGTCTGAATATATAAACCGTGTTTTACGTGATGAAAAACAAGATCCTGACTTTCAAAAACACAGCATGATTTTATCAATGGCAGCGGGGGACACAAAAAGATCTATCGCCTTAGCCCAAGATGTTTTAAAAAACGATTCAAAAGACCTTTTGGCTATTTTGTTTTCATCTGTCGGTCAACTCAAAAACAGCCAATATCAAGAAGCCATCAATACTTTTAACAAAATGGAAAATGACAACATCGCAAGCTTCATTATTCCTGCCTTAAAGATGTGGGCGCAGGCTGGTTTAAAAACATTTGAATTAAATAACATACCCTCCAACTCATTTTACAGTTATCAAGTATTATTGGTGGGAAATCACCTCGGTCAAAAAAACAAAGCACTGAGCTTCGCTCAAAAATCTTTTGCAATAGAAGAGAACGATGTTCGTGATCTTGAAAAACATGCCGATGCGTTTTTATCCTTTGGTGATGTTGAAAAGGCATTATCCATTTATAAAGGAATAGATAAGAAAAACTTTGCGAATGCTGATATAAAAAAGAAAATAGAAAATCTTGAAAATAATATTGCCTTTGAAGAAAATGTCACCTTACCCAGTATAAATACGCCCCAAGATGGTGCGGCACTTGTTTTTCAGAACATGGCTGAAATTCTCTTACGTGAACATAGTGACGATAGCGCAACAATCTTTGCCCAAATGGCATTGGCCTTAAACCCAAAATTATACCGCAACCATGCCTTTATTGCCGAAGTTTACAAACGCTATGACCGTTATGACGAGGCGATTGAAACTTTACAAAAAATAGATACAAACAGTGATCTTTATCCTGATGTACAGCGTCAAATTGCTGATTTATATGTCGAACAAGAAAAAAATGATATGGCCATCCAAGTTTTGGAAAAATTACACCAAACAAATGATGATTTAAATGCCCTTATCCAAATCGGTGACATTCATCGTTATAAAGAAAATTATGGCGATGCCGAAAAATTTTATACAACGGTCATTGATAAACCAGAAACCACATTAAAAGATTATTGGCATGTTTATTACGCGCGAGGTATGGCACGTGAACGATTAAAAGAGTTTGAAGATGCCGATGAAGATTTACAACAAGCGTTAACCATTGAACCAAACAACCCGTATTTGCTCAATTATTTAGGGTATAGCTGGGCCGATCGTGATATTAAATTTGATAAATCTTTAGACATGATTATCAAGGCTGTTACCTTAAAGCCTGATGATGGTTACATCACAGACTCGCTTGGCTGGGTGCATTATAAGATGAATAATTTTGATTTAGCCGTCCCTGCTCTGGAACGCGCGGTTGAGCTTTTACCATATGATGCAACAATCAACGACCATCTTGGTGATGCTTATTGGCAGGTTGGACGTAAAAACGAAGCAAAATTTCAATGGCAACGCGCCCTCAATTATAATGAAGATGAAGATTTAGAGCTCAAAGAAAAAATACAAAAAAAGCTATCTTCTGGCTTATCAAAAGTTCGAGTTTCTCAAACGGAAACTGACGAACAAAAAGATTTATAATTCAACCATGTCCCCATCCATGTCTGTATCAGAAAAAATAAAACTTATTGCTCCTGCAAAAGTGAATCTTTTTTTGCATGTTCTTGGAAAAAATGAGAACAACTATCACAACTTACAATCTTTAATTACCTTTACTGATTTTGGTGATGAGATCACCATTATCCCTGCCGATGAGTTTAAATTTTCGTTCGATAGCACCATGGCCAATTTACCTCACGATGAAAATAATCTGGTTATATGCGCCGCGAAGACTTTGGCAGACGCATTAAACAAGTCATTAAACTGTCACATTCATTTAACAAAAAATATTCCTATCGGCGCAGGACTTGGCGGTGGTTCAAGCGATGCCGCCGCAACGATCAAAGGCTTGTTACAATTTTGGAATACGCAAATAGACGATGAAACCTTAGCGCCTCTCTTACTTAACTTGGGTGCTGACGTTCCTTGTTGTTATTATAACGCCCCATGTTATATCGAAAAAACAGGGGAAGACATCACCCCTATCGTAACTCTTCCCACGCTTTATGGTGCGCTTATTTACCCTAATGAGCATTGTTCAACACAAGATATATTTGAGCAGTATGATGCCAATTACTCGTCTAAAATAAAGCGGCCAACATCATTTGAAAATGAAGATGATCTGATTACTTTTTTATTATTACAAAGAAATGATCTCACACAGGCGGCTATAAAAAACATCCCTAGTATCAAAGATATAATAGCCGCTATAGAAAAACAAAATGGTCATTTATTATCACGGATGAGCGGCAGTGGCTCTGCTTGTTTTGGTATCTTCAAAACAAAAGAACAAAGCCTTCAAGCCGTTCAACATATTTTATCAGAAAATAAAAATTGGTGGGGGCAGGCCGTTACAATATCGTAACGAACTTACAACATAATCTAATTATGTTTCAGCGTTTCAATTGCGCCGCCAACCATGCTCTTTAACAACGTCTTACTAATTTGACCATTCACATCCAAACCATTAGCGGCCTGATAACTACGAATGGCTTGCTGCGTTCCTGCTCCATTGATACCATCGGCAGGTCCCGCATAGGTTCCTGTTAGCATAAGATATTCTTGCACTTGCGTTACAAGCTCGGTGCTTGGCTGTTTGATAGAGCTAGATTGTTTCGTCGCTGTAGAGACTTTTTCGTCATTCGCCGCCGCCTGTTTAGGCCCCGCAGGACGTCCTTTTACCGACTGATTAATCAGTTGCATACGATCAACCAAGTTATCAACATCATCCATACTGATTTGAAGGTTTTTGGCTAACTGCTCCAATGCTGATTGCGCTTCAGTACTTCCTTGCTTAGCGGCAATTTTATACCACAACAAAGCTTCTTCTGGTTTTGTTTGCCCCATAAGACCATTATCATGGATAAGACCTAAATTATAAGCTGCCTCCATAATCCCTTGGTTTGCCGCACGTTCAAAATATGCCGCCGCCAATTGAGGATTATACTCGGTACCAATACCTTCAATATGGGCGATACCTAAATTATATTGTGCCTCGGCATGGTTTAACTTTGCCGCTTCTCTATACCAATAAAGCGCGCGACCTAAATCACGATCTTGCCCTAAACCTTGATGGTGTAAAACCCCAAGATTATAACGCGCATTGGCAATCTTGTTATCTGCCGCCGCCCGAAACCATAAGGCTGCTTGGTCAAAATTTTGTTCTACATCACCATGACCAGCTGTATAAATCGCCGCCAAATCATGTTGTGCTTCACCGTTACCGCTAAAAGCTTGTTCTTCCAAACGCTTCACTGAACTTGATAAAGCAGTGTCAGCTTGAATTCTCTGCGCAATTGTTTTGCCGTCTATTTCCGCCAACACATCACGCTCAATTTTAGAATTTTGTGCAAAAGCAATCTCTTCAAAATTTTTCATTTCTGGTGTGATTTGAGGATTTTTAATTGCTGGTGCTTGAGAAGCTTCAAAAACAGGTTCTTGTTTGGCCGTTTTTTCAGTCGCATCACTGGCTTGCGGTTCAATATCGTTTAATTGAGACGCCAACTTTTCAGGATTACTCTCTAAAGCTTGAAGCAATTGATCATCATTATAATCAAGAACATCATCTGGCACAGGGTTTGTCATCGCCACAGGTTGCGCGTCAGAATTAAATATTTTTGTACCTTGGGACAAAATCGCATTATCCGAATTACTAAGTTCAACAGGTTCTGTTGGCACATTAACACGTGGATTTTGACTTAAACTCCACCCTAAAAACAATCCCCCCGCAACCAGCAAAGCCGCCGCTATATTTTGAAAGTTGAAATATTTATTTCCACTACCGCCATCATCAATAAGCGCACGTTCTTTTTGCGGAAAAACTGTCTTTTCTTTTTTTGAAGCGATAGGTGCGGCCTTTACATTATCCCATGATGGTGCAGATAAATGCGCCTGCTTCTTATCAATAGACCCATCGGTTAGCAAAGCCTTCGCATTAGCACGTAAGCTATCTTGCGTTTCAGAAACAATATTTTCTAAACGTTCGACTTTACGCATCATTAACGCTTTATCTTGAACTATCAAATCAATTTGACGTCCTATTTTAGTTTGCTCATGTACAGATTGATCAAGACGTTGGTCAATCATCACTTGCTTATCTTCGGTATCACGAATGCGTTTATCCATGATGGCTTGGCCAGCAATGGCCTTCAACATTTTATCTTCTGTTTCTTTTAAAGATTTTTCAAAACGAACTTGGCGTGTTGTGTTTTCTGAATCAAGCGAACCCGTCGATTGTAATTTATTATGAACGGCTAAATATGCCTTCTCAACATTCTCAGATTTATCTTCGACAGCACGTAAAGACTTACGATATTCACGTAATTCAGCCAGCAACTCATAACGTTCTGCTTCACTACGTTTTAGCTTGTCGCTTATCTGCCCTAAAATACGGGCAATCTCTGTCGTTTGACGGTCACGTTCATGGTAACCATCATTTTCTGGGGGGCGAACAACATGTACGCGATCAGGAATGCGCTTGGATTTCATATCCCTATCCTTTTACTCGTTAACTTATGAATAATCAGAGCATAGCGATTTTGGAAAATAAAACCAAGTAAAATCCGCCTAAAATTACGAAATATACAAAAAAAGCGGGCTTCAAAAGCCCGCCTTTTAAAAATCATCTGTTTAAAGCTTAGAATGCTTTCTCTGCTTCACCACTTTCAATAGCGGCCAGGGCTTTTTCTTTTGACATCATAGCACATAATTTTGCGCCCGATTTCCCGCAGGTGCCTTTAGCCATATAGCCACCTTTTTTTGTTTGATGAATGACGGGATCTTGCATCACGACGCCTTTTTCTTTAGTTTTTACGTTATACGCTGTTATTGGCATGAGAATTTTCCTTAAATTGGTTATTATTATATAACTTCTATTATTATACCCCTATTTAGGTATTATCCCTAGTAATAAAGGGCAAATACAGCTTTCAAAGACACCAAATAAAGAAAATAGTTAATTAAATCAATGGCTTCACCTCTCCTCCTTTCTGTTAAAGACGCCATGGTTCGCTATACGCAAGAGCCTGTTTTTGAGAATCTATCCTTCAATATCCACCAAAACAGCAGAATCGCCCTTGTTGGAAAAAATGGCGCGGGCAAATCGACCCTCATGAACATTATTACGGGCGTTCAAGATTTGCATGAAGGTGAAAGATGGGAAGAAGCAGGCGTCACAATTGGGTATTTACGCCAAGATATCACCCCCAAAGAAGGAGAGACCGTCTTTGATTACATCTTTAGCGAAATAAAAGACGATGAAAAAGAGCTTCACGTTTATAAGGTTGATAAAGTTGCCGATGCGCTGCAACTCGACACCTCTGCACAAATGACCGTCCTCTCCGGTGGTCAACTGCGCCGTGCAGGATTGGCACGCGCCCTCGTCGAGGAACCAGATATTTTATTGCTGGATGAGCCAACAAACCATTTAGATTTAGAAGTCATTGAATGGCTAGAGAATTATCTTAAATCTTATCGTGGAACTATTTTATGTATCTCGCATGATCGCGCCTTTTTGGCCAATATCACCAATCAAGTTTTCTGGCTTGACCGTGGAAGACTACGCGTCAGCCCCTATGGCTTCGCTAGATTTGAAGAATGGTCGACAGAGCTGCTGGAACAAGAAGAACGCGAGTTAAAAAACCGTAAACAAATCGTTGGACAAGAAGTTGAATGGGCCAGTCGCGGCGTCAAAGCCCGTCGTAAACGTAACATGCGCCGCCTCGAACAAATGAAAGAAATGCGCGATCAACTCATCGCCGATGAAAGCGCCTATCGTCGCGCCACAAAAAAGATAGAGCTGCAACCTATAAAAACATCAGAACATTCATCAAAAAATGTCGCCGAGTTTTATAATGTTTATAAAAGCTTTGAAGATAAAGAAAAGACGCTGACCATCCTTGATAAATTTTCGTACAAAATACAGCGCGGTGACCGCATTGGTATTTTAGGAAAAAATGGATCAGGCAAGACCACTTTTTTAAAGATGCTCATCGGTAGTATTGAACCCGATCAAGGCCGCGTTAAAAAACGGAAAGAGTTAGAGTTTTCGTACTTCGATCAAAAACGTGAAGACTTAGACCCAGAGCATACTTTGCGCAAAGTCTTATCCCCTTCTGGCGGTGATTATATTGATGTCATGGGCAAACAACGCCATGTTTGCGGCTATCTCAAAGACTTCATGTTTGACCCCTCTCGTGCCTATGACAAAGTTTCTATGTTATCCGGAGGGCAGAAAAATCGCCTGATGCTCGCTAAGATTTTAGCCAACCCAAAAACTTGCTTAATCTTGGATGAACCGACAAATGACCTCGATATGGATACGCTAGATATGCTCGAAGAAATTCTTATCCAATATAAAGGCACGCTTATCATTGTCTCGCATGACCGTGACTTCCTCGACCAGACCGTCACGCGTATCTTGGCCTTTGAAGGGGATGGTAAAGTTCAAGCCTGCGTTGGGGGCTATTCCGAGTATTTAGAAAAATTTAAACCACAAAAGATTCAAAAACCTAAATCATCACAAAAAGAAGCAAAGGCAAAGACAGAAGAACCAAAATCCGCCAAAACTCCCAATGAAACACCAAAATCAAAAATGTCTTATAAGTTTCAGCGTGAATTAAACCAAATACCCGAAAAAATAGAAAAAATCCAAAAAGAAATTACAGAAGTGAATGAACTTCTCTCTGATAGTGAATATTACAGCCGTGATCCTGATGGATTTCATGAGACAGCCAAAAACCTTACTTCTTTACAAGCCAAACTTGAACGCTATGAAAACAGGTGGATTGAACTTGAAGAAATGAAAGAAAATTCTTTATAAAAATTGCGCCATATATATAAGAGTAAGTTATGAATTACGACATCGCCATTATCGGAGCAGGAACAAGTGGCCTCGCCTTTGCCAAATCATTGGAGGGCGCAGGGTTAAAAACGGTTATCATTGAAAAACAGCCAGAAGAAAAACTCGCCAATCCACCTTATGATGGACGTGAGTTTGCCATCACTCATTTATCGCATAAAATTTTGAATGATCTTGATATGTGGCATCGCATTGAAGAACAAGAAATATCCCTCATTAAAAATGCCAAAGTTCTCAATGGTAACTCTGATTATGCACTCCATTTTTCTCACAAAGAAGCAGGACAAGAAAATTTAGGCTTCATGACATCGAACCATCTGATACGTAAAGCCTCTTATGAAGCCGTTAAAGCCAGCAACAAAACAGACATCATCGCCGGTGTTGAAGTCACAGAAATCAACACAGACAACAATGGAGGTACGCTCACCTTATCGAATGGAGAAACAATATCCGCCAAACTTATTGTTGCCGCCGATAGTCGTTTTTCAAAAACGCGCGAGATGATGAACATCGAAACAGAAAAACTCGACTTCAAACGCACATGCGTTGTTTGCAAGATGGATTACGAAGGTGAAGAACAAGACACCGCCATGGAATGCTTTCAATATGGGCGTACCCTCGCCGTCTTACCCCTAACGAACAAGCGATGCTCCGTCGTCATGACCATTGATACCGACAAGGCGAACGATATTCTTGATGCGACGCCAGAAGATTTAGCCACCGATATAGAAGAGCGTATCAACAACCATCTTGGTAAGATGGTACTGACCACTAAGTTATTCAGCTATCCGCTCATGGGAATCTACGCACAAAAATTTTATGGACAGCGTTACGCGTTAATCGGTGATACAGCCGTTGGCATGCATCCTGTTACCGCGCATGGTTTTAATATGGGACTTCGCGGTGCACATACGTTGGCGGAGGAAATAAAAATCGCCATCGCTCAAGGAATAGATTTTGGCTCTGTTGCCGTTTTAAATAAGTATCACCAAAAACACCGCAGCTTCACGCGCCCTCTTTATTTAGGAACAAATGCCCTCGTCAAACTTTACACCAATGAAAGTGCACCTGCCCGCTTTATAAGACATCGGTTATTAAAGCTCGGAAACCGCTTGAAGCCTGCAAAGCACATCATTACAAACCTACTTACTGAGACGAATAATGCCGAAACAGATAAAGTCGCGTAAACAAAGCTTACATATATATGTCTATGAATAACAAAGCACTCATCATAAAAGATAAGCTAAAAAGCTTTAAAATGCCCTTTAAAGTGCCAGATAAGAAGACAATGTTCTGGGCTTGGGTCACATATCAAGCCATAAAAGGCTCTTTAACCACCGCTTTCATATGGATTCCAGCAATTCTCTACTGGCTTAACAAATAAGCCTCTAACCATAAGAACCCTTCAAACCGTTTCTCATATTAGATTTTATACTTGATTTTACATAAATTTGCATGTATATTCCCTGTAATGTTATCATTTATAGGTAAATCAGTGTTGGGGAACGCTCTCGAAAATAAAAATTCAAGAAAATCCTCAAAACATCGGTTTTGGTAACTATTTTTTAGGATTTGTTGCTTAGTCTGTAATGGCAGGGCAATGCAATTATTTTTACAAACTTTTACTTAATGGGACAGTTAACATGACATGTAATAACGTAATTCTGGCACAACCAGAGGCAAACAGTAACGTAAGCTATACAATTCCTGAAGGAGATTCAGCAAGACTAAACTTTAGTCCAGATGAAATTGCAGGACTTCAAATCGGCGATAATGGAGAATTAATCGTTTCTTTTGAAAATGGTGGACAACTCGCTATTACAAACTTTGAAGAATTAGCCGATGCAGGCAGCCTCGTTTATTTAAATGATGGCACATTAATTGATCCCGCTACACTCAGCTCATCTGCACAATCACCAGACGTCCTCAATGATATT
>CAZYHI010000037.1:0-15702 GCA_964647515.1 uncultured Micavibrio sp. | reverse complement strand
CAAGCCAGCGGCAAACGTTACCGCATGTTGTTCGGCAATACCAACATCAAACATGCGGGTCGGAAATTCTTTTTCAAATAAATCCATACCTGTGCCATCAGGCATAGCGGCAGTGATACCAACAATGCGGTCATCTTTTCGCGCCTCTTTAATCAAGCTTTGCGCGTAGGCTTTTGTATAGGTCGGGATAAGTGCCTTTGGTTTAAATTGGTTGCCTGTTACCACATCAAATTTTGCAACACCATGCATTTTATCGGCAGCTTTTTCCGCCGGAGCATAGCCCTTCCCTTTTTGGGTAATCGCATGAATTAAAATCGGCTTATCGGTTTTATTATCGCGAAGATTACGCAAAATTGGCAGTAAGGCACTCATATCATGACCATCAACAGGCCCGACATAATAAAAGCCCATTTCTTCAAATAACGTCCCGCCACCAAGGGCAACACGGGCGGTTTCTTCGGCGCGTGCCGCCGCTTTTTTCAAAGGCTCAGGCAGCATATTGGCGACACGTTTGGCCATATCGCGAGCATCCATATAAGGTTTGGAGCTAACCAAGCCTGTTAAATAACCACTCATCGCGCCGACAGGTGGGGCGATACTCATATTATTATCATTTAGAATCACGATTAAGTTGCTTTTTAATGCACCCGCATTATTCATCGCTTCATAGGCCATACCAGCAGAGATAGCACCATCGCCAATCACAGCAATGACATGATTATCTTTACCTTGTAAATCACGCGCCACCGCCATACCTAAACCAGCGGAGATGGAGGTCGAGCTATGCGCCGCACCGAACGGATCATACTCACTCTCGCTACGCTTGGTAAAGCCCGAAAGCCCCGCGCCTTTACGCAAAGTTTCGATGCGATTTCGGCGACCTGTAAGAATCTTATGAGGGTAACATTGATGCCCGACATCAAAGACAAGACGATCAGCAGGCGTATCAAATACTGCGTGTATGGCCGTGGTCAGCTCAACCACGCCTAACCCTGCGCCCAAATGCCCACCTGTCTTTGACACCGCATCAATCGTCGCGATACGTACCTCATCGGCCAATTGGCGTAATTGCCCATCATCGAACCCCTTCATATCGGAAGGTTCAATCACCTGATCCAATAAAGGCGTCGCCGATGGCGCGGCCTCTTCCGGCTGTTCATTTTGAGTATGGACGAGTTTCATAATAAAACTGTTTTAACGTGATTGTCTCAAAAAACCAAGATTTTTAAATAATTGACATAATATAAAAATATAAGTTACATTATCTGCAGTTCATTAATATCTAAAGGTATCATTTATCATGTTAAGTTATGATCAGTTAAACACTAGACTCCAAGAGACTATGGATAAACTAGCAAGCTTTTCACGCGCTCTTACATTTTCTGAAGACGTCACTGAAGATGATTTCAAATATTATGGTGGAATTTTAGACGGCCAAGATGAAGGACAATCTTGGGCACAATATTCAGACTTATACAACTCTAAAAAAAGCGAACTTACGTTACAAAAACAAGTAGCTTTAACAAAACTAGAAATGATTTTAATAACATTAGATCAGCAAGATGATTTAATAATACCAGATCCTTTAGATTTACCACAAACTTTTTTACAATCAAGCCACCGTCCTAAGACACAAGTTACTGATTTTTTATCTCAGATACAGGACGCTTCTATAGGATATGGCAATGATGTTGAGATGTTAGCTGACACAGGTAATTTAAATTATCAAGAAGTACTGGCGGCAGAGGATAATATAGAGGTAAATAATAAAACAGAATCAATTAGTGATTTGTATGAAAGCCTAGAAAAGGCGTCAAAAGAAAATAGACCAGCCTTATTGAAAAAAATTATGATGCTTGCCGTTCATCATGCCATTCAATATACCGAAGCAGAATTTGATGCAATGCGCTTAGAAACTGACTATATTAAAGAAAAGTATGCTGGAGATTTCGGGAGTGCTTTGACCAAACAAAATAAAAAAGATATTTATGAGCAAGTTAAACCTAATGCTTCAATCATAAGAAAAACAGTAAAGGAAGCGGAAAAATTATTAGAAAAAGCAAAGCCAGAAATATTTTTAGGGAATTCTAATCCAAGCAATAACATGGTTACGCTTAGAAAAAACTAAACTTTTTTCTTTAAGGGTTTCGTTACGGGTGGGCTTCAACTCATTCACGAGATTAAGCACTTAATCGTAAATCTTGAGAAAAATTTTGGGACAGCCCCTGTATAAACGATGTAGAATCCATCATAATAACGCCTTCATCACTCATTCTTTGGATTCCTGCGTCACCTTTTTCAAAGAAATCATGGACGCAATCCGTCAAAACAGCAACTTTAAATTCCATTGTTCTAGCCGTTAGGGCAGAAGCTTCAACACACCAATTGGTATAATACCCGCCCATAGCAATGTGAGTGACACCCAAATCATTCAAACGTTTTTCCAACGTTAGATCATCATTGGTTGAATGTAATGACGCCATAGCATCTAGATCACTTTTAGCATGAAGAAAATCATAATCACCTAAACTGACACGACAAAAACCACCTTCAGCTTTTTCTGGACCTTCATTTTCTTTATCCATATATACGCCGACACGATTGATAGGAACATTTTTCACATCATTCAACAAAGTAACCATATTTTGAGCCGTTTGAGTCCCCCCTCCCATACGAGAAAACAGATTTTGTAAGTCTATCGTTACCAAAGCTAAAGATTGAGGGTAAACCACATTAGAAAAAAAATTACTTAGCATTTATTTTATTAGTACTCTTTTAGATTTAGAACAGATGATTTTACATTAAAGAAAATGTATGATTATGTCAAATTATTTCTTCAAAACATGGGAAAAGCTGGGGCCTATCTTACAAGGGATAATATCAACATCCTTCCAGACATTACCTGTCATGTAAGGCTCGTGCTTCAGCCATTCTTTGAGTTTATCGATATTTTCAAATTCAACAATCATGGCAGAGCCGCGCATATTATCATCTTGGTCAAGCAAAGCAGCAGCGACAACCTGCTCCCCCGCTTCAACCGCGAAATCGCTATATTTGATGTGGTTGGTGCGCGCCGCCGCTCTGCGGTCTTTGGCGCCTTCATCACTCCCATCTTTTGCTATGACTAAAAATTGCATAAGGGAGCTTTTACATCATCTCAACGCTAGATCAAATAGTTTTTTTATTGCTGTAGAAAGGCATTTACCTTCAGAACAATTTCTTCTGGTATCTCCTCAACAAGGAAATGATTATTGTCTGGATAGATATGTATATTTTCTTGTGGGATATTTAAAGTTTTTTGCAATATTGGAATTTGCTTGGTCGTTAAAACCTCATCCTTTTCTCCCCATAGCACCAATGTTTTACCTTTAAAACCACTCAATTGCGTTTGGTTTTGATTCAATCTTTCAAACAAATCATCATTTATCTTGGTAAAAAAGGCATATAAGGCATGGTCACTGCCTTCATGTAAGGGAGCAACATATCCAAAACATTCATTCTCGTCCAATTTATGCTCATTCACCAACCCTAATGCGCTAAATGTTTTTTCCAATATGGTGGTACTTGTAAGTTCGTTGGAATAGGCGGTCATTAACTGGCGACTGACCATCCCAGGTTTAATATTTGGCGGATAAAATCCCTCCTTATGAATGATCGTATTCAACACAATAGCATGACTAATGGACTTAGAGTTATTACGCATTAATTCCCAGGCAACAAGACCGCCCATATCATGCATAAGCAAGGCATATTTATCCACTTTCAAGTGTGAAAGAAGGTTCTGAATACGCTTTGCACTCTGCATTGGTGTGTAAATCTCGCCATCATCTTTTGGCTTATCACTACTACCAAAGCCTAAAAAATCAATACTAACAACGCGCATATTTTTTTGTAAGTCAGGAATAATTTTTCGATATTTCCAAGAGGATGTTGGAACACCATGTAACAAAACAAGCACAGGCCCCTCACCATGATCTGTATAGGCAATTTGACGATCTTGTTCACCAAATAGTTGTTGTTGGGAACGATGCTCCTGATAATTGCTCGGCAACTTATAAAGTTGCTGCACATTATTGCTCATCTCCATCTCAACATCTTGCTTACAGGCACTGAGCAAGTAAGGTGTCATAAAAAATAGAAACATAATTGTAATGATGCGGCGTGTATTCATATTTTTCCTCATTCATATTTATCTATAAGGCAGATGTTATCCTTCAAGGGGAAGAATGGTCAACCCTCAATATAAAAGAGGGATATGGAGGCTAACCCTCGGTTCAGTTTTGGTTAAAAACAATAAGAATTAAGCCTTGAAATTATCCTATAATATCTTTAAGTAATAGTTTCCTACAATATGGGGCCTTAGCTCAGTTGGGAGAGCGCTTCGCTGGCAGTGAAGAGGTCAGCGGTTCGAACCCGCTAGGCTCCACCATTTCATGTTTTCCTCGACTAATACTCCCTAAAACCATGAATGGCAGCGCCTTACCGACGGTTCCAAATCCCTTAGGCAATCGTCCGCTTTGGATCGAAACGGACATGTCTGCTTTCGGCCAATAGCAGACATTAGAATGCTAAATAAAATATCTTAAAATCAGGATGCAAACACAGTAGCAGGTTTAGAAATTATAGTTTTTATGATATCCAGCCACCCTATCAGCATTTTTATTGACTGGGACTGATGTTCCAACATGCTCCCAAAAAGCATTTTTTTTATATGGATGTACATCATTTTCGTTAAGTGATGTACCTTTATGAACAAGGTACCTCTGCATTTCACGTGCCTTATTTTCCAGCATAGAAATTTCATTTTCCTCGCGTGTGAAAATTTTTATTGTATCAGATAATGAAGCTCTATCTTGACGCAAAACAGCATAAAAAGACACTATATTTGCATGGCTTACAACCCTATCTGGAATTTCAACAAGGTCTCTTAGAATAGGTTCTAAAGTGTTTACTGCTTCCTGCTTTTTTTCTTTCATAAACAATCCAACAGCCAAAACAAAAGTTGTAAAAGGTGACTTCTCTAAGCCACCACTATACGCGCATTTTGAAGCCTCAAACGTATTTTGAACATCACCTTTCTTAAGATGCAAATGAACAAATTTTTCTAAAGTTTGTGGGTTATCAGGATCTACTTTTTTTGACTGTGTTAAATATTTTTCAGCTTTATCTAAATCATCAATACCCAATGCATAATGCGCAACTGTATTTAAAAAGACTGGAAAATTCATTCCTTCTTTTTCTATTTTTTTTGAAAGAAAGCTTATTACACCTGAGTGTCCACTCATTTTTTCAACAGATCGAGCATCATCTAAAGCCATCTGTATACGAGATTCTCCTGTTACATATCTTCGCAAAATTTCAATTTTATTTTTCTCATTTTTTCTAACTTTTTCAGGGCAGGATTCTAAAATAGATAATGCCCTTTTTCGCAAAGAAAAAGCTTTATCTTTATCAATCCCATCCAATTGATTAGCATATAAGTAACAATGAATTGATAAGTTAAATTTATTACCTACAGCATCAGGGTCAGCTTGATATGCCTTCTCAAAGCAAGAAATAATTTCCGACATGTCATCATGATTCTGCTGATGAAAGCTTCCTAATTTATAATAAATAACACCGGGCTTTGTATAAGAATCAGAAATATACCCCTGCCTTACCAAATTTTTTAAATAAGTTATTGCTTCATTAAAGTTACCTTGTTTTTGAGACAAAGAAGCCTTCATAAGACCAAGTGAAACAACATTGTCTTCTTTTAGAACAGAAGAGCTATTTAAAATTTCTTTTGCCTTTTCAAACTGTCCAAGAGCTTCATACGCTTGCACATACTCTCGTATAAAAATAAATGAAGTCAAATTTTGTTGATAAGCAACTTCAGCACACTCTAAAGCCAAATCAAAATTTTTAAGGCGCTTAGAAGCCTGAGTTAAAAGGCATAAAACATTGGGGTTAATATGCTCCCGTTCAGCATCTGCTTGAAATATTGGTAACAATAGCTCTATAATCTGTTTAGCAGAGGTCTGTCTCCCAAATTCTTTTTTAAGTCTATCAACCTCGTTAAAAATGCTCGAATAATCCATAATTCTAACTCTAATAATAAAAAAATAACACATAACAAAGGTACAAGGTTATGTCAATATTTATTGGAGTTAATTAGCTGAACGTCCACTTTGGGTCGCAAGGAGACACTCAAATAGAGGAGGTTCAAATTACTGTTGGTGATATATAAAATCGTTTAAGCCCCCTAAGACTAAGGCTTTAAGAGAAATTATGCGTAATTTTTGAATATCTAGCCGTATCAATCATTTTTAAAGCTATCGCCCAGTCCACCATTCTTAGAAATATTTGGTTCCAAGTTTCGGGCGGTATGTCCACCATTATTTTAAAGTAAGATCAAACTCACTTACGCCATTTTTTATCTAATACTGGATAAGACTTTTAAAATGGTGGGCGGTACAAGGATTGAACTTGTGGCCCCTACCGTGTCGAGGTAGTGCTCTACCGCTGAGCTAACCGCCCACTTTTTTTATTAAACCGTCATACTGGCAAATTATTTTTGGCCAGAGGACGCTTCTTTAATTGCCCTTACAAAATAGAAGTTCGCGGGCGTTTTCAAGTCTTTTTTGCTTTATTGATCGATTTAAACATAGATTACTCCCCTTTAAAGTGATATCCCCTTTCATGTGATGAATGACACAAGCAATAAATTAGAAATACAAATCCCTGAAGAGGCCGCGCCATCGCGCCTTGATAAAGCCTTGGCGGTTGCTTGCCCTGATTTATCACGCTCACGCTTGCAGGCGCTAATCAAAGATGGGCAAGTTATTGTCTCTGGCTACATCATTAAAAAACCATCGCATGAAGTTATCAGCGGCAACAAGATAAGCATAAATATCCCCCCTGCCGTGGATGATGAAATGAAAGCCGAAGATATCCCCCTTGATGTTATCTTTGAGGATGATGACTTGCTTGTGATTAACAAAGATGTGGGCATGGTCGTCCACCCTGGTGCAGGCAATTGGGATGGTACATTGGTCAATGCATTACTTCATCATTGCAAAGGCAACCTATCTGGCATTGGCGGTGTACAACGTCCTGGAATTGTTCACCGTCTTGATAAAGAGACAAGCGGGCTTATCGTTGTGGCCAAAAATGATATGGCGCACCAGAGCCTAAGCGATCAATTACAAGACAGAAGCCTAAGCCGTATCTATAAAGCCTTCGTATGGCGTGCGCCAATAATAATAAAAAGTAAAGTTGATATGCCTATCGGTCGTGACAATGTCAACCGTATTAAAATGGCGATCATGATGTCAAGCGGACGCGAAGCCACCACGCATTATATGCTGGACAGAAAATATGATGAGGCCGCCAGTGTTTTAGAATGTAAGTTAGAGACAGGACGAACCCACCAAATTCGTGTTCATATGCAACATATCAAACACCCACTAATCGGTGACCCTCTCTATGGTTTACCCAATCAAGAAGGGCGTGCGTTGTTAAAACGCGCGGGGTATGAAGGTGATGTTATCAACCAAATCATGGCTTTTGACCGTCAAGCCCTTCATGCGGCTGAAATTGGCTTTATTCACCCTCGTTCTGATGAACCAATGCACTTTAAATGCGATATGCCCGAAGATTTACAGAATTTAGAAAACTGTTTAAAATCAATAGATTAAGCATTAAAAATCCAAAGATTTGCTATTTACATAAAAATTTAGCTATTATTAATTATAAGGTATTTTTAAATATTAAGTTTCATAGCCTTAATATTTACGATGTCTTCGTTTTAGACCTGATGATACGTTTTTAGGGGCATTGCTTTTTATCCACGAAGGGCAAACGAATAAGCGGTCAAAGGGACGAGAAAATATAGTTACTTTCTTTTTTAGTTTACCAACTTTTTGGTACCCATAGTAAAACTTTAGCTCTCCTTGTCTTATCAAGGAGAGCTTTTTTTGTGATTAGAAAATTTAAAGCACGGAGGCACGAAGAACACTAAGATTTTTGTTATTAAGATTTGAACCACAGAGATCACTGAGAGCACAGAGGGTTTATAGAGAATTTCAATATTTTGCTTCTGCTTCCCCTGCGAAAGCAGGGGTCTTTATCGTTAACTTTAAAAAGATTCCTGCCTGCGCAGGAAAAGCAGAAAATATAATTTTGACGGCAATTACTTCGTCTTCACTTTGTTTTACTTTGCGGTTTTAAAAACACGCAACAACAAAAACGCCAAGAAGATTATAATGGCAAGACTTACGGTACGGTTGTATAAATATTTTCCCTAGGGATGATTTGTTGCGGCATAATTGCCTGTGGTTGCGACGCCGCGTGTTTTGCCTCTGCCGCTTCACCAAAACCTATGGATGACGCCTCACTCATCGCTGCTTTTCTCAAAGGGCGGTCATTTAAATTCATAATTTCAACAGGAACACCGCTATGTCTTTTAACGGCTTCTCTCACAACTTCCCAATCGATTTTATCTTGGTGCGCGGCCGCTTTACGGTTGATACGGTTAATATCTGCCTTGGTAAGTATATATGGTTCAACAACACCATCTTCTTCAATTTTAACAGATTGATCTTGGCTTGGACTAACCTCAACAAACAGACCATCATCAATCCAACCAACCTTCACAGGCTGATCAACAACATTAACAGGCGTACCGACAGGTACTTGAGGGAAAAGTTTTTTAATATCTTCAGGATACATACGCATACAACCCGAGCTGACCCGACGGCCAATGCCATATGGTTTATTGGTGCCGTGCATTAAATATTGTGGCCAACCAAGATATAACGCATGGGTGCCAAGCGGATTATCTTTGCCCGGTGGAACACTCACGGGTAATTCAGGATCTTCTTCACGCATCCGTTTTGTTGGACGCCATGTTGGTCCATCTTTTTTACGAACGATTTTGGTTGAACCTGTCGGCGTTTCCAAGCCTTCACGTCCAACAGATATCGCATAAGTTTGCGGTGGTTTATTTTGATCTTTAAAATAATAAACGCGCATCTCTGCCAAATTAATGACCAAGCCATTGCGCGGCGCATCAGGCAAGATATGTTGTTTGGGTAAAATAATTTTTGCCCCCGCGCCCGGTATCCACGCATCCAATGTTGGGTTCGCCGTACGTAGTTCAACAAAACCTAAACCATTATTACGCGCAAGATGAATGAGTGTATCTTCAAAGACAGCCTTGTGAATAATTGTTTCACCAAAATAATCTTTGTTATATTTGTTTTTGGCCTGTACAGAACCACTACCCCCTACAACCAATAGAGCAATCAGCAAACACAATAAATTCTTCATTTTTTACGCAACCTTTTTCTTAAAATTAGCCTCGACTTTGTCCATAAAGGCGGTGGTTGTCAAGAAATCTTGGTCTTCACCGACAAGCAGAGCCAAGTCTTTTGTCATATCGCCGCCTTCAACCGTTTCAACACAAGCATCCTCTAGCTTTTGTGCAAAATCAATCAAAGCATCATTACCATCAAATTTTCCACGATAACCAAGCCCACGCGTCCATGCAAAGATAGAGGCAATAGGATTTGTCGAGGTTTCCTCACCTGCCTGATGGCGACGATAATGACGGGTGACGGTTCCATGTGCGGCCTCGGCCTCAACGGTTTTACCATCGGGCGTCAGCAAGACAGAGGTCATTAGACCTAATGAGCCAAAACCTTGCGCGACAATGTCCGATTGCACATCCCCATCATAATTTTTACACGCCCAGACAAATCCACCTTTTGATTTAATGGCAAAGGCAACCATATCATCAATCAAGCGATGCTCATACCATAGTTTATTTTTTTCAAATTCAGCTTTAAATTCTGAATCATAAATTTCTTGGAAAATCTGCATGAACTTTCCATCATATTGTTTCAAAATTGTATTTTTGGTCGATAGATAAACAGGGTAATTTCTAGCCAACCCGTAATTAAAACAAGATCGCGCAAAACCGCGAATACTTTCTTCGACGTTATACATCCCCATCGCGACACCAGGTTCTTTAAAATCAAAAACCTCCCATGACTGCTCTTCACCGCCATCTTCTGGCTCAAACACCATTTTCAGCTTACCCGCTTTTTCAATCTTAACGTCTGTTGCCTTATATTGATCACCAAAGGCATGGCGGCCAACGACCATCGGTTGCTCCCACCCTGGTACATATTTAGGGACGTTACTGGTGACGATTGGTTCACGAAAAACTGTTCCGCCCAAGATGTTACGGATGGTGCCATTGGGAGAGCGCCACATTTTCTTGAGGTTAAATTCTTTCACGCGCCCTTCATCGGGGGTGATGGTCGCACATTTAATACCGACACCATGTTCTTTAATCGCATTGGCGGCATCAATCGTGATTTGGTCATCCGTCGCATCACGGCTTTCAATAGATAAATCATAATATTTTAAATCAACATCCAAATAGGGCGTAATGAATTTATCCTTAATCATCGCCCACATAATGCGCGTCATTTCATCGCCGTCAATTTCGACGATCACGTTATCAACTTTAATCTTTGTCATGTTAATGCCTTTTTTATTTAACGATTAAGAACCACGAATAAACATAAATATACATGAATGATTATTCTACTTCATGTGAATTCGTGTTCATTCATGGTTTAGTTAATTAATTTTAGATTTATTATTGATTTTAGCAGAACGTAAAATCTCTATCTTGCCTTTAAGCTGACGAATAAAGGAATCAATCTTTTCACTACGGGCGATTTCTTTAAGCTCTGAGCCGGCAGGCGCAGTAGCGACAAACAGCACACGATCGGCACCTAACTTACGTTTTTCGATGGTAATCAGGGGTGTTGCCCCCGCTTCCTCACGAAAAGAGATGAAATATTTCCCTTTAATTTCCGTAAAAGAAAAATCTTTAAATAATCCTCTATAAACATTCTGGCTGTATAGCTGAAAAATAGCGCCAAACTCTTTACGCGTATAACCAATTTTTGCATCAAATGGCGGTTTTATACTCATAACTCTTATTATACCCTATTTTTGACTAGAAACGGTCATAATTTTGAGTAAAGTAAGAGCAGAATTTTAACTTAGAGAATAGCGTCCTTCGGTTTACCGACATGACGGCTCTTTTAAAAAAGAAAGTTTTTAAACATGTCTGATATATTCCGCGAAGTTGACGAAGCGATGCAACAAGAAAAGATGTTAAACATCTGGAAAGAATATGGCTCAACCATTATTGCCGCATTGGTCATTTTGGTTCTTAGCACAGCCGCTGGAACATATTACAAGAAATGGGATGCCAAACGCGACGCGCAAGAAACCGCACGCCTTAGCACCGCGTTACAAGCGGATGACCCACAAGCCGCGATTATGGATGTTATTAAAGACACACGAAAAGGCCATAGCGCGCTCGGTTTAATGAGTGCGGCGCATCTTCATTTACAAAATGGTAAAAAAGAAGAATCCGCCGTCATTTTTAAACAGATTGTCGATAATAAAAAATCTCCACGAAACTTAAGAGACCTCGCCCGAATTTTATACGTACAAAATTCAAATGAAGCCGATGATAAGATTTTAAAACCATTATTGGCCAACAGCAAAAGCCCATGGATTTGGCATGCCCGTATAGAAGCCGCCGTTATGGCCGCACATGGTGAATCTGCCGATTATTCAAAAGCAATTTCGCATCTGAAGGATTTTAAAGAGGCCTCTTATATCCCACAATCCTTGAAACAACGCGCCAATGCCTTGCAACATATTTACACGCTGAAATCTAAACAAGAACAAGCGTCAAAAACGGAAACTCAATAATGTATAAAACACCCTTTCTCTTTTTAAGTGCTTTAAGTGCAATTGGTTTACTGGCCGCTTGTTCTGGTTCAAGCGATACCATTCAAAAACCTTTACCGGGTGAGCGTATCTCTATTCTTGATTTACAAAAAGAATTGGCACCACAAAATGTCAGCCAAGACGTCATGGATAACATTAATATTCCGCCTGCGATAAGCAACACGGATTGGCCGCAAGCGGGTGGTTATCCGCATCACGCCATGCAAAACGTTCATGTTGGCAATGGTGAAGCGCAAGGCTTGGAACAAATTTGGCGCGCCAATATCGGAAAAGGAACAAGCCACCGCATTCCTTTAAACGCAACACCCATCGTTGCCGATGGCAAAGTTTTCACCCTTGATGCGAATTCACGTGTTCGTGCCTTTCACGACCAAACAGGGAAAACACTTTGGGAACAAAGCATCAAAAGTCTGAAAGAAAAAGAAAATGTGATTAGTGGTGGCCTTGCCTATTCTGGCGGTATTATTTTTGCAACATCGGGCTATAACGAAGTACTGGCCTTAAATCCAGCAGATGGTGAAATTTATTGGCGCACAACGATCCCTGCGGGGTCACGCGCCGCACCGACCGTTTTAAATGGGCGCGTTTTTGTGACCGCGCTTAATAACAGTATGATCGCCCTTGATGCCACCAGCGGTAAAGCTCTATGGGAGCATGAGGGTGTTGCCGAAGCGACAGGATTACTCGGCGCGGCCAGCCCTGCCGCCGATGGTGAAATTGTTATTCCTGCTTTTTCCAGTGGTGATATCACCGCGCTTCGCACACAAAATGGCTCGATTGTTTGGGAAGATTCTTTGGCCAATTCATTACGGTTGGGCGGCATGTCTGGCCTGTCTGATATTCGCGGTCTTCCTGTTATTACGCGTGACCGCGTTATCGCCGCCAGCTTCGGTGGGAAAATTGCCGCCTTTAACAAAACAAATGGCTCTCGCCTCTGGCAAAAACCAATCAGCAGTGCCGAAACACCATGGGTTTCTGGCAATGCCGTTTATGTTTTAACCGCTGATTTTAAAATTATTGCACTGGATTTAACCAATGGTGAAACGATATGGATTTCTAACATCCAAAAATACGAAAATGAAAAAAAGCGTGACACGCTTATCCATTGGACAGGGCCAATCATGGTCAATGGTAAATTGCTTATCGCCGGCAGTAAGGGTCGCGTCAGAGAGCTAAACCCGCTTAACGGTCAAGAAATCAATAGCTGGAAAGTCGGGCGTGATATCTCTATCCCCCCTATTGTTGCCAATGGCACGCTGTTTATCTTAACCGATGACGGCAGCTTGTCGGCCTATCGTTAATTATAATGGCGAAGGCACCCACTTTATACGGCATCAAAAATTGCGACACGATGAAAAAGACGTTTAAGTGGTTAGACGCGCAAAACATCGCTTATGATTTTCACGATTATAAAAAGAGTGGCATTGATGAGGAAGTGCTCAAGCAAGCGATCACCCAACATGGTTGGGAAAACGTCATCAACCGTCGCGGTACAACGTGGCGTAAGCTACCGAAAGAAACGCAAGACAGTATGGATGATGACCAAGCCATTGCAATCGCCGATGAAAACCACTCCATCATTAAACGCCCGCTTTTAAAGCAGGGTGATGATATCTTTTTAGGGTTTAAAGAAGATGCGTATGAAGGTATTTTTGGGTAGGTTAATTGTTTTTAAAACACAAAGAACACTAAGGCTTCCAACCCTCGTCATCCCGATGTAGATCGGGATCTTTTCACTTAAAACTCTATAAGATTCCGAAACAAGTTCGGAATGACAATATAGTTTAGCGTTAAATATTCGTGTTTATTTGTGTCCATTCGTGGTTTTAAAATTGAAACGCGAAGGAGCGAAGATACGAAGATTTTATAGAAAAAAATAATATAAGAATTTCATGTAATAATAGCGCATTGTCATTCCCTGAATTACGCAGTAATTCTAAGGGAATCTCTGTACACCTTAAGGGATTGCTCCAAAGCTTTAATGAATCTGCGTTGCAGATTCAGGCAATGACACTCGTGGAGATGTCTTATTTTATAAATCAGCATCACACCTTGGCGACCTTAGTGTCTTGGTGGTTCAATTACTTTATCGTGCGAGGAGGACGTGGTAAAAGAAGTAATAGTCATTTCCTGATTCTGCAACTTTTAAACAAGCAGTAGGTGCTGTTGGAACACCAGAATCTACCCCATTTGGCGTATCTGCAAAATCTCCTATAAATACTGCACAAGCCATCCCTCCTGGCGGTGAAGAAATACTCTCTACAGGTGCATCTCCACTAACGGCAGCGATATTCATATTTTTATTAATCTCAAGGCAAATTTCTTTATTTATATAATGAATATTCAATGCAAGCTCTTTACAAGAAGATGTCGAACAATTAGTTCCTACTTCTGTGATAGAACAATGACCTGTATATCGATACTCTTTCCATGGACGAAGTACATCCCCAGTTTTACTTTGAAAACTATTATCAATAAAATTTTCCGATACTTCTGAATAACTCACCTTACCACCCGCATCATCAAAGATTTTACATTCATCGCGGGCGGGCGGGTCGTGCTCATACCCTGCCACAACATCATTTTCAAAACTGATTTCTGTTTCACTACATCCGTTACGTCGGACGCGGTCAACCGCCCCTTCGACAAGGCGTGCATAATTGAGAATTTCCTGCGCGGCGATACTCGCTTGTTGTTTTGTTAGATTTCCTGTCCCTTGTTGGGCATTGCGAGAGAACATATACATGAGCGAGCCAAACAAAAACACGCCAAGCAAGATGATAACGAAAACATTACCTGCTTGAGTTGGTCTTTGTTCTAATGAGATCCCGCGATCAAGTCGCGGGATGACGGGAAGATGGTATGACATTTTATGATTACTCTGCCGCATCGGGGGCATCACCTTCGTTAGATTTAAACAAAGATTGACGCAGAGCATTCCCTGCATCACGCAGTATCCCTTCTGCTTTACTACCAATTTTCTTTCGCGCTTGGACAACGGTACTTGGTGGCGTTTCAGTTTTTTCTTCTTTATTCAAATCATGGAAACTCACCGCTTCTTTTTCTGGTGCCATAGTGGCGGCGGCCTGTACCGGCGGTACAACCTCTTCTTGAACCGGCGTTGCGGACGCAGCAGGAGCTTCTTCCTCAACTTCGGATAGGGCACGGATAGCTTCTTGCGCTTCGACAGGGTGCTGGCGGGCGTGAAGCTCACTTAACGCCGTAATACCCTGATCGATAGGATCATCATAATATTTACGCCCCAGCTCCATTCCTTCACTTAACGCGTCAATTTCTTCAGGCGTTTCTTCAGCAACATCGGCTTTGGCGGCTGTCCAATTTTTGCTAAACATGGCATCACGCAATTTGGTGATTTTATTAGCATTTTTTGTATAATTTTCATCAGGCTCAGGCAAAGCTAAATAACGCGTCACGCGCATTGCCTTTGCATGTCCTGGGTTCGCATAAAAAATATCACAATGAATCACATCAATACCAAAGGAAATAATAGCTTCCCCTTCCACCATCTCTTTCAAATCATCATAATCGGCACGTGTACCCTTATCAATTTGTGCCTGCTGGGTATCACTATATCCACCCGTTGACATCCCACCGCCACTTAATTCAAGGGAGGTTACCTTCGCAATATAAGTATTCCCAATTTGGTTTTCAAAAAACTCACGCGTTGAGGTCGGATCTTGTAATTTACCAAAAATTTTAATGTTACAGTTCGCAGTAATTGATTTTGCTTCTTCCTTCACGCGCTTTTCCATCGCTTGTAAATCTTGCGCGGAAAAGACAAGGCAAAAACCGAGCGAACGTGCCTGCGCCGCCATAACCGCCATCCCCTGCACGGTATAATAACCAACCTCATCA
>CAZYHI010000036.1:0-16471 GCA_964647515.1 uncultured Micavibrio sp. | reverse complement strand
TTTGCTGGAATCGCCTGTGCTTTGTGCTGCCGCACCAGCGGTCATGTCCGCGCCTGATCCACCACCAAAACGCGCCGTGGCTTCCACGCCATGCCCTTGTAATTGAGCAATCATCCGTTCAACAGGCCCACCTGGGACAAATTGTACGATAATAAAACTGACCAGCATAATGCCGAGCAATGTCGGGATCATTAGAAGCAGTCTTTTGAGGAGGTAATTCGCCATAGGGTTATTTTAAACGTAAAGAAATCAATGTCACGTAAAGTTTTTTTAACCATTTGTTTTAATGCCTTATATTGACATAATTTTTCATTTGTGCTAGCAAACATTTTTATTGAACTTGAGTGTAAACTACAAACTTATTGTTAGGACTGTTAAGGAGGAGATATTTTGGATTTAAGAAAGGCATCAGCTGCGGTTTTTGAAAAGCAACATTATTTAGATGATGATGTTGAAACTGTGATATCCGCCGCTCGGCAACAGCTGATTCATTCAAAGTGGGGTCCTGCCCTTCTTGAATTTTGTAGAGACTACAATGTTAGTTTTATTATGAATGAGGATCAAGACAATTTAGTTAACGCATCGTACGTACCTGATTTAAATGTCATTCAGTGTGGTAAAAAAGAAATCAAAGGAAAAACACTTGGTCATGAGATACGACATGCCCAGCAATTTCAGTATCTTCTTAAAGATGAAATACCACCCACAACTTTAAGACATTGTTTGATTCATGACACTATTCTTGAAATGGATGCTTATACTATTGATTCTGTATTAGAGTTCTCTACAAATCGTCAGCAGAGGCGATTATTAACTTCTAAAAACCCCCGCTCTGGCCAAAACAAATTAAAAAAAATGATGCAGACAGACTTTATTGATGCTATTGATCGCCTTTATGACTGTGAAAATTCTTATGAAGAAGACTTCTTTGAAGGTTTGACAGTTCAAGGTACCTTGCATATAGATATTGAAGGTTATATTACTTCAAATGCTGTTAGAAAACTAGAGGGTTTATCTTTAAATTTTTTACCTAGTAATTTGAAGGCACAGGTTCTTGAGAGACCTCCAGAAGATGACATCCAGTACATGGCACGAATTATCCGTAAAGTTGGTGAATTCCCTGATGGCACAGGTAGTTATACAAAAGGAAAAGAAGAAGAGTTGGCAAAGGCAGCTTGGAAGAAAGTATTTACTCCAGAGAGACAGAAAAAAATCCAAGCTTATGAAGCTATTATTAGTCGAAAAGTTGATTTTTTTAAAGGCGTTCAATTGGCAGCTTCTGCTGCTCATAATGCTGGATTCTCTATTTAATATTAAGGCCTCACATCCCAGCCAGTAATCACCCATTTTTCATCTTCAAATTTCAGGATACCAAGCGCGCCAGTCGAAAGCTTGATGTGATGTTGGCGCGCAAATCCTTTGAAATCACCCGTTAAATGTGGAGCGAAGCGGGCGATGCCGTTGGAGGTCACGACCATCACTACATCATCGGTATCTTGTTTGCTGTCGTTGAGGATTTGCGCTGCAAAATTTTTCCAGTTTTCAATACATTCATCCGGATTAAATTTCCAACCATCGGGGACGACGGCGTGCGCGTCCCAATCTTTGATGGCTTGCGCGCCAATACGGGCGATGACTTTGTCCTCAGGTTGATTTTCATCAACGCCATAATCAATTTCATTAAAAATACTGAGCGGAAAAACAGGCTGTTTATAACCCAATGTTTCAATGGCTATTTCGGCTGTTTGCTTTGTTCGCTGAAGTTCTGATGAATAAACAATTTCGGGATAGATGTTTTGTTCTTTTAGCCATGCGCCAATTTTACGCGCTTGTTCTTGTCCACTCTCGATCAAAGGCAAATCTGTCCGTGCGCCAACACGCGTTGGTGTTTGATCGGGGGTAAAGGTGTTGCCGTGTCGTGCTATTATTAAAGTGGTCATGCTTTGTTTTTACCACCAAGGCACGAAGACACCAAGAGAAAACATACTCAGAAAATATTGTCACTCCGACAGAGGTTGGAATCTTGTGTGTTCAGAGAAGAGATCTCGATCTATATCGGGATGACAAGAGGTGTATCTCATGTGCTGTATTCGTTGCGTTTCCTTTGCGGTCTTTGCGTGAACTTAAAATTTTCTAAATATAAAAATAATCTTCTTAGTGCCTTGATGCCTTAGTGGTTTAAATTTTCCAACATCTTTTCCGCGCGTTCAACATCTTCGGGAGAATCAATCCCTGCTTGGGCGAGTCCTATGGCGACTTTTAATTTAATAGTTTGAATAGAAATATTATTTTCGAGCAAGCGGAGCTGTTCCAGCCCTTCTAATTTCTCGTAATGACCTTCGGGTAATGTCACGAATTTTTCTAGCGTTTTTACCGCGTAACCATACAGGCCAATATGTTGATGCACGGGGCTAAACTCGTCATCTCGATATTTATCTTCCTTGCGAATGGCCGGAAGGATATTTTTGGAGAACCAGAGCGCACGGCCTTCGGCATTTATAATCGCCGTTGTGCCACTAAAGGGCGTAATCTTTTTCTGTTCACGCAGATTATCAAGCTCGCTCCAACGTAGATTGATAACGGGTGTGACAACCTCTATTGAATTATTATTTTGATACGCTTGGATCAATTTTTGTACGGCCTCAGGGGGCGTGAAGGGGGCGTCGCCTTGCAGGCCGACAACAAATTGTGCATCGGGCGCGATTTTTTGCACCGCTTCTAACACACGGTCAGAACCCGTTTTGCAATCATCGGATGTCATCACGCATTCAACGCCAATTTTTTGTGCATGGTCGCAAATGCGCTGATCTTCGGTGGCGACGGCGAGCGTGATATCCTCCATGCCTTCAATCGCCGTGTGGGCAAGCTCAACGACACGGCTCAACATGGACTGCCCACCGATTAAAGTAAGTGGCTTTCCAGGAAAGCGCGTCGAGGCATATCGCGCGGGAATGATAATAGCTGTTTTCATTTTCTTCTTTTTTATAGAAAGACAGTAAACTACATAATAATTAATGGTGGTAGAAAAGACAAGGGGAACGTCTAATTTGAAAGGTTGAGAGCATGCGCCATCTGTGTGAAAACTTCCTTATCTGTAAAGGTAAATGTACCAGTATGAATTTCAAGCCATCCTATATTAATCCATTCCTCTATTTGGTTTGGATTGTAATATGTTGTATCAACAGAACAGTTTGAGTTAGCGGGGTCGGATAACGCTTCCATGATGTTTTTTATTTTATCAACACTTCGTTCTCCTCCTATGGAGTGTAGTTCTTGTGGAGTACCATCCAAAGCAGCAGCAGAAAAACTTTGTGTTGTTAGTTGGTTACGGTTACTTTTAAATTTTTTTAATCCACGAGTGATATAATCTGATTGAGACGCATCAAAAATTGAAGGGAAGTGAAAGGCGTGTATTAAACTATCTAGATCGGCTTCTGGATTTATTTGGATATAAGGGGAGGTTAGTAGTTCTTCTAATAAATCATTTCCTTCAGAGGTTAAATTAGTTCCTGCTAGTGGGTTAAAAAGTGTCTTGTAGCATTTTGTTGGTGGTGTCTTCATTTTACGTCTCTAAAAATTGAGCTTAGAGATTAATATAATTCTTACCGTTATGTCAACTCTTTGTAGGATCTACTCTACCACCCACCAAGTATCAGAGATAGCAGGGGTTAGCGGTGATAAGTTTTCTGGTTTCGCCAGCTTCTTCCATGTCGCAATACGCCAATAATCAATATGCCATTGTGGGATAAGGTAATGACCACTCAGTAAAACATAATCTAACGCTTGGGTTTGCGCGACCAATTCTTCACGGCTTGGTGCTTGGATAAGTGTCTCAATAATTTCATCAACCACCGCATCTTTCACACCGATATAATTGCGCCCACCAGATAAATCGGCTTTGGAAGAAGCCCAATAATCGCGCTGCTCATTCCCGGGGGAAGAGCTTTGCCCCATCGAGCTAATCGTCATTTCATAGTCAAATTCATTCATGCGGTTTTGATATTGCGCGGGGTCAAGCACACGGAAAGAGGCATGAACGCCCATCTTTTTCATGTTAGCAATGAAGGGTAAAACCCAACGTTCAAAGAGTGGATTTGAATCTATAATTTCAAAACTTAATCGTTGCCCTGTTTTTTCATGCACACGGATACCATCATCGCCGAGCTTGTACCCAGCCTCATCCAAAATTTTCATGGCGGCGCGAAGGCTTTTACGGTTTTTACCAGAGCCATCATTGACAGGCGGTGCATAGCGCGTCGTAAATATTTCGTCGGGGATTTTACCGCGATAATTTTCTAAAATTTCTAACACACGTCCTGTGGGAACGCCGTCAGGTGCGGCGAGTTCGGAGTTTTCAAAAAAACTATTGGTGCGTTTATAACCGCCATAGGCAAATTGTTTGTTCGACCATTCAAAATCAAACGCGTATGACAGTGCCTTACGCACGGCAACATCTTTGAAAATATCTTTACGCGTGTTGTAGATGAAACCTTGCATCCCTTGGGGGCGTTGGTGACTAATTTCCTGCTTAACAATATCACCATTTTTAACAGGCGTCGCGTCATAAGAGGTGTTCCACAGCTTGGCGACATTTTCTTGGCGGACGTCATATTCCCCTGCAAAAAAGGCCTCCAGTGCGACATTACCGTCTTTGTAATAATCAAATTCTAACGCATCAAAATTAAACCGTCCTTTATTGATTGGCAGGTCTTTGCCCCAATAATTCTCAGCACGTTTATAGGTGATCGAACGACCGGCATCGACTTTATGAACGGTGTAAGCACCAGACCCCAGTGGCGGAGTCAATGTTGTTTTGGTGAAATCGTTGTCGCCCGATTCCCAATAATGTTTTGGCAGGATAGAAATTTGCGACAGAATAAGGGGCAGCTCCGCATTATTCGCATCTTTAAACGTAAATTTTACGCGGGCAGGCGAGGTTGCCTCAACCTTGGTGACATCGCCATAATAGGCTTTAAAAAACGGTGCGCCGTGTTCAACAAATGTGTTGAAACTCCATACCACATCATCGGCGGTGACGGGCTTGCCATCATGCCATTTAGCGTTTGCATTTAAGTTAAAAGCGACCCAGCTTTTATCTTCCGTATCATACTCGATTGTCTCGGCCAACAGACCGTACATTGAAAATGCTTCGTCATTGCTTTGTTCCATTAACGAGTCATAAAGGTAACTTTGCCCTAAAAATGTCATGCCGGCAGCAGGCGAGCCTTTAATGATAAACGGGTTCAGCGAGTCAAATGTGCCAATCGCCGATTGACGCAATGTGCCGCCCTTTGGCGCATCAGGATTAACGTAGGATAAATGCGTGAAATCATCGGCGTATTTCGGTGCGCCATGCATGGCGATAGAAGATTTTTTAACAATTTCCGCATGGGCGGGAATAGAGAACAGTAGCAGTAATAGCGTCATTGCGAGCTTCAAAGAGTTTTGGGCGAAGCAATCTATTGAGTTAATAATGGGATTGCCACGTCGCTGGCGCTCTTCGCAATGACGATGTGTTGTCAGAATGACGGAATTTTTATTATTGCTCATGCTCTTTTCCTTTTATATTAAAGATAATTTTTAACACAAAGGACACAAAGGACACAAAGTTTTTTCAAGTCACGATTTTTATTGACATAACCTTACCCGCAAGGTAAGTTTCTCCAAATTTTTATAAAAGTAGAGAGGCTGTCATGAATAAAGAGCAATATAAAAGAATAACAGATTTGTTTAGAGAAACTGTTACAAAAGGAACTGAAGGCTTTGAGGTTGGAAGTAAGAAAGATGGATTTTATTTTGGTCTTGTTAAGGCGAATTCAAAGAGCATGGGGGCTGATTATTCATATACATTCCTTTCTGGAGATGAAGAGATTAAAGGTACTGTAACCCAGTTTTTTGATACGGCGCGCTTAGATCAGGTTTGTGAGTTAATTGAAAACGCAGCACCAGTTCAACAAGCTCCATCTGAAGCAGATGTGGCGCCACAATCAAAGCAAAAAATAGGGTTTGTTTAATTACACCCTACGGCATTTACCGATGCGCTGATCCAACAGCCTCACTAATATTTTTAAACCCATCTTGTTTTAAGAGCATGATTAAATCATTATTGATTTGATTGACTAAGGCGGGGCCTTGGAAAACAAGTGCGGAGTAAAGCTGCACCAACGATGCGCCTGCTTTTATTTTGGCGTAGGCATCCGCGCCAGATGATATGCCACCAACTCCAATGATAGGGATTTTCCCTTTGGTGAATTGATAAAAATTACCAATGATCCCCGTTGATTTATCAGTTAAAGGTTTGCCACTTAAGCCACCTTTTTGTTCACGGAATTTTTCTGGTAAGAATTTAGGGCGCGCTAAGGTTGTATTGGTTAAAATAAGTCCGTTTACATTGGCATCTAAAACGGCTTGTGCGAGTTCTTTTTGTTGGGTGAGTTCTAAATCAGGGGCGAGCTTGACCAAAATTGGTGGTGGGTGTTCACGATCACAATAATTCTTACGCGCAGATTTGATGTCGTTAATAAGGGGTAATAAATTCTCGCGGCTTTGTAGGTTGCGTAAACCTGGTGTGTTGGGCGACGAAACATTAATGGTGTAATAATCAGCTAAGCACCCGAGTTCTTGAATGAGCGCGGCATAATCTTCGGCGGGATTGGTTTGCTCTTTATTCATACCGATATTTAAACCAACAAGACCGGTGGGCGCTTTCTTATCTTTACGAAAATTTTTTACATTTTTTTTGAAAACTTCTATCCCATCATTGGGAAAGCCCATGCGGTTAATGATAGCTTGGTTTTTTGTGTTTCGAAAAACGCGGGGGCTGGGGTTGCCTGCCTGTGGTTTGGGGGTCACGGTTCCCACTTCAGTAAAACCAAAGCCTATATTTAATGTTGCGGTTATGACTTCGGCATTTTTATCAAATCCAGCGGCCAGTCCCACAGGATTGTTAAAATCTAATCCCCATAATTTTACTTTTAGTGCTTCATTTTCAACGGTGTTATATTTTGGGCTGAGGCAGGCCTTCATTGATTTGATGGTTAGCTTATGCGCGTTTTCAGGGTCGAGCGCGTGGAGAAAGGGCTTAACGACGGCAAAAGGAATGTTACATTTAATTGACATGCTTTAACCCTTCAATCAGATAGCGCCAGCCCGTCATAACCGTCAGAATGGCGGCGGCGGTGAGAAGTATTTGCCCAATTAATAATGTGTGCGGCACGATAATATTGCCATAGTCACCCACGACCAAAAAGCCGAGCGCAATCATTTGTACTGTTGTTTTCCATTTGGCGAGTTTTGATACAGGCAGTTGAATATTTTTGGGGCCTAAAAATTCACGTAAGCCAGAGATCAAAATCTCGCGTACCAAAATCACGATCGCAGGGATCAACCATATCCCTTCAAGCCGTCCAAACGCCGCCATAACAACCAGTAAAGATACGATGAATATCTTATCGGCGATGGGGTCGAGGAAGGTGCCAACGGGGCTGACCACTTTCCATTTGCGCGCGAGGTAACCATCTAAGAAATCTGTGATGCAGGCCAATGTGTAACAGCTGACCGCTATCCATGCCGCCCATGCTCCGTTGACAAAGAATAAACCTATAATGATGGGCAATATGGCAATACGACCAAACGTTAAGATATTGGGTAGATTCTGCATGGGGTATTGGTAGCAAAATTAGCCTGATTTATCTAGTTGTTTGTTTCTTAAATCGGCTACAGGCATAAAAGCACATTGACTATAAAAAGGCCGTGGTTAAATGTTTTAAGCACTTGCGGCGGAAACATCACCTTGGGGTTCACGCATGACATAGCCACGTCCCCATACGGTTTCAATATGGCTTTCACCATCATTGATGTTTTCGATTTTCTTGCGAAGCTTACAGATAAAAACATCAATAATTTTTACTTCAGGTTCATCCATGCCACCATATAGGTGATTCAGGAACATTTCTTTGGTTAAAGTTGAACCTTTTCGTAAGGATAGTAATTCGATAATGCCATATTCTTTACCTGTTAAATGAAGCGGTTGACCGCCAACAGTTACGGTACGGCTGTCCAAATTAACGATGACGTTACCTGTTTCAATGGTGCTTTGAGAGTGTCCTTGAGAACGACGAACAATCGCTTGGATACGGGCCATCAATTCACGTTTATCGAAAGGTTTTGTGAGGTAATCATCGGCGCCAAAGCCAAGACCTTTGATCTTGTTGTCAAGTTCGGTCAGGCCAGAAAGAATCAAAATAGGGGTGTCGATTTTGGCAGCGCGGAAGTTCTTCAAAACATCATAACCATCCATATCTGGCAGCATGAGGTCTAAGATAATGATATCATAGTCATAGATTTTACCGATTTCCAAGCCATCTTCGCCTAAATCAGCGGTATCAACGACATAACCGTCAGATTTCAACATTAATTCGATTGATTTTGCGGTGGAACTGTCATCCTCAACTAATAAAACGCGCATTTCTTGCTCTCCCTTGGGTGTTTTTTTTACAAGTTTTAAAAAATTAACTATTATTAATAAATATTAACACAAATCGTAAAAGTTAACAAAATTAAATTTGCCGTCATTTGCATTTTTATGGCTATTAAGCCGCGTCCCGTCGGGTTTTAGCGGTTTTGGCGGCTTCTTCAATGAGGCTTTCTGCAGCGGCGTGGGATTCAGTAGTCAGCGCGCTTCCAGCCAGCATGCGCGAGATTTCATCAATACGTTCTTGCATTTCTAACTCGCGTACGGCAGATACGGTCGTTTTCCCATCTGTTTTTTTACTGATATGTAAATGTTGCTCACCGCATGAGGCCACTTGCGGGCTGTGGGTGATGATGACAACTTGTGTGTTATCGGCCAAGTGCGCAATACGTTCCCCAACGGCGGCGGCGGCGGCGCCACCGATACCGACATCAACCTCATCAAAAATAAGCGTTGGTGTTTTTTGAACATGTTGCAAGACAACTTTGATGGCCAAGATCATTCGTGCCATCTCACCACCAGAGGCCGTATCGGCGATAGGGCTGAAGGGCATACCTGGGTTCATACGGGCGGTGAAGGTGACTTGATCTATCCCACGTTCTGTCCATGGCATATCTGGTTTTTCTTCAACAACAACTTCGAATTCGGCTTTTTCTAATTTTAGCGGCGCAAGCTCTGCCGTGATTTTCGCACTCATTTCTTGTGCGGCGATAACGCGTTTTTCTGACAAAACTTTTGCGTGCTCTCGATATTTGTTTTTTGCCTCGATGAGTGCATCGCTTAATTTGGTCACTGTCTCACGGCCATCACGGATGCGTTCAAACTTTGTTTGCATCTCGTGATAATATTTTTGCATGTCTTCCCACGGTGTTTTTGTCTGGGTTGCAATGTCTTTTAAGCTATCTAAAACTTTTTTATGGGCGTGTAGAGGTGCGGTATCAATTTCATACTCTGGTGCGACAAGATTAATTTCATCAACGGCCAGACGCGCACTTTTTAAAGAATCTTTTAAGTGCTTTTCTAATTTTTCAATTTTTTCTTTTTCTAAATTAGGCTGGTTTTCCAAGGTGTTAACAGCGCCAGATAAAGCGATGATTGTACCGCTGGAGGCGATGAGGCGACCTAAGATAGATTGCAAAGAGCTGGAAGTATCTTTGGCTGTACGTAGAACCGCATATTCGCTTTCCGTTTCGGCAATGAAGTTTTCTTTCATACCAAGAGCTTCAAATTTCTTTACAATTGTTTGAATTTTCTTGGCCTTTAGGCCTTTATGTTTGGCAAGGAATAGTTTTTCTTCTTCTAATAATTTATCGTAGCGTTCAACTTCGTGAAGGGCATCGGCAACGTTCTTTAAAATTTCTGGTGGGAAGTCACCAGATAGATCGAGCAGGATTAACTGATTGGCTGAACCAAGTAGTGTGTGGTTCGCCGATTGCCCGTGAATCTCAACAAGTAAAGTACCAACCTCGGACAGGGTTTCAATATCGGTGTCTTTGTCATTGATTTGAAAGACATCTTTTCCTTCTTGTGACATTTCACGATAGATAGAAAATTCTGTATCAGAAGAAGACCCCAATTGTTTTTGAATCAGTAAATCCCAAACAGGATTGGTTTTGGGCGGCGCAAAAGTTGCTTTGAATGTTGATTTTTCGTGCCCATGCCGTATGGACTTTGGTGTTGAAGGGCCACCGAGGATTAATGCCATCGCGCCCAAGATGATTGATTTACCAGCCCCTGTTTCCCCCGTGAAAATTGTTAAACGATCTTTAAAATTAAGATCGAGTTTCTCAATAATAACAAACTGATCAACATAAAGTGATTGAAGCATGGCGAACGAGGTTTCCTTTACTATGTATCTAATGAAATTAGACACGTATAAAGGTAATCCGAGAAGTGTTTTGGGTCAAGGGTGGTTTATTCGCGTTTATTCGTGTCCATTCGTGGTTTATAAGGGCGGTTTATATAAGAGAAGGTTATCAAGAGGATTTCTTTTGAACCCTCTTGATATTGTCCTTTAATTGGTCACGATCTTATAAGGTTGACCCGCAACAACGCCTTGATGGGCGTCTAAGCCGTTTAACACTAAGAAATGTTCTGTTTTATCGCCATCAACATTCATGCGGGCGGCCATTGAGGCTACTGTTGAGCCGGATGGGGCAACAAGAACACGTATTTTCTTTGGCTTGATGGAGGCCTTTTCGCTACCGCTCATGTTTCGTAAGCTGTAGGTCGTTTGTTTTAATTCGTTCAAAAACGCATTACTAACACCATTGGGGATAGCCATTTGAAAACGGAAATATTGATTGGCTGACCATTCAATGGCAACAAGTCGGATGGTGACGGCTTTGCCTTGGACGTTACCCGCAAAGGCGGTTGTTGCTCCACGTTTGCCATTAACGCTGATGGCTTCAACGCGTGAGCTACCTTTGCCTTTCAGCCATTCATTTTGAATGAAGGTAACTGGGTCACGTGATTGCGATTTACCAGCATCAAAGACAATGGCTGTGCCGTTGGGGTGTTTCCCTGCGACTTGACGTGTGCCATTAGAAATTTTGGTGCCGTTAGGAACAGTGAAGGTAAAATTCATTTCGGGATGATAGAATCTATTGCCTCGGGCAAACCCTTGGTTGGAACTGTCACCATAAACAAGGCCATTGATTTTGGATAAATAAGCCGCACGACTTTCATTATTATTGGCGGGGTATTTCGTGGCTTCGGCGTGCGCATGTTGAACTCGTTCACCTGTGAGAGGATGGGTTGAAAAGTAATTAAAGCCTGAGCCTTTTTTACCTGCTTCTTTGGCTTGTAATTTACTTTGCGCATCAAGGCTGGCCAAAAACGTCGACATGGCGGTTGGGTCATATCCTGCGCGGGAGAGATAACGCACACCAAGCTCATCAGATTGATGTTCTTGTCCACGTGAATAAGACGAGATGTAAAGATTTGACCCTAAGTTCGCCAATTGTCCTGCGTTACCACCAACGGCGGCACCAACGACGGCGGCACCAATACCAGCAACAAGCCCTTGTGACATGCGTGAGGCGGCATGGCGAGCGGGGATGTGTCCAATTTCATGACCAATCACGGCGGCAAGTTCCGCTTCACTATTGGCTAGTGTTAATAAGCCGCGAGAAAAATAAGTATAGCCACCAGGAAGGGCGAAAGCATTTACCATGGGAGTATCCAAAACATAGAATCTATATTGAATATCACTACGTTCGGTGTTGGCGGCGACACGTTGACCGACTTGGTTCACGTAATTGGCAATAGGGCCTGTCATGAATTTACCAAATTGTGCTTCGACTTTGGCATGTTCGGTGGCACCAACTTTGGCTTCGTTCGCCGCAGGAAGGGCGGCGGTGAATTGTCTTTGCCCTGTTGCTGGGTTGACGCTACAGGCGTTTGTAAACGCCAAAATAGAGATAAGTGCCGTGCAGGAAAAAGTTTTCTTGCTAAAGGATATAGTTTTCGTCCAATTTAGTGCCATGATAAAGTTTCTTTCATTTATATGTTTAGTGTTACTCAGTATATCAGCCCATAGATTACCTGCTTATGGACAGGAAATACAAAAGGAGGCGGAGCCTACTGATGTAAAACAACCTATTGCTGACTTTTCAAAGCTTAAACATACTAAATCAGGCAGAATTGACAAGATAATTGATGGGTTAACGTTCATTTTAAAGGATGGGACGATTGTTCGCTTGGCTTCATTGGATATTCCCGATTTTCATATTGCAAGTGAGGCGCCTTATGTGGAGGCGGCGATGGCGCTTTTGAAGGATAAGTTGCCTGAACGTACCGAGGTTATGTTGTATCAAACGCGCGATGCCAAAAAAGGGCGGGTGAACCGCATGAATCATCAACTCGCCCATGTTGCTATAAAAAAGGATAAAATTTGGATTCAAGGTGAATTTTTACGCCATGGCTTGGCGCGTGTTTATACCGCGCCGAATAAAACCGAAATGCTGGCGCAAATGTATGAGGTGGAGGTGGCGGCACGGAACAAAAAGCTTGGCCTGTGGGAGGAAGAGAGCCTTTATACTGTTCTTTCTCACGATCAGGCGGATGATAAAATTGGTAAGTTTGTCATCATTGAAGGAGAAGTGAAAAAAGTTGCTTCTGTCCGTAACCAGCTTTATTTGAATTTTGGCGATAACTGGAAAACTGATTTTACTATTCAGGTTTCAACGGGATTGCGTAAGAAATTTGCGCGTGAGGGCGTGGATTTAATGGGGATTGGACAACAAAAAATCCGCGTTCGTGGGTTTTTGCGTGAATATAACGGGCCTTTAATTGAGCTGGAAGATACCGCACATTTGGAAGTTTTGCGTTAATTAACTCCTTCCATCGCAGGAAGGTTTCCTACGTTTTGAAATGTTGACTCTGTAATATGAGAAAGTTTATTAAGATGTTCAATCGTTTTAAAAGTAAGATTTTTTACAGCGTTAGCTGAATCTTTATCGTGGTAATCTAAATTAAAATTGATTATGGCGGTATACAGGCTAAGCTGTGTTAAAAGCATCATTGTAGGATCAATTTTTTCACCAGTAATTTTTTCGTATTCATCTATAACAATACTGACTTTATTTGCAGGTATATACGCAAAATCAGAAAGGTAGTTTGGCGTGTATCCTGCAAAGCTTGGGTCAAGTAAAACCGTGGTTTCACCTTCTTCATTTACTAAAAAATTAGCTTCATTAAAATCACCATGGTTTACACCACTCTTCATATGTTGTTGTAGATGAGCGTTACACGAATCAAGTGCTTGGTTTATTTTTTGGTTTAATATAGGTACATTTTTAATTGAAGTTCCATACTCTAGTCTCTTTTTTTCAGGGTATCTGTCTAATAGCGAGGGCGCTGCTTTTGTGTGGAAGTCGGCGAGAACCTTTCCCACATTACGAAAGTGAGTTTTCACTTTGTTAGAATTAGCTGTTTCTGCAAAAATCTTCCATTGTAAATGATGCCCTTTAAACTTCGGCATACAGTAAGCTCCATGTGCTTCTATACTATTGGGTAGTGGAATAACTTCTAATATTTTTGGAGTATATGCTGTTCCGTATTTTTCCCCTTTTAAATTATCTAAAATTTCGACCTCATTTAAAAATGATTTTTCGTTGTTACTATTGATGGCCTCTTTATCACGTAAGTAAATTTTTATGAGTGTGCCGTCGCCTCTATCTAAAACTATGCCCTGTGAACCTAAAGCTAATGGCGAGGTGTTTGATACGAGGTCAGGGGTATCTTTTAACAGTCTCTGATGGGTATCAATTTTACGTTTTTCCCAGTCTGTATCTCCTGCATTTTCAAAAGCTCCTTGTACCATTGCTGATTTTATCCTTAAGTTTAATATTATGGATAATTATACTGTATTTGTTATTTTAAATACAAATTTCCAGAAATGTTTGATTCTTGGGGTTGTTTTTGTGTGGATTATTGCTTTATTCGTGGAGTGGGTTCTAAAATTTTTTCACCAGATTATCACTTTTCACGCTACAATATATAAATGGACAGATTAACCCAAAAAGCATTAGCGGCGATTGCGCCCACAAAAGATTATGAAGTTTTTGGTCGTGTGACCAAAGTTTTAGGTTTGCTAGTCGAGATTGCTGGGTTTGGTCAAAGCCTTTCTATTGGCTCTATTGTGAATTTGCGTCCCGAAAAATCACCTGAAAATGCACAAGAAGATATCCCGTGTGAGGTTATTGGTTTTAAAGATAAGCGGGCTTTGTTGATGCCGTTTGGTACTTTGGAAGGGGTCGGGCTGGGTTGCCCTGCTATTATTCAACAGACCGAACCAACCATTTGCCCTGATGAGCGTTGGTTGGGGCGCGTTATTAATGCGTTGGGGCAGCCGATTGATGGGAAAGGCCCCTTGATTCAAGGCGGCACGCCAATTCCCCTTCGTAATAAACCGCCCGCGCCACATGCGCGTCAACGCATTGGCGAAAAGCTGGATTTAGGCGTACGGTGTGTGAATAGTTTTCTGTCCACCTGCCAAGGACAACGTATGGGGATTTTTGCAGGGTCTGGTGTTGGTAAATCTGTCGTGATGTCGATGATGGCACGTTATACCGAAGCCGATGTTTCCGTCATTGGTTTGGTCGGTGAACGTGGTCGTGAGGTACAAGAATTTTTGGAAGATGATTTGGGCGAGTTGGGTTTAAACCGTTCCGTTGTTATTGTCGCAACAGGAGATGAGCCTGCCTTGATGCGCCGTCAAGCGGCTTACGTGACGCTGGCTGTGTCAGAATATTTTCGTGGGCAGGGTAAAAAAGTTCTTTGCCTGATGGATAGTGTGACACGTTTTGCTATGGCACAGCGTGAGATTGGTTTATCAGCGGGAGAACCCCCCACATCAAAAGGTTACCCGCCGACAACTTTTGGAGAATTGGCACGATTGTTAGAGCGCGCAGGGCCTGGGGCGCAAGGTGATGGATCAATCACAGGGTTATTTTCTGTTTTGGTTGAAGGAGACGACCATAATGAGCCTATATCAGATGCGGTGCGCGGTATTATTGATGGGCATATCGTGATGGAACGTAAAATTGCAGATCGTGGGCGTTATCCAGCGATTAACGTTTTAAAATCTGTATCTCGTTCGATGCCAAATTGTTTAAGCGACGAACAAAACGCCATTGTGGTAAAAGCTAAAAAATTGATTAGTCGTTATGAAGATATGGAAGAGCTGATTAAGCTTGGTGCTTATCGAAAAGGAAGCGACCCTGAAGTTGATGAGTCTATCATTCGTTATCCTTTGTTAGAAGAGTTTTTGGCACAAGATAAAGAAGAATGTACCTCGATTGAAGAGGGGTTTGAAATGTTGGCGCGATGTGTCGGTTTGCCGTATGTGAGGATGGATAATGAATAATTTAGATATGTCATTCTACGACTTGATCGTAGGATCTTTTAAAGAGATCCTTTGGTCGCGCCAAAGGATGACAGGAATGGACGTTTGTTATCGCTGATTTAGAATCCCTTATTCGCCTGCGCCGTCATACGGTTGAAGAAAAGCAAAAAGTGCTGGCTGAAATTCTACGTCATTTGGAAGGCCTTGATGCACAAAAAAAAGAACTATTGGCGCGTCTTGAAAAAGAACGTCAGGCGCTAGACGAAAATTTAAATCTTGAAACCCGTGATTATTACGGGCGTTTTGAAGGGGTCATTCGAACTAATATTGAAAAATTGGACGCTGAATCCGCCGCGTTTGAAGGTAAGTTGCAAGAGGCACAAGAAAATGTTCGCGCCGCCTTTGCGGATATGAAGCGTGTTGAAATTGTTCATGAACGTCGCCAAGAAGAAGAACAAAAAGAAATCGATGGTAAAGAATCTCAAGAGTTAGATGCCATCGGTATTGAAGGTTTTAGACGCAAAGAAGAGTTTTAAATATAACATGCAGGTTTGTGTACTTGTTTTGGTGTTGTTATGAAAGGTGTATTCTTTACTTCTTGCGCCGTAGCAAAATCTTTAGCTAAACCATTGTCTTTATTTGTACTATTGCCTGAAAAAACTGATGTTAAGTGATTGACTTGTTCCATAAGCATTGTTCTTGTCGTATCATCGGCTAAACAAGTGAGTGCTCCACCAATGCAAGCGGCATATAAAAATGCAGGGGATGTTGCAATTCGAGGAATAATATAAGCGGCATTTTTCCCTAAAAATAATAGGCTTTCTTCTCCTATTCGTAGCAAAATTTTTGTTGAAGCTTTTGGCGCATAGTCGCCTGCGGCGTTTTTAGCGCTGAGCTTGTTATTGATCATATTTTGAAAGGCCGTTCCCGCCTTTGATATGATATTATACTTTCCTTGATTTGAATCTTTTGTAGAAAATTCGAAGAAGTTAGGATCATATAAAATGCGACCTATATTGAAATAAGTGTCTTCTAATGCGTGAGTGATATCTTTTGCTTCAGGCAATTGAAATGATGATGGGGTAGAGACTTTACCAGCATAGTAGTACATGGTGCGTTCTGTTCTATCTTTGGCATCAAAAAAGGCC
>CAZYHI010000035.1:0-16972 GCA_964647515.1 uncultured Micavibrio sp. | reverse complement strand
TTACGTCCGAAAATGTCGCGGCGGCTTTTGGCGTTGAGCTTGAATTAAATGATGCCGCGTACGCAGAGTTACTCGCTTATTATAAAGATGAGAGTGAGATCACCGAAAGTCGTAAGAAAATGGCGATGATTCCAAAAGGTGCGGCATTGATTGAAAACCCTGTCAGCGGTGCGCCGGGTATTCATATTGGTAATGTTTATGTGATGGCCGGCGTGCCACGGATTATGCAGGCGATGCTGGATAGTATTTTACTAACCTTAACAGGCGGTGCGGCGGTGATATCACGCAGTGTTGATGCGGATTTAGCCGAAAGTTTGGTGGCCGATGGTTTGGCGACCATTCAAAAAAAATATGACACGGTGGCAATTGGATCTTACCCTAAATATCAAAATGGTAAATTTGGTACCAGCCTTGTCATGCGCGGCACGGATGAAGACGTGTTACAGTCTTGCGTGAATGATGTAGCGGATCTTGTTCGGTCTTTAGGTGAACAAAATCCCGTTATTAATTAAAACTTCACTTGTGATCTGGTGATGAAGATTGTGGGATCATCGTCAGGTGTTGTTGCATTTTGATCTGTATCAACAAAGATAACATTACCCATGAGGCGCATGTTGTTGTTTAGATACCAATTCGTGCCAAGCGTAACATTATTCATCTCGCCGCCATTCAAGCCACCGTCATTTAAATCTAAATGAGAATAACGTGCCGCCAATTCCAACGCACCCCAATCGCCTTTTGAAGGATTAAGCGGACGGGCAGGCTTTATACCGCCAAACGCGCCTTTTGATGTTTTATAAGAACGGCTTTCCCCTGTCAGTGTATAAGCAACTTGCCCGTATGCACCTTTATAAATTGGGTCTTGCCCCCCTGCATTTTCAACATCAGTTATAATATATTCCCCTTGAACAGATAGGGGACCAGATACAGCGGCGGCTTCTAAACCATAAACAATTGCGCTTTCACCATCGTTTAAGACAGATGAAACAGAGTCCAATGTTTGCAAGTGGTTTTCTGCCCTCGCATCAAAATCAAACCTATCATTGGCTTGGTCTGGTTTACGATATGCCGCTGATCCTCCTAAATGAACAAGTGCATTATTCGCTTTATAGGGGGTGGTTGCAACACGTCCAGCGACTGAAAACGCCTCATCATCACTGCTTTGCGTACCTGCATCATCATTAAATACACCTACCGCAACATGATAATTATTACCGTGATGTAGAACACCTGCACCAATTTGCTGAGACGTTGAAAACGCGCCAACAGGCGCGGCACGTTCAATAAAAGTAAGGTCGTTTGAACTCGTCATATCTTCAAGTGTGTAGCTAGGTTTAAAATGTCCAACACGGATTTCTGTATTGTCCAAACCTGTATAATTTAAATACGCATCCTTAATCGAAACGTCTTCATTGGCAAAATCTATTTCCGCCTTATAGCCAAAATCTTTGGAAACTTTACCTTTCATACCAAGTCGTGCGCGGCGAAACTCTGCTCCGTTTGGATGATCAACTTGATCATCATCTATAATTCCTGCATCAAGGTGGATACGTCCAAGAGGTTGCCAAGAAAACTCTCCTTTTTTGAATTTAGGTGTAGAGCTTTTCATAGAAATTTCAACATCACTGGTCGATGTTGTGTTGCCAGCCGCAGGGGCAATGTTGGCGATGGCGGCTTCAGTCTTTGTTTCAATGGTACTGACTTGCTGTTTTAACGCTGTTTGTTCTTGCGCCATTTGTGCCTTTTCTGCCGCACGTTCCGCCTTCATGGTATTGATTTCATTCATCATGACTTGCATTTGCGCTTCCATAGTGGCTATGCGGTCGTCTTTTTCATCGGCATAGGCAGAGGAAAGTGGAGCGAGCAGAAGGGCGCTAGATAGAAGAAGTGTTTTTCTAAAAGACATTTTTATTTTAACCTTGTTTGTTTTTTAATTAAGAATGATTATCATTTGCATTTTTGATTGAAGCTGTCAATACAGAAAATACAACTGAATCCAAATTAATCTACAGGGTTAAAAATATAGTGAATAGATAGAACCAGAGCTACCGATACTAATAGTCCGAGCATCATTTTGGCGAAATCTTTTCCAATCAACGGGAAGACATATCCAAATTTATAGTCCGCACGATGAACTGTTGCTATGGCAAGCTCACGTCCTGTTAACAACCCAACAAACACCCACGTCGTTGACATTGGAATGCTGTTCAGTTCTTTAAAGTACCAAAGAATACAGGCATAAATCAGGTCAATAATCGTTGCCGACCGCATAAAACGAGATCCTGTTTTTTCTAAAACAACTTTTTGAATTTTACCACCATGCGTATAGAAAATAACGCCTAACCAAGCGACAAGAACGGCTATGGCACCAGCTAGAATTTCTGCAGGAAGTTCGCGTGGTAAGAATACCGCAATGTTCGCCATATCATGAGAGAGCCACGAGAACCATAAAAAACCAGTTGAAAACCACTGAGCCGTACGCCAGTATTTACGTGATCCTTTTTTAACCGTATTGAACTTTTCATTCATGAAGTGAGCCAAGACCATCCAAAGCAGATAAGCAACAATCGCAGCCAAACCATAACCGACGATAGATTTCACCAACATTTTTTCTAACACGAATGTTGAAGCAAATACTGATAAAACTAAAAATGTGGTTGAGACGGGAATACCAATTCTGGTTAACAGCACAAGTACCGCCGGTGCGGCAGCATGATACCATTGAATTTCAACGGGCGGTATTTTGTCTAATCTACCATAGGATATGTCACCGTCATTAACGTACCAGCCGTAAACAAGAGTGAAAGCTAAAACGATACTTGCGGCTATCCAAAGCCAATACCATTTGAAAACCCGTATATTAGAAGCAATAAAGGTACCTAATGTTTGGACTGAGTCATTTCCGATAACCGCATAGGCGGCAAGCATGAAACCAATAAAAGCATAAAGAGTGTGAACATCCATTGAGTAAAATCCCTAATTAAAGCAGTTAAATTATACTTTTCCTTAACAGGGGAAAACTTAAAGTACTAGTCTTGAAATAATATTATTTGGCGTTATTAATGGGGGGTTATATTAGCGAGGAGAGCTATATATGCATAACCTATACATAATTATTTTTGCGTTTACAGTTTTAATCACTTCTTCAACCGTTCAGGCGCAAGAAAAAGATCGATTTGTAAAATCCGTCACCGTTGAAGGGGGTTATATTTGGACAAAGCATATTCAAAGTGAAGATGAAGATTTTCGTGAACGTCATGGGTTGGCTATCGTGAAGGTTGAAACACAGGATTATGGCCGTTGGGGCGTGTATTACCTTGGTCCAAACAGCGTGCGTGATACCTCTGTTGGTTTTGGATATGTAACACCATCATGGGATATTCCATTGGGTCCGACAGCATTGGAGCTATCGGGCGCACTGGGAATTGTGACAGGATATCAAGATTTCCCAGTGCCGTTGGTGGCGGGGCAGGCACGTCTGAAGCTGTATGAAAGCGTTGATGGACGTTGGAACGCAGGCATTGCCGCGGCGGCGCTGCCTTATGTAGCCGAAAATCAATTAACAGGCGATAATGATTTTGGCGTTGTTGTCACCACGCCTTTCTTAAGTATTAGGCATAAATTTTGATTCTGGGGATAATAACCATAAAAAACACGATTTTATTTTAAAATTATGTAATTTTTATGTATGTCAGAAATGCCCATTGATATTGATATTGATACTGCCTTATTTAATTTAGGAATAGCGGCGATTGGTAAGCGTGCCGAAGAAGTTCCACTAGATCAAGCACCACAAGCAGTTTTTGACTATATTCAGCAGGCATTGCCAGAGCTTTCTCATATTAAACTTGATGACATAACGATATTGCCGAGTGGAAATACAACAGCGGTTTTTCTTTGTGATACTGAAAATAACTATGTGTATCTTTCTTTAGACCCAACAAAAGATAAATCATTTACTGTTCTTAATGTGCCAATTAGACCCATTGAATTTTTTAATTTTCAAGTAAGGCCCAATAAACATGAATTGGGAGGCTCTGCTCATCATGGTTGGTCTATTGACCTTGAAAAACCAAATAAAAAACTTGGTTACAATGAGGCAGGTGATTCAAAGAGTTTAGAAGAAGCAATTGGGGATACTATATTGAGTTGTACAAATCGGACAAAAGAAGCGTTTAATCTTGTTGCTGCAGGTTTTTCAAAAGCAGGCCCGCAGATAAAAATTTTAATAGGTAGTATGTTAAAGAAAGATTTTTTTGTTGCCTCTGGCTTGAATTTAGAAAGTATTCACACTTTCGCAAGCCCCGCTTATGGGACAACAGGGCTTGTTAGTGAGCTGAATAAAAGATTCACAGAAAAAGGGGTAAAAGTTTTAAACTTTTTAATTAGTACAGATAAGGCGGCTCATATTCTCTCCGCAATTTATGGTAGAGCGGGAGAAGCTTTTACAATGAAAGCTGAAAATAGTATAAATCCAGCAGATTCAGTTCATAGTTTCAGGTCCTACAAAAATTCTTTTATAAGGATAAGGGATACAGCATTGTCACGTGTCAAATTAGCCGATTTAAATCAAAAACATGTAGAATTAGCGGATGAAGGTAGCAAACCAGTACCTGATGACAAAGAACCATTACGGAAAGAACCGTTACGAAGAGAGCCATCGCCGCGAAGGTCTGTTTTGTCTTATCAGTCTAGTAGCTCGCCACACGTTCACCTAGGGTGACTTGGAAAGCTTCTTCGTGATCTGCTTTGTTGAGCGTGATCGTTTGTGCGCGTAAGGCGGATTTTAGCGATTGCTCCAGCTTTTCTGAAATCTCAAAATCCTCATCATTGGCGATAGAAAGATCAATGCTTTGTAACAACGCGCCACCAGAAATTTTCTCAACCGAGCGAACTTTGCGTGCTTCTGTGAGTGCCGATAAAATAACACTCATTTCTTTTTCTTGAGAGAAACTCAACGCGTCATTTTTTGTTGGCCATGCGCTGTGGTGAAGGGAATCATAATCTTCGCCAAATTTTTCCGCACTTTGGTAAAGTTCTTCAGTGATGAACGGCATAAAGGGCGCAAAAAGCCCCAGCAATTGTCGCGTGCAATCATAAAGCGTACTTTGCGTTGATTTGATATCGGTTTCGCTCCAATCACTATCTTCATGGAAGCGAAGCTTTATCATTTCCAAATAATTATCGCAGTATGTCATGAAGAAATATCGATCAAGCGCGTTACGCGCGTTCGAATATTCAAATGTTTCCATGGCTTCGGTACATTCCGCGATAACAGATTGCAGTTCTGATAAAACCCATTGGTCTTCAATGGTGCGGTCTGAAAATTCAATATAATCGGCTTTCGGATCAAAATCCTTCATATAGGTAAACGCCATGCGGCAAGAATTCCACAGTTTCATGGCGGCAGCGCGACCACGTTTAATTTCTTTTTCGGAGAATTTTAAATCTTGCCCCAGCTTCGCACCACCTGCCCAATAACGAACGGCATCTGCGCCATAGCGGTCAATGAGGTTGTCAGGGTTAAAGCGGTTATACCCATCTTTATCCGTTTCTTTTTCTAAGGAACGCTTAGAGATTTTCTTGCCTTGCTCATTCATCCCCCAACCAGAGATCATCACATCTGACCATGGTAGAGAATCTGTGTGATAGTTTGATTTAATCATGGTGTAGAACAACCATGTGCGGATAATTTCGTGCGCTTGCACGCGTAAATTCATCGGATAAATACCACTGGCGTCTAAGTCTTGGTCAAGCGATTTCCAATGTGCGTTAATTAGCGGACTAACAGATGATGTCATCCATGTATCAAGCACATCTGTTTCACCAACAAATTTATAATCTGACGCGTTGTATTTATCTTGCGCCCATTGTGGTGCGGAATCTTCGATAGGATCAACGGGCAAGTCAGCTTCATCGGCAATAATGGTATCAACCAAATTATCATCCTTATCGAATACATACCAAACAGGGACGGGCACGCCGTAATAACGTTGGCGCGAGACATTCCAGTCATATTTTAAGCCATTGATCCAATTATCAAGACGCACTTTCATGTAGTCAGGATGCCAGTTTAATTCAGCAGAGCGTTGTAAGAATTTTTCTTTCTTATCAAGCACTTTAATAAACCATTGCGGTGCCATGTTAAATTCAACAGGCACTTCGGATCGTTCACCAACGCTCACGGCTTGTTTGACGGATTTTGTTTCTTTGATAAGCTCTGCTGCTTTTAAATCTTTGACGATTTTGGCGCGCGCTTCTTCAATTTGTAAACCTTGATAATCACCAGCAAGGTCGGTCATTTTACCTTTGGGGTCAATACAGATACGCGTATCGAGTTTATGAAGTTTCCATTTATCGACATCTTCGCTATCCCCGAAGGTACAGCACATCATTAGCCCAGTTCCAAACTCTTTATCAACGGCGTCGGAGGTCAGGATAGGGACTTCATGCCCAAACAGAGGAACAACCGCTTTGCTGTCTTTTAAATGAGCATAACGTTCATCTTCGGGGTTATAGAACATACCAACACAGCCAGGAATAAGTTCAGGACGTGTTGTTGAGATAATCAGCGGCGTGCCATCAGTGGCTTTAAATTCAATGTCGTGAAGTTTACCATTACGCTCAATCGTTTCTAAATCTGCTTGGGCGAGAGCGGTTTGAAATTTCGTATCCCACAACACAGGTTGGTCAGAACGATAGATGAGATCTTTTTTAAATAGATCAATAAATGATAATTGCCCCGTGCGTTGGCTGCGACTATCAATGGTGGTGTAAAGCAAAGACCAATCAACGGAAATACCAAGCGCGCGCCATAAAGCTTCATAAGCTTTTCCGCCTTTTTGCGTTTCATCACGACAGAGTTTGCGAAACTCGCTACGGCTGATTTGAGATTTGTCTTTAATATTATGCACCATTTCAACATGGCGTTCTGTCGGCAGGCCGTTATCATCAAACCCCATAGGATAGAAAACTTCTTTGCCCTTCATGCGTTGATAGCGCACGATAATCTCGGCTTGGGTGTAAGACATGGCGTGACCGACATGTAGGTGTGATGCTGATACATATGGCGGCGGCGTATCAATAGAGAAAACTTCTTTGCCTGAATCGGCCTTAAATTTATGGATTTCTTTGTCTTCCCATAGCTCTAGGCATTTTTGGGAAATTTCTTCCATATCGAAAATGGTATCTAATTCAGGAAACATAGGCGTTCTCAACGTTATTCATGTTTTTAAAACAAGGCTTTAGTTATATAACGCCTTCATTTTAAATCAATAGAAAATATAACTATTTACATATTTTTACAGGTTATGCTTTCACAAAAAAGTTGGCTTAATATGTTGCCTTATATTCAGATAAGGTTATTAATTTACCGCACAAATTGAAATGTTTCTAAAATAGAAGGCTTAATGTAATGCAAAATTTTTTAAAGTTGGTTCTTGATAAAACAGTTATTCCGGTGATTCAGTATATTTTCTCTAAGTTATCTTCTGAAGTTCGGGATAGTGCTTACCAGTTAAATCTGCATAAAACACTAAGGGAGAGAGCCGTTCATGATGCTGCTAGTTATGTAGAACAAAATTTAGAACACGCAATGGTTTTTCTATCGAAACCACAATTGTGGGATTATACGATATCCGCTTTAGAGGGTCAGTCAGGTCTGCATCTTGAATTTGGTGTTTATACTGGTGGTTCCATCAATTATTTTTCAAAAAATATGCCAGACACACAATTTAATGGTTTTGATAGTTTTATTGGCTTGGAAGAAGATTGGAAAGGGCATCACCGTACAAAAGGACATTTTAATCTTGATGGAAATCTGCCAAAGGTGAATAAAAATGTGAGCCTGCATAAAGGTTTCTTTAGTGAGAGCTTACCATTATTTCTTGAAAAACATCAGGATGATTGTGCATTTCTTCATATTGATTCTGATACCTATGAAGCATGTGATTATCTTTTAAATATTTTAAAACCGAAAATAAAAAAAGGTACGATTATTTTATTTGATGAGTACTTTGGATATATTGGTTGGAAACATGGTGAATTTAAATCGTGGCAAGAATTTACAGTACAGAATAATATTCAGTACGAATATTTGGCTTTTTCTCATGACCAATGTGTTCTTAGAGTTTCATAAGGCTATCTTTATTTCTTAGTTCTCTAAAACGTCTAATTCTTAGAAAAATGGTGGGCGGTAACGGGTTCGAACCCCATAAACAAGGAGAAGTCATCCGCCAGATAGACATCAGCCCACAAGACAATGATGACAAAATTGATGAAATTCTGGCAATGCTGAAAAAGCAATAATCATAAAAGAAAAAGCGGATAACGATTTGAACGCCATCCGCCATAAAATTGAAGAACTGATTAATTAAAACTATGTTTTTTAGCCATTCATAACAAAGTCATGAGCTTCTTGGCCTTCTAAATAAACTGTTGGAGTTTCTCTAAAATCAGCCAAGTTTTCTACACGTAAAGTTACTCCCTTTCCTTGCCCTTTTGCATAGATTTGGAATATATCTTTGAACGGTTGCTCACCATAAACTTCAACCAAGTTTGGGTCATCTTCGCTAAGACCACCGACCAATGGTTGATCATCATCACGTATTAACTCCATTATAGCGCTCACACCTCTTTTAGCTGCCATCGACGCAATATTATATTCTTTTAACGCTGCCAAATCCGCATGAATTATATCTAAAATAGGATTAGTTGGTTCATCACTCATCATACTCTCCACTCTTATGTTTTATTAAACTTGCGTTTTTTTAACAGTTAATTTTCATAATGTCAATATATTTTATAAGAAACACCTAGAAGCACAGAGTTATGCGGCACCAAGAAAGAGGGTATTTTAGGGTAACGGCTACAAACCGCAGAAACAATGGTGGGCGGTAACGGGTTCGAACCGCTGACCCCCTCGGTGTAAACGAGGTGCTCTACCAGCTGAGCTAACCGCCCTTTATAATCCGTCATACCCGCAAGCGGGAGGATTTTATAAAAAAGAAGCCTTAAGGATGGCAAGCCACCTACGGCTACATCTTAATACCTTGAAGCGATAAAGCCGCTACAGCTAAGATTTGAATGTTTTACCGACATCCCTCTTAAAATGCAAGCCATAAAAAAGGCCATTTTCAAAGAAACGGCCTTTCAATTATGATAAGCGTAGCGCGTTTACGCGCCTGAGCAATTTAAATAAGCTTATTTGTTAACTGATTCTTTAAGTTCTTTACCAGCTTTGAATTTAACGTTTTTAGACGCTTTAATTTTGATCGCTTCACCTGTGCGTGGGTTACGACCAGTTGTCGCCGCACGTTTAGCAACAGTAAATGTACCAAAACCAACAAAACGGGCAGCATTACCCTTTTTAACAGTTTTAGTAATACCTTTGAAAACAGCTTCTACAGCGCGCTGGGCATCTGCTTTTGTTGAGTCTGTTTCTTTTGCTACGAATTCAATTAGTTCTGCTTTATTCATGATAAATATCCTTTTGTTAAAATTGTAAAAAGCAATATGACGAATCATATCAATAACATTTACTAGCCTGTAATTGGCAGTAGCCCTTACTTTCTAATCAATGTTATGAATCAGTTTTAGACCTATTTTTGCGCAAGCTCAATGGTGAATAATGTCTTTTCCCTTATTTTCTGCGCTTTTTGGGGATATGTTGGACTTTTTATCCTTATTTTCCTTGGGTTTTGCCTCATTAATCGGTTTTGGAACTTCCAAAAGCGCGTGTAATAAGACCTCCTCAATTGTATTGACAGGGATAATTTCAAGACTTTTCTTCACTTTGTCAGGGACATCGGCCAAATCTTTTTCATTTTCTTTGGGAATTAAAACGGTGGTAATGCCACTGCGTAAGGCGGCCAAAAGTTTTTCTTTCAACCCACCAATGGCGGTAACGTAACCGCGTAAGTTAATCTCACCTGTCATCGCAATATCACGGCGAATTTCAATGTCTGTTAAGGTTGAGATAATCGCCGTTGTCATGGCCGCTCCCGCAGAAGGGCCATCTTTTGGTGTTGCCCCTTCGGGAACGTGAACGTGAATTGATTTTTCTTTTAGTTCTTCATAATCAATACCAAATTGCGCGGCGCGTGATTTAATCAGCATCTCAGCAACCTTAATTGATTCTTTCATGACATCTTTGAGATTACCTGTTGTTGTCACCTTGGCGTCTTTACCTGGAATGGTTACGGCCTCAATGGATAAAATATCACCACCAAATTGCGTGTAAGCCAAACCAGTGACAACGCCAATACGATCTTGTTCCTCAACTTCGCCAAAACGAAATTTTTTGACACCAGAATATTTTTCTAATGATCTTGGTGTAATAGAAATCGCCTCTTTGCCTTTCATTAAAATATCTTTTAACGATTTACGACATAGATTGGCAATTTCGCGTTCCAAGTTACGTACCCCTGCTTCGCGGGTGTAGTAGCGAATGAGATCACGCAATGTTGTATCGCTTATTTTTAGCTCATCTTTTTTAAGACCTGCAGCCTTTTTTTGCTTTGTTAATAAGTGACGTTTTACGATTTCTAATTTTTCATCTTCGGTATAACCAGAAATGCGAATGACTTCCATACGATCCAGAAGGGGTTGTGACATGTTTAATGAATTTGCTGTACAGATAAACATGACATCGGAAAGGTCGTAATCCATCTCCATATAATGATCGTTAAATGTTGTGTTTTGTTCAGGATCAAGAACTTCTAACAAGGCTGAAGAAGGATCCCCACGCATGTCAGAAGACATTTTATCAACTTCATCCAATAAGAATAAAGGATTAGTTGTCTTTGCCTTTTTCATGCTTTGAATAATCTTACCAGGCATTGCACCAATATAGGTTCGTCTATGTCCGCGAATTTCGCTTTCATCGCGTACGCCGCCTAATGATACGCGCACAAATTTTCTATTTGTTGCTTTGGCTATAGAATTCCCTAAAGATGTTTTACCAACTCCTGGTGGCCCAACAAGACAAAGGATAGGTCCTTTAACTTTATTTGTCCGTTGTTGAACGGCGAGGTATTCTAAGATACGTTCTTTTACTTTTTCTAAACCGTAATGATCTTGATCTAAAACCTTCAGTGCTTTTTTAATGTCTTTGGCAACGCGGCTACGCTTACCCCATGGTACACCCAAAATCCAATCGAGATAGTTACGCACCACTGTTGCCTCGGCTGACATTGGAGACATTTGTTTTAATTTTTTAAGTTCCGTCGTGGCTTTTTCTTTTGCCTCTTTTGATAGTTTTAAAGATTTAATTTTCTTTTCTAATTCGCCAAGTTCATCAAGGCCTTCTTCACCATCACCAAGTTCTTTTTGGATGGCTTTCATTTGTTCATTCAAATAATATTCACGTTGGGTTTTTTCCATTTGGCGCTTAACGCGGCTGCGTACACGTTTTTCAACTTGCAGAACGCTAATTTCACCTTCCATGAAGCTGTAAATTTTTTCAAGTCGCTCTGTTATTGTTTCCAATTCCAACAGTTCTTGTTTCTCTTCAATTTTTAAAGCAAGGTGAGAGGCAACCGTATCGGCCATCTTACTCGGTTCTTCGATTTGATTAATAGAGACCAGAACTTCAGGTGGAATTTTTTTGTTAAGCTTCACATATTGTTCAAACTGCGAAATAATAGCTCGTGATAAGGCTTCTAATTCATCATCAATGATCTCTGGTTTTTTCATGACGTCGGCGGTGGCTTCGATGTAATCACCATCTTCTAAAAATTCAGAAATTTTGACACGTGCGCCACCTTCAACAAGAACCTTAACCGTACCGTCAGGTAATTTTAAAAGTTGTAGGATATTACCAATTGTTCCCACATCATATAAGTCGTCCGCTGCGGGTTCATCCTCTGACGGTGATTTTTGCGTGATCAGTAGCACTTGCTTATCATCTTGCATGACTTGTTCTAATGCTTTGACGGATTTCTCACGCCCGACAAATAAAGGGACAATCATGTGCGGAAAGACAACAATATCGCGTAAGGGCAATATGGCATATTTTTTGTTTTTTTCGTCAGAATTTGACATTAAAACCCTCTATTTTGATATGAAATCATTAATTACGTTGTTCTATTCGATAAAACAAGCCCAAAAGTAACAATAACTTATGAACTATAAGTTAATTTATAGCAAAACAAAGCGATGTTTGCCAAATTTAGGTAAAAATATATGAAAATGACGTGTTATTTATCTTTTTTATCGTCAGGAAGGGCGTGTGCTTCAACAACTTTATCGATTAAACCAAATTTTTGTGCTTCATCGGCGCTCATGAAATTATCACGATCCATAGATTTTTCAATTTTATCTAATTTATTGCCTGTGTGACGGACATAAATATCATTTAACATCGCCTTCATGCGTAAGATTTCTTTGGCTTGGATTTCAATGTCAGAGGCTTGACCTTGTGCGCCACCCAAAGGTTGGTGGATCATGATACGGGCATGGGGAAGGGCAAAACGCTTACCTTCTGCACCGGCTGTTAATAATAAAGACCCCATTGATGCTGCTTGACCGATACAAACGGTTGAAACGTCAGGCTTAATATATTGCATGGTGTCATACATCGCCATACCCGATGTCACAACGCCACCCGGTGAATTGATGTAGAACGAAATATCTTTTGTTGGATTTTCTGATTCCAAGAATAAAAGCTGCGCGCAAATAAGGCTGGATACATAATCATTCACTTCACCTGTTAAGAAGATAATACGCTCTTTTAAAAGGCGAGAGAAAATATCAAAGGCACGCTCGCCACGGTTGGTTTGTTCAATAACCGTAGGAATAAGGTGAGAATTATATAGTTCCAGTGGGTCGCGCTCGCTCATTTTAGATATTTCCTATGTGTTTGATTATACGTGTTTGATATTTTGAATCAGTCATTAAACAGTAATGGTGAATGAAGCAGAGTTCAAGACACTATCATGGAGTTATTTTTGTATATAACAGCAAGAAGTTAACCAAAAGTTAAATTTTATATTATGTAAACGTAACTTTGTAGTATTATAGCCGAATTTATATTTAATCAACAACTGATAGGAAGTTTTTACAATGCGTATGGTTGAACCAGCAGGTGCGTCACGATATTTTCATAATAAAAAATCACGTAAATCATCTAGATTAAAACGATTTTCCAATGAATTGGAAGATCAGAATAGTCGCCGCATGTTAAGTCAAGCTGGTCAGTATAGTGATGATTATGATGTAGATTTTCAATTCAGATCATATAATTTTAAGATACCGCATAAAAAAAACCTATATTTTTCTGATATACGGATTTTGAATGAGGATGCGCAACCATCAAATATAAATAAAGTATGTCCTGTATGCCAATTAATATATAAGAAAAATTCTATGAAAGGGCAGGAGATTACCCCTTATATTGATGAAGATAAAAAAGTTAAAATTTCGATATAATTTTAGGAGTAGGCCCAGAGAAATTAAAAGAGACATTAAAAATTCAAGCCTTCACCAAAATTTCAAAGCTGTTAATTTGGATATATAAAGCCAGATACTTTATAGACGCTGCCGTAACTGCTGGAGGGATAGTTCCAAAAACGGGCCGATGACCAATTGTTGTTTTTTGAGGTATCGACCACGGGCATACGGCGATAGGCAATCAGACGTGTTTCTCTATTACCACCCCAATTGGCATGTTCGACCTCAATGTTGCGATCATCAATGATGCGTTTGACCACTGCCAAGTGACCATACTTTAACCGCTGCGTTTTTGATAAAACCATAACGGCGCCAATTTTTGGGGTGTTGCTACGTTGATATTTTCCTTCGGCTTGGTGCCACCATGTATGGGCGTTGCCGCGAATAGGAATGCCAGACACTTTGCGCGCATAAGGAACGCATTGCGTGTGCTCGGATAAACGGTAAAAAGCTTTGCTATCAGGCTTTGGTGGCGGCACTGAATAGGGTTTTTGTGGTGTAGCAGATGGTGGTGTTTGAGGTCCCGCACAGGCAGAGAGCATAAGGATACAAAAACAAAATAAGAGCGGTATTTTCATGTAATGTCGATTTAAATTTTGTTGTGGTACTTTGGCATTTTTGTACTTTAATTGAGTGGTGGGGCTGGGGGGACTTGAACCCCCACGTCCAAAGGACAACAGATTTTAAGTCCCTCACAAAACAAAATGTCAGTCATCTGAAATAATGTTTTTAATTAAATATCAACTACTTAGTTACCAGAATGTTAATTTTTTATGTTTACTATATAACCCTTATCTTTACCCAATTGTCCCATGAGTGTCCCACGGATGCAAGAGGGTATGTGAAATGTACCCCTAATAGCCTATCCTGCATTTACTATCATTAAATTTATACCTTTTTCGAAATCTATAAAATCCACCTATTTTTATGGATTGCAAATGTGTCAGGAAATTAAACACGCAGAGTAACTTTCTTAACGAATGCAAAATTTTATGTTCGCCCAAAAACGAAAAATAAAATTTAAGCTATATTGTGTAGAACAACTTTATAAGCCAATCCTTAAATATTTTCTAGTTATAATTAAACATGGATATCGAACAAGTCTCATATACAAAATTTAGAATGCACTTGGCAAGTTTTATTGACCAAGTCGCCAAATCAAATTTCCCTCTCCTCGTTGTTAGAAGAAATAACGAACCTGCTTATTTGATATCAAAAGAAATGTATGAATATTTGATAAAACAATCTTCTAATAAATAAACGAAAGACAAAACTGGTTTTTAATAAAATATTTTAAGAACAAAAGAGAGCATATATTTAGATTTAAGCTGTATCGTACTTCTTGGCTATTGCAGGCGTTACTTTCTTAAGTTTTAATATTACAGTGTCATCATTGATATATTCAAAGATGAAAGCATCCTCAATAGGGTATTTAAACTCAGATTTTTGAAAAGCTTTTAGGATTTTAATGAGTTCAGGCCAGCTTGTAATCAAACCACCAAAAAATTGAGGTAATGTCTCTTTTGTGATTATATTCATGCCTTCATACCCCTCTTTTTTGAGTTGTTCTCGATACTGTCGTTTAAGTTCTAGGCTTTCTGCATCAGAGCGTGTGCCATAAGCAGACCCTGTAAGTTCCGAAAGATCATCTAAAAAGTTAAGCCATACATATTGATATCTTTTGAAAGCTATACCTGTTGGTTCATTGTCAATAAATTCATCTTCTTCGTTATTTGCATTTAAATAGGGCATATTATTCTCCTTTAGTGTTTGTTGTTTGAGGATGGGTAGATTGAAATTCTTGGAATAGTTGAGGAATAAAATCTGAAAAGATGTATTGGTAGAGCCACCACTCAGCAACAACAAAACCAATTAGTACTAAGTTGAAAGAGCCAATGGCTTTCAGGGCAAAAAGTCCTCTATTTATGAAATAAACAAAGATATTCAAAAGCACATAAAGAAGCTTATTACCGCAGAAAAATAAAACCTGCACCCAAGCAGGACGGTTTTCATTTTTTGCGGTAATAGTATCGGTTTCTAATACGTCACTATCGTCATTCTGATCTGGTATATCGTCCAAAACTCACTCTTTTCATTTAATACGAAAACAGCCACCAGATTTCTCTGGTAGCTGGGGAGTTTATATCCGTCCAAGAACGGCGCAACGTATTCACGCAAGCGCTATTGTATTCCGTCACCTCCCCAACCATAAGTCGAGAAAGCAACATCATTGATAACGGCCTGATGTTGTCTTAGGCCGTCTTGGAGGGGATATAACGCCCCAAGCTTTTTAAAGCTCAATTCATAATAATAACCTATGCATGTAAGGTCAATAATCCTTCTTTGTTATACCGATAGATAGTAGTTGTAGTAAAAGTTATGAGTTACTGGACACATAGGATTCAGTTATGAAATTTCCATCCGTATCAAAAAGAAAAGTGCAGGTACCTTGTATAACGGATTGAGCTAGCTCTTCTTGAGAAAAGCCGTTCATATGCATGTTTTGTATGATGTCACCTAGAAGGTGGTTTAGTATTTGTCCTCGTATTTCTAGGTCAAGATTATCTAGCTCTATGCCTGTGGAAGGTAGGCTGGCCAGTATTTTACTTTTGCCTTCCTGCATATTGAATTCTGATCGATAAATAGGCCTGTTTAATAGATGGATATTAAGAAAAGCCAATTCTGCTGTTAGCTCTCGCCACTGTGGAAAAGACAAAGGGCCTGTAATCTTTTCAATTATGTTACTAGCCTTCACCAAGGAGGCAGAAGAATCATTGAAAACTGTTAATAGAGCATATCACCTAGCCTTAAAAACATGGTTTGAGAATATGTGAGATCTATCCAGTCAAATCGTTCTGTCGTCTGTTCATGACTAACTGGCAGTACGCAAAATGAACCTAACACATCGGGTGAAATTTCACATCCTGTATAAAAACTTCTTCCAATGCAGTGTAAGTGATGCAAATCTTCCCAAGTATAATTTCCTGATATTCGTGTATCAGGTTCTCTTTTATCACGATTAAATCTAAGTGAATTATCTTTAAGGTGAGTTTTAATAAAAATTAAAGCCATCCATGTTGTAATTAACATCCGAGTATATATTTTATTTTCTCGTAGATAGCTATTAACTTTCTCTGATCCTTGCACAACCAAATTTCTTATTGGCTCTTCTATTAATTTACCCATCATATCGTTACAGTTTTTACAACATGGTATAGTGTATTGGCTGTACTTAAATCCAGTTTTGTTAGGAAGCGTTAATTGGCGCTCATGCAGTTTGTACTCTTTTAATAGCCAATTCGGTAAAATATGTTCATTATTGAATTCCGCTACAGAAGGATTTATTCCACAAATAAAACAACAATCGCCATGGCAGATATCACGCACAAACCTCTCACAACTGAAGTATATAATCTTACCATCTTGGTCAATAATGGTGCCGTCTTGTTCTTTGTGATACATTTTTTCAACTGTCCGTCTTCATATAAAATGGCACAGATATAGTGCTGCGCTAAGAGAGAGT
>CAZYHI010000034.1:0-17722 GCA_964647515.1 uncultured Micavibrio sp. | reverse complement strand
AAAAAGTAGGTAACGAAGGTGTTATCACTGTTGAAGAAGCAAAATCTTTAAGCAATGAATTAGAAGTTGTTGAAGGGATGCAGTTTGACCGTGGTTACTTGTCACCTTACTTCATCACAAACCCAGACAAGATGACGTGTGAACTTGAAAACCCATACATTTTGTTTCATGAATCAAAATTGACAAATCTACAAGCCATGCTTCCTATCTTAGAAGCTGTTGTTCAATCAGGTCGTCCATTATTGATTGTTGCCGAAGATGTGGAGGGTGAAGCCCTTGCGACTTTGGTTGTGAACAAGCTTCGTGGTGGTTTGAAAGTGGCTGCGGTTAAGGCGCCTGGATTTGGTGATCGCCGTAAAGCGATGATTGAAGACATGGCGATTTTGACTGGCGGACAAGTTGTTTCTGAAGAATTAGGCGTGAAGCTTGAAGCTGTAACAATTGACATGCTGGGAACTGCCAAAAAAGTTCAAATCACAAAAGATGAAAGCACTATCGTTGATGGCGCTGGTGACAAAGGTAATATTGATGCCCGTGTTGCTCAGATTAAAGCACAAATTGAAGAAACATCTTCTGATTACGATAAAGAGAAATTGCAAGAGCGTTTGGCAAAACTCGCTGGCGGTGTTGCTGTTCTTCGTATCGGTGGTGCGACTGAAGTTGAAGTGAAAGAACGTAAAGATCGTGTTGATGATGCAATGCATGCAACGCGTGCGGCCGTTGAAGAAGGTGTTATCGCAGGTGGCGGTACGGCTCTTTTATATGCGTCACAATCTTTGGACGGCATGAAGCTGGATAATGAAGACCAACAAGTCGGTGTTGAAATTATCAAACGTGCGCTTCAAGCGCCAATTCGTCAGATTGTTGAAAATGCTGGTTCTGAAGGTTCTATCATCGTTGGTAAGCTGATGGAACAAAAAGACACAAATCACGGTTTTGATGCTCAGAATGATAACTATGTCGACATGGTGAAATCTGGAATTATTGATCCTGTGAAAGTTGTGCGTACGGCGTTGCAAGATGCGGCCTCTGTTGCGGGTCTTATGATCACAACCGAAGCTGTTGTAACTGACTCAGAAGAAGAGGGCGGTGCAGCTGCTGGTGGCGGTATGCCTGACATGGGCGGTATGGGTGGAATGGGCGGTATGCCCGGCATGATGTAATTTATTCTACTGTTATTTCCGTTTGGACGTTGTCCAGTTTCGGCTCACATATTATAAATATGCTTCGCCTTACTGTCCTAGACAAACAAAAATACCATTGAATAAATCCATTATCCTGTCATCCTTCGGCTTGACCGAAGGATCTCATAACTAATAATTTAAAAAGGCTGGAGAGTTTCTCCAGCCTTTTTTGTATTAGGGCGGCGGTAGTTTTGGCTTGTTGAGTTCATTACCAATATTTAAAATTTCATTTTTCGATTGGTTAATGAGTGTTTGATTACTTATATTATTTTTTAAAAAATAATCTTTAATATTGAGTGCCGAACCAATGGCAGACACGCTAATATCTCTAGCCGTACCTATTGTACCGTGAGCAAGAGGAAGCCAAAATGGAGTCAATGCAAGTGCTATAGCACTACTAAACGTGGATCCAATTGCGGTTATTCCAAGGTTTTCTATTGGATGATTTTCAAAGTCAAAATTTTCATTGCCGACAACATCAGAAATATAAAATATAGGAGAAATTGCGCAAGCGAACGCGACACATAGTTTATTGAATGGGATAATTTCTACTCTTTCAGACCAATCTTCATCAAAACCTTTTATTTCAAATCCATAGCCTATTTTGTTTTCAAAATCTGTCATTTGATTGAGTGATCTTTTAATACCACTCGTATAAGCAGATGCCGTTAATATAAAAGTACTGTAGCTATCTATAATATTTTGCGGATTGTCCCAACTAAGCAAAGAAATGGCAGAGGTTAAACCAATCGCCGTAAGTGAAGCAATTTTAAAGCTATCTTTTAAAAATCCTTTGACTGTTTCTGTTTCCTGTTTATAGAAATCAGTAGAAAAATATTTTGAAAAATTGATTTTTTTTAAATTTTCAAAATTTGGATCTTCTCCATTTCGTGCTGATCTATTTTTCCACCGTCGTACAAGATCTAAATAAGCAAACTCTTCTCGTTCGTCTTGAGACGCTCTACCATCAAGACCAACGACATCGCCAATACGCCAATAATCATTTCTTTCGGTAAATTCTGTATGTCGCTTTTCAAAATACTCCTTGTTAAAAGCACCAAACTTTTGAACATAGTATAATGCTTTTTTACCATCTTCTTTATATTGCGCTTCTTCGCGTTGTCTTTTTTCACGTGCAGTGCGTATGTCATTCATTAATCCTGGGCTCTCCATTACTTTCTCCTTATACGTTAAAGTTAACGCATCAAGGAAAGACAACAGATTTGGATAGGTAAAATAAGAGCACAATGAATTAACTTGCATAATTGCCATTATCTGACCACATCGTTTCTTTTGAAACCACCACCTTGCGCAAGTATCGCAGGTTGGTAAAGACCTCATAAAAATATAAGCGTCTTTTCTTAATGCTGATAACTACGATACACCTCTGAAAGATAATTACAATAATTTTTTATAAAATTTATCTCTTTGTTGTTCGTTGTTTGATATTTGCGGTATAATGGAGTTATGACGGTGCAAAAAGAAAAACCAAAAACAAAAGAAAAGCTGAAGATGGATAAAGCCAATCTTATTGGCCTTGGCGTATTGGCGCTGGGGGTTTTGGTTTTATTGTTCGTAGGTTATTTTGCTTATCAGAAATTATTCCCGAGTAGTAATTCAGAAAAAATTGAAGAACGTGCTGAGATACCGTTATATGAACGCCAAGGGCGTAAGCCCAATCGAGCGGCAGGGGAAAAGCCCGCGCAAAATTACGCCCGTCAGAAAAGTATTTCAGAAGAGGAATTAAAAGGATCATGGGAAACAATGTTACCCAAAGGTCGCGCTTTGTTGGAAATGAAGCGCGGAAAATATAGTTTAATTGTGTTGTCCAACAAGAGGAAAAATCATGCTCAATATTCAAATGGGACGTATGACATTATGGATGATGTCGTGGTTTTGAAGCCTGATTTTAAAATTCCAGCTTTAAAAACAAAAGGCATTAAGTATGAAATTTTAACGCGTGCAAAAATTCCTGTCTCTGCGGCGTTATATAAAGGCAAGCTGATTTGGCAAAAACCACCTTCAGATGTTGATATATATATCCCTCCTTACAATCCTATATTGGATAAAACCAAAAATAAAATTGTTGTTTGGAATGTGTTGGAGTAGTCATAAGTTATGCCTGAGCTTCCAGAAGTTGAAACGGTCATGCGTGGTCTGTCGCCTGTATTATGTGACAACAAGATAAAAAAAATTGATCTGCATCGCCCGAACTTACGCATTCCTTTTCCTAAAAATATGCAACGGCAATTATCAAACAAGAAAATAATATCCCTTCAAAGACGCGCAAAATATATCTTTGTCCTGTTTGATGGCGGTAAGATATTGGTCATCCACCTTGGGATGTCGGGACGGATATTGATTATCCCGCATAACGAACAATATGAATTACAAAAACATGATCATATGGTTTTAACGATGAACAGTGGAGATCAAATCGTCTATAATGATCCGCGTCGTTTTGGTATGGTGTTTATTGTTGAGGAAGATGAATTAGAAACGCATAAGATTTTCTCTCGTTTAGGGCCAGAGCCGTTAAGTAATAATTTTTCAGCCGCTTATTTAATCGAAACGTTAAAAAGTAAAAATACATCTATTAAGCAAGCCTTGTTAGATCAGCATGTTGTGGTGGGAGTGGGGAATATTTATGCCTGTGAAGCGTTATATCAGTCAAAAATTAACCCGACAGCCAAAGCGTCCAGCATAAAAGGTAAAAAAGCAGATAGTTTGGTGCGCGCCATTCGTGATGTTTTAACCCGTGCGATTAAAGCAGGGGGCAGCACCTTAAAAGATTATCGCCATGCCGATGGAGAGCTGGGGTACTTTCAACATAGCTTTACGGTTTATGGCCAAGATGGGGAGGCTTGCCCTGATTGCGATTGTAATATCGCAAAGACAGGCGGTGTTAAACGTATGGTGCAATCTGGCCGCTCAACATTTTATTGCCCTCGTCAGCAAAAATAGGTTAAAGATAGTATTATGAAGATATTGAAGATAGTCGCATTGCTGATATTGACCCTTGGTTTATTTCCCAAAGCGCAAGTGATGGCGCAAACCGTCTTTTTTGAAAGCCTTTATGACGTTCCTGTCATGGAAGGTCTATCGGAAATGAAGGAAAGCAGCACCAGCTTTGATAAGGCGCAAGGGCGTATTGTTTATATGGTGGCCAGCGGCAAAAATGTGCAAAAAGATAAGGTTTTGGCCTTTTACGGACAGGTTTTGCCACAGATGGGGTGGACGCAAACTAAAGCGTATATTTTTATCCGTGAGCAAGAGAAGTTGGAAATTTCCTTTGATAAAACAAAGACTTCTGAGGTCGTCACCTTTTCTTTAAGCCCTGTCGGGCGTTAATAGCGTATAAATTGGGTTTTGGCGGTAAAAAATCCTACATTATAAGCAACGGTTTATCTTGACATTTAGGGGCGTAATGCGTAAAACACCCTAATTCTAAGCCCTGTGAAGGTGATTTCGGGCTTTTGAGCATAAGAACAAATTAAAAGAATAATTAAAGAAAAAGAGAGTTAAAACATGGCTAATCATGCTTCTGCCCTAAAAAGAATTCGTCGTAATGACCGTCGTGCTGTTATTAATGGTGCGCGTCGTACACGTATTCGTACATTCATTAAAAAAGTTGAATTGGCATTGTCTGCTGGTGATGCAGCGACAGCAGAAGAGGCATTGAAAAATGCGCAACCAGAAATTCAACGAGGCGTTGCAAAAGGTCTTCTTCATAAGAATACAGCAGCAAGAAAGATCTCTCGTTTGAGTGCGCGCATTAAAGCGCAAAAATAAAAAACTAATAAAATCCTTGCCAAGGCATATTTTGCAATACGCCTTAAAACATAAGTAAACAGAGCCTGTCATGAAAGTGTCAGGCTTTTTTATTTGTTTTTTTTTAGACTTATTTTCCTTTTTATTTGTTCCTTTAAGCGAAAAAACTTTTTAGAAAGAGAGTCAAGAAAAATAAAATTTCTTTTTTTAAATTTTTATATGAATCACCATTGACCAAAAAAAAAATCTGTTTAATGTCACTTTTGTTATTCACAACAAATGATGATTTTTTAAAAGATGTTTGTGAATAATTTAGGGGGAATTAATCCTGACTAAATACAATTATTAAATATAATTGTCACAAGGCAACTAATTTAAAAATTAATATATTCAATATTAACCTTTTTGAAATTAGACCTTAAAATTTGATTTTTTGATAAGACCAAGCCAACGTAAAACATGTTTTTACGGAGCCTTTCTTTTGCCTTATCAACCAGAGTATAACTTTATAATTTTAACAACTTGTAAACTGGAGAATAAAAGTAAATGACTGAGAGTGAAGCAGGGCTAGCCGTTGATGTAAAAGAAATCCAAAAGGATTATAGTGCAGAAACGTTGACGCCAAGTAAGGAAGTGGTGACCGTCTGGAAACAGGTTCATAAAGCGTTAAGGGGAGAGTTTGGCGAAGCGATTTTCCGTAGTTGGTTAAAGCCTTTAAAATTGCAAGCTCAGTATCATGGAACATTGGAGGTTTCTGTTCCGACCCGTTTCATGAAGGATTGGATTCAGACACATTACGCCAAGCGTATCCTTGAGATGTGTACAGAAAAAAGCAATGAAGTTAAGCGTCTTGAAATTGTTGTTGTTCAAGGTGTTATTCAAGATGATCCTATTGATACAAAAGCCAAAAAAGCGAATGAAAACGCAAAGGCAAAATCAGATGTTTTTGAAATTGCCTCTCCTTTAGATCAACGTTTTACGTTTGACAGCTTTGTTGTTGGTAAACCTAATGCGTTGGCACATGCAGCGGCACGCCGTGTTGTTGAAAGTGCGTCTGTTCCTTTTAACCCTCTATTTATCTATGGCGGCGTTGGTTTGGGTAAGACACATTTGATGCATGCGATTGCGCGCACAATTGGTGAGCAAACACCTGATAAACAAGTCATGTATCTAAGTGCTGAAAAATTCATGTATCAGTTTGTGAAAGCGTTGCGTTCTAATGAAACAATGGCCTTTAAAGAATTTTTCCGTGGTGTCGATGTTTTGATGATTGATGATATTCAGTTCATTGCGGGTAAGGAAAGCACACAAGAAGAGTTTTTCCATACGTTTAATGCGCTGGTTGACCAAAATAAGCAGATTATTATCTCTGCCGATAAAGCGCCGAGTGACCTTGTTGGTATTGAAGAACGTCTTCGTTCGCGCCTCGCATGGGGCTTGGTGGCAGATATTCAACCATCAACCTATGAGCTTCGTTTGGGGATTGTTCAAGCAAAACGCGATCAATTACAGGCTGATGTTCCTGATTCAGTGCTTGAGTTCTTGGCCTTGAAGGTGACATCGAATATTCGTGAGTTAGAAGGGGCGTTAAACCGTATTGTCGCGCATGCTGATGTATCGAAGAACACGATTACCCTAGAAAGCACACAAGAAGTGCTTCAAGATCTTTTGCGCTCACATGATCGCCGTATTACGATTGATGAAATTCAGCGTAAAGTTGCCGAACATTACAATATTCGTTTATCCGATATGCATTCTGCCCGTCGTGCGCGTCAAGTGGCACGCCCACGTCAAGTTGCGATGTATTTGGCAAAGCAGTTAACGGCGCGCTCACTACCAGAAATTGGCCGTAAATTTGGCGGACGTGATCATACGACAGTGATGCACGCGGTACGTAAAATTGAAGAGCTTTCAGATGATGATGCGTCTTTCGCACAAGATGTTGAAGTGCTTCGCCGTGCGTTGACAGGTTGATGTCAGGTTGACGTAATAAGGTAGGTCTAAACATCGTAGAAAAGTCATAAGAAGCGGGGTTTTTACCCTGCTTTTTACTATGGGAAAACTTACGCAAAAGCGCATAAAACCTCTTGGGAGTCTCCTTGCCTGTGCTATAGTCTGATTCATAATACAAACACTTATAAGCAAATGGATGTCCTATGAAATTCACTATTGATCGCGCTGCGCTTCTTCGTTCTTTAAACCATGTTCAAAGCGCCGTTGAAAAACGTAATACTATTCCGATCTTATCGAACGTTCTGATGAAGGCCGAAGATGGTGTGTTGAGCCTGTCGACGACGGATATGGATATGGAGATTAATGAGTCCGTTGCCGCGCAAGTCAAAGAGGCGGGCGCAACGACCGCCCCAGCAGGAACATTATTTGATATTGTTAAAAAGCTGCCTGATGATAGTGATGTTGAAATTATCTTGGATGACTCTGGCAATCAGATGAGTGTGAAGTCTGGGCGTTCAAATTTTAAACTTTCTTGCCTGCCTGTCGCTGATTTTCCTGAGCTAAGCCAAGGGGAGATGCCGACAAGCTTTAGTGTCCCTGCCAATGATTTACGTGCTTTGATTGACCGTACGAAATTTGCGATGAGCACCGAAGAAACACGTTATTACCTGAATGGTATTTATATTCATGCGGCGGAGAATGAAGGCGTGAAAGTTTTGCGCGCTGTGGCGACAGATGGTCACCGTTTGGCACGTTTTGAAATGCCACTGCCTGCAGGGGCGGAAAACATGCCGGGTGTGATTTTACCACGTAAAGCGGTGGCAGAGCTTCGTAAGTTGGTTGATGAGGCGGGGGATGCTATTCAAATTGGTCTGTCTGAAAGCAAAATTCGTTTTAACTTTGATCATATTGTTCTGACATCGAAGCTTATTGATGGCACATTTCCTGATTATCAACGTGTTATTCCACAAGGTAATGACAAAGTTGTTGAGGTAAACCCCAAGACATTTTCTTTTGCGATTGATCGTGTATCGACTATCTCTGATGGGAAGTCACGGGCGATTAAAATTACGCTAGAAGGTAAGACGATGACATTATCGGCGAACTCCCCTGATGCGGGAAGCGCGACAGAAGATCTTGAAATCAATGGGAATGACAATATGGAGATTGGCTTTAATGCCCGTTATCTGATGGATATCACATCACAAATTGAAGGTGATGGCTGTCGTTTGACATTGGCAGATGGTGCCAGCCCGACTATTATTGAAGATACAGGCGATGCTTCATCGCTTTATGTGCTTATGCCGCTTCGTGTTTGATGACAGGTAAGCAGAGATTCAGATAAAATAAATAATCACATCCCAGCGAAATCTGGAATCTTATGCGTTTCCTTTTATATTGTCATTCCGACCGACTATGAGGAGTGGAGGAATCTAATCTTTAGCAGTAATTTTAAGATCCCTCGGCGTTGCTCGGGATGACATGGTTTCTATATTCATGTTCATTCGTGGTTTAAGATTTTTTAACACGGAGGCATGGAGTACACGGAGAAAAAGTGATCTTTGGCGTTTTTTGCGTCTTGACGCTTCTTTATCTGTAGGTTTGTCAAAATATAACCGCTAAGACGCCAAGCATAATAAACTTGATCTACCAATTTGCTTCCCCTGCGAAGGCAGGGGCCTGATAATGTTCATATAAAAAGATTACTGCCTACGCAGGAAAAGCAAAAATATGGTTTTGATATAATAATTGCGCCTAAACTTTGTTTTCCTCTGTGTTTTAAAATTTTTTACCACAGAGGACACGGAGAGATTTTATAGGGAAAATAAAACTTGGTGTTCTTGGTGTCTTTGTGGTTAAAAAAGATTCTAGATCCTCGTCTACGCGAGAATGACAGAGGAATGGTGAAATATTTGTGTTTATTTGTATCCATTCGTGGTTTTAAAATTTACTAAACTATCCGCATAAAATACGTCATGGCGGTGGAGAGATAGGCAGATTTGAGCAATTCATGTTTATTCATGTTCATTCGTGGTTTAAACTGTTTTTATGTCTTACCTCACCCAACTCAACCTACAAAATTTTCGTTGTTACGACCAAGTGAGGTTGGGGGATATTGTCCCTAGTTTAATTGTTTTTTGTGGCCCGAACGGTGCGGGTAAAACCAATATTTTAGAAGCTGTTTCGTTATTAACACCCGGGCGTGGACTTCGTGGTGTGAAGGCCAGTGATATGCAGCGTCATGGCGGTCAAACACCGTGGGGCGTATCAGCGCAGGTTGATATTGGTGGCGGTGATGTAAAATTAGGCACGGGGCTGAACCCCACAACGGGTCGGCGCATGGTGCGGATTAATGGCGCGGATGCGAAGTCGCAAAATGCGCTGTCTGATTATCTGTCCTGCCTGTGGTTGACGCCGCAAATGGATAGGTTGTTTCTTGAAGGGGCAAGTGGTCGTCGTAAATTTTTAGACCGTCTTATTTTTACGTTTGATTCTGGGCATTTGGGGCGCGTCACGCGCTTTGAAAATGCCATGCGACAGCGTAGTAAGCTATTGCAAGAGGGGGAAACCGACCTTGTTTGGTTGGGTTCATTAGAATCACAAATGGCTGAAACGGGCGTGTCGATTGCGGCGGCAAGGCTAGATTTTGTCGAACGATTACAAAATTCATGCGATTGCGCGGATGATTGCGCTGATGTCACCGAAGATGTGTTTTTCCCCAAGGCTAGCGTTCATGCGCGCGGCACGATTGAAGAATTATTGCAAAATTCACCTGCTGTTGAGGTCGAAAAATTATATGCCTATCAGTTGGTGCAATCGCGGCAGCGAGATGCGTTAGTGGGCGGAGCATCGACTGGCCCGCATAAAAGCGATATGCATGTGGTCTATACAGCCAAAAATATGGAGGCCGCGCAATGCTCAACAGGGGAGCAAAAAGCTCTACTCATTGGCCTTGTTTTGGCACATGGGCATTTGATGATGGCAGAGCGTGGCGCGCCGCCTGTTTTGTTGCTGGATGAAATCGCCGCACATTTGGATGAGGATCGCCGTGAGGCTTTGTTTGCGCGTTTGATAAGCATGGGTGGGCAAGTCTGGATGACGGGCACTGACCTTGTTTTGTTTGAATCTGTCCAAGGTAAAGCACAGTTTTTTGAGGTTGAGAATGCTAAAATTATCCCTGTTTTAGAGCATCAAGAAGAGCTTAAAAATCAAGCGTAAATACGCTATTTTTATCCACTTTATCTGTGTGAAAAAGGGGGTTTTTTGTAGGTTTTTTATGGGCAAAATGCTACGCTTTATTATTAATCCAAAACCGCAGAAAATAGCGATTTTTTAGATATTAAATGGATATAAAAACATGAGCGAAACGGCCAAAAAAATGACTTCTGAAGATACCAATCTCAACGATAGCGGACAAGATCAAGAAGCGATTGATTCTTACGGCGCGGATTCGATTAAAGTCCTGCGGGGGTTAGAAGCTGTTCGTAAGCGCCCTGGCATGTATATCGGTGATACCGATGATGGGACTGGCCTGCATCATATGGTCTATGAGGTTGTCGATAACGCGATTGATGAAAGCTTGGCGGGGCATTGTGACCGTGTTGATGTGATGTTGAATGCCGATGGGTCGGCAACGATTAAAGATAATGGTCGTGGTATTCCTGTTGAAAAACATGCCGAAGAAGGTGTCTCGGCGGCGCAAGTCATCATGACACAACTTCATGCTGGTGGTAAGTTTGACCAGAACAGCTATAAAGTCTCTGGTGGTTTGCATGGTGTTGGTGTGTCTGTGGTTAATGCGCTGTCTGAATATCTTGATTTAACGGTGCGCCGTGATGGTAAAGAATGGACAATGCGTTTCAAACATGGTGAAGCGGGTGAAGATTTAAAAGCGACACGTGATTTGGAAGAGGGCGAGCGTAACGGAACGGCGGTAACATTTCTGCCATCAACAGAAACTTTTACCAATGTTGAATTTAGTTTTGATACGCTGGAAGATCGCTTGCGTGAGTTAGCTTTCTTGAACTCTGGCGTGAATATTTACCTGACCGATAACCGTGGTGATGAAGAAAAAGTCTCTCACCTTCATTATGAAGGTGGTATCGAAAGCTTTGTTGAATATCTCAATCGTAACAAAAAAGCGATTATTAAAGATACGGTGTCGTTTTCTAATCATGATGAAGAAAATGGCATCACGGTTGAGGCTGCGCTGGAATGGACGGATGCGTACCATGAAACAATGTTGTGTTTTACCAATAATATTCCGCAACGTGATGGCGGTACGCATTTGGCAGGTTTTCGTAGTGCGCTAACGCGGGCGATTACGAAATATGCCGATGAAAAAGGTATCACAAAAAAGGAAAAAGTGAAGCTGACGGGTGAAGATATGCGCGAAGGTTTGACGTGTGTGTTGTCGGTCAAAGTGCCTGATCCAAAATTCTCTTCACAAACAAAAGATAAATTGGTGAGTTCTGAGGTTCGTCCCGTGGTGGAAGCTGCCATGGCGGAAAGTTTTGGCACATGGCTGGAAGAAAACCCTGCCGATGGTAAAATGATTGTCGGTAAAATCGTCGAAGCCGCCACCGCGCGTGAAGCCGCGCGTAAGGCGCGTGATTTAACGCGTCGTAAAGGCATCATGGATATTTCGAACTTGCCAGGTAAGCTGGCGGATTGCCAATCCAAAGACCCAGCGGACAGTGAAATTTTCATCGTTGAGGGAGACTCGGCGGGTGGTTCAGCCAAGCAAGCACGATCACGCCGTACGCAAGCTATTTTGCCGCTTCGAGGTAAAATCTTAAACACTGAACGCGCGCGTTTTGATAAAATGCTTGGCTCTGAACAAGTGGGTACGCTGATTACCGCGCTGGGTACCGGTATTGGCCCTGAGGAATTTTCAATCGATAAAATTCGTTATCACAAAATCGTTATCATGACTGATGCGGACGTTGATGGATCGCACATCCGTACATTGTTGTTGACGTTTTTCTTCCGTTACATGCCTGAGGTGATTGAAGAGGGGTATCTCTATATTGCGCAACCACCACTTTATAAAGTTAAGCGCGGCGGCGGCGGTGAACGTTATCTCAAGGATGATTATGAGATGGAACAATTTTTAATTGAATCCGCCTTGAGTGATATGAAGTTACGTGCGGCGGGTGGCTCTGAACGGGCGGGCAATGACTTGCGTGATTTGCTTGAGACAATTTCACCGCTTCGTAAATCAATCGAAAATTTGGTGCGTAAAACAGGTAATCGTGATGCGATTGAACAGGCCGCGATTATGGGTGGTTTTGCCGAACGTATTTATGATGATGCCGATATGGGGCAAAAGGCCGCCGATGCACTGGCGGAACGTATGAATAAGCTCGCGCTGAAAAACCAAGATACATGGAAAGGTGAATTCACCCCTGTTGGTGGTTATGTGCTGACCCGTATGGTGCGCGGTGTGAAAGAATCTTTGCGTATTTCGGCGGATCAATTGCGCTCCCCTGACGCGCGGGCGCTCAATAAAGCGCGTACTGTGCTCGAAGAAAACTTCTTTGATATGGCAGAAATTATCGTTGGTGATAAAGTTGGTGCGCGTGTGACGGGCCCTGCTGGTTTCTTCCAATCCGTGATGGAACTTGGTAAGAAGGGCTTGCAAATGCAACGCTATAAGGGTCTTGGTGAAATGAACCCAGAACAATTGTGGGAAACAACCCTCGACCCTGAAGCGCGTATTTTACTTCAAGTCGAAGTCAAAGACGCTGAAAAAGCATCAGAGCTTTTCAGTACGCTGATGGGCGATGTCGTTGACCCCCGCCGTGAATTTATCCAAGAAAACGCTCTTAAAGCGCAGGTTGATGCTTAAGTAACATTCTTCTTGACTAAATTATATTTACGTAATATTTTACTCGCATAATGAGTAGAACTTATCAAAATATTTGTGTTATTTCCTCTTATAAAAAGACACAAGGAGAAATATGTGTTGCTGCTACTCATTTTGGTAGGGCACTAGGTGAAAATTATTATAACTTAATCTATGGGGGTGGTGATGGTGGCCTTATGGGCACCATAATGAACGAATATTGGGAAGGTATACAAACTTATAATGAGAAACATAATATTGCAGAAAAAATCAAAGATATTAATTTTAACTTTGATTTAATGCCTGTAAAAGCGATCTCTACAGAATGGTATAGGTATTGTGTTGTAGGAGATTCAAAGCATAGGGGGTTTCAAAATAAGATTACGGTTAAAGACTTACATGACCGTAAGCGTGAGATGATTAAACATGCAGACGCGCTGGTTGCTTTCCCTGGTGGTATACAGATGTTAAGTGAATTAGCAGACTTTATGGGTGATAATGGATATAGAAAATCTCAATATAGAACTGATAAAATGAAGCCCATTATATGTGTTGAACCAAAGGGAACTGAGTTTGAGTGGCTCCGTACTTTCTTAAAATATAGTATTGATGATAAGTTCACAGATTCAGAAAACTATAACATGTTTGATTTTGTACCTTATGGTGGAATGGCTGTTCAGAAATTAGAAGAATTAAATAGTCAATCACCTAAATTATTGTCAGAATTATTACCACAACCACAAATTTAAACTTCGTGTCTTCGCATCTTCGTGTTAAAACCTCTAAATGACTTCATTAACACAAAAATTATCAGAAATTGTTGGCGGCGCGTTTGAAGCGTTAGAATTGCCGCGTGATTTAGGCATCGTGCGGGTTTCTGACCGTCCAGATTTGGCACAATTTCAATGTAATGGCGCGATGGCGGCGGCGAAACTTGCCAAGAAAAATCCACGTGAAATCGCGCAAGCTATTGTTGAATATCTCCTTGAACGTCATTCCGACGAAGGTCGGAATCTTGCCGCAGGTCAGGAAAAAGATCCCGTTCTGCAACGGGATGACGCTTTGATTTTCTCTAATATCGAAATCGCAGGGCCGGGTTTTATCAACCTAAACGTGACGGATGAGTTTTTACAAAACTATTTGAATACACTTCAAAATTTTGGTGTTGAAAATATCGGCAATAACCAAAAAGTGATTTTAGATTATGGCGGTATGAATGTCGCCAAGGCGATGCATGTTGGACATTTGCGCGCCAATGTTATTGGCGATTGTATGCGCGGGTTGTTGCGTTTTGTTGGTTATGATGCTCTGGGTGATGTACATCTTGGTGATTGGGGTTTGCAGATGGGGCAAATTATTAGTGAGTTTGAAATTCGTTACCCTGAGTGGCCTTATTTTGATGACAATTTTGAAGGTGAATATCCGAAAGACGCGCCGTTTGAATATTCTGAATTGGAAACTATATACCCTGAGGCTTCGCAAGCCTGTAAAGAGGACGAAGCACGTTTGGAGATTGCGCGTAAAGCCACGGCGGAACTACAGTCTGGACGAAAGGGGTATGGTGTTTTACTGCAACATTTTATTGATTTATCCATTGTTGATATTAAAGATAATCTTGCGCCGTTAAATATTGATTATGATATTTGGAATGGTGAGGCCTGTGTCGCGCATCTTGTGCCCGAAATCACAGAAGATTTAGCTGCGCGAAATATTACGCAAGAAAGCGATGGCGCTATTGTTATTCCTGTCGCGCGTGAAGGTGATAAGCATGAAATTCCTCCTTTAATATTTTTGAAGTCTAATGGAGCGATGACGTATGGCACAACCGATATCGCGACAATTTATGATCGTAAAAAAACGCATGGTGACATTGCCAGAATGATTTATGTCGTTGATAAGCGTCAGTCTTTGCATTTTGAACAAGTCTTTCGTGCTTGCGAACAGGCGGGATATTCTGATGCTATTAATATTCATCATATTGGTTTTGGTACGGTCAATGGTACGGATGGTAAACCATTTAAAACTCGTGAAGGTAAAGCAATGACCTTTCGTGGTATGGTACAAACGACAATTGAAAAAGCCCGTGATCGCATAGCTGAAGCGTCTTTGGCAGAAAATTTGAATGATACTGAGCGCGCCGATATTGCGCAAAAAGTGGCGGTCTCTGCGTTGAAATTTACCGAGCTGAGCAATCAAACTCATATGGATTATATCTTTGACATTGATCGTATGACTTCGTTTGAGGGAAAGACAGGACCATATTTATTGTACCAAACAGTGCGTATAAAATCACTTATTGATAAAGCCGTGGCGCAAGGCATTGATTTTGAAAATGCTGCACTATCACTGCAAGAAGAAGATCGTGCGTTGGCTTTATTAATGAGTGAATTTTCTGATGCGTTAAATTTATCAATTCAAAATTATGCACCGCATCATTTGTGCGAGTATGTTTATAAATTGGCGCAGGCGTTTAGCTCATTTTACGGCAATGTTCATATTTTATCAGAGGGAGATGCAGCGTTACGGGCGAGCCGTCTATTGCTGTGTCAAAAGGTTGCCGAACAATTAGAGCAAGGCCTTGAGTTGCTTGGTATTTCTATCCCAGATAAGATGTAGTTAAGCCGCTTGTGTTTGATTCTTCGGCTTACGGCCACGTTTTTGTGGGCGGACGGGGCGACCAATTTTTTGTTCAATGGAATCGAGAAACAAGTTAGACCCACGTGGGCGACCTGTTTGCAAGTGAAGTTGAATTTTGTTTATTTCCTCTTTGTCCATCGGGCGTGATAAAAAATCTTCCCAATTACTCATGACGTGGAAAGATTGAAAAGATTTTAAAAACCCAATTTTTTTATTTAGTTTTATGCGTGATTTTGCACTGTTCCAAATATAATTTTCAGGACGGTTCGTAAGTTTTAGGGTAACGGGAAGCGTTTCAATATAACGCGCTGCACGTAAAGCATATTGTTCATCCATGGCGTAAGAAAAAAATCTGTTTTGAAATAAATGCCCACTCCAATCTTTCTTTTGGTTGATATAGTTTGTATAACGACGGTGCGATTCACCAATGGCGCGGGCCATCAGATTGCTTTGTTGTGGTTCAACCAATAAATGTACTTGGTTTGGGAGAAGGCAGAAACTGTAGATAGAAACATTAAAACGTGCACATTGTTCAGTAAGAATATCTATATATGTTTGGTAATCTTGTTTTTCAAAGAATATAAATTCCCCACGATTTCCACGTTGTGTGATGTGGTGGGCGGTATCGGGCAAAACAATACGTGCTTGACGAGCCATATAAATTTCTCTCTTTTTTCTTTTTAAAAAAGTAAAGCGAAACACTTAAGGGCTTAAGTGTTAACGATATAGTAAGTATGAATCTGATTTGGGTTGCATGTCAATAAGGTTCCTGTCCCTTTATTAACAACTGTGAATCTATTGCCGTTTATTTTCCGAGGGCGATTCCATCGCGGCGTGGGTCGGCAACACCAATAAGTTTATGGCCTTTAAATTGTATCGCAGTCAGGCCGCTATTCATTTCCCCAACAACAACAGGATGCCCGTATTCTTTTAAGCTTTCCGCTTTTTCTAGGCCAGTGCTTTCTAATTCCAACTTTTTACCACGATGTAAAATATGGGGTGCATTCATCGCGGTGTCGATATCCATATCCCAATCAATCACGCTGATGATGCGTTGTAGAACATAACCAATAATACGACTGCCACCCGCAGAGCCAATAACCATCAGCGGTGTTCCATCAGGGTTAAAAATAATAGTCGGTGACATGGATGAGCGTGGTCGTTTTCCACCATCTACGCGGTTGACTTTGGGGTGGCCATTTTCATCATTGGGCATAAATGCAAAATCAGTAAGCTGGTTGTTGAGCAAATACCCATCGACCATAAGGCGCGATCCGAATGCATTTTGAATCGATGAAGTCATGGATAAAATATTACCGTAAGAATCGACGATGCTGATATGGCTTGTACCGGGAGGTTTTATACTGTCATCGGTGGCACTTGCTTCTTCGTTATTCCATTGCGGTGGAATGCCGGGTGAAATATTCAACAAAGGGCGCGTAGAGTCAATTTTTTGACTACGTTGTTTTAAGTAAGCGGGATCAAGTAATGCTGTGTTAGGTGTATTAACAAAATCTGGATCGGCGATATAATGATTTCTGTCAGCAAAAGCCAAACGGCTGGCCTCCGCAATAATGTGCCAGCTTTGTGGATTGTTTGCGCCTGATTGTTTAAGGTCAAAATTTTCTAACATGCCAAGCGTCATGAGAAGGGTGAGTGCGCCACTGGAGGGTTGCCCCATCGAGCAAATACGATAGTCACGATATAGCCGACAAAGAGGCATGCGCTCGATCACTTCATAATCTTTCATGTCTTCCAATGATAAAAGGCCAGGGTTTGGCCTATTGGTACGAACTTTTTCGACTAAGTTTTTAGCAAGCTTTCCGTGGTAAAAATCATTGACGCCTTTGAAGGATAATGTTTTTAATGTGTCAGCATATTGAAGGTTATTTTTAATCGTGCCTGCGGGGATAGGTTCATCTGCATTGGGGTAAAAATATAATTTTGTTTTGGTATCGACAGTAAAAAGATTTTTTTCTTTGCCTAGCATTTTATTCATACGTTCGGTAATGCGAAAACCATTTTGTGCCAAATGTATAGCGGGTTGGAATAAATCTTCCCATTGAACGCGGCCTTGCCATTCATGTAATTTTTCAAGAAGACGCATGGTGCCAGGAACACCAACTGCGCGTCCACCGTTTCCTGCCTCGTAAAAACCGAGAGCTGTACCATCTTCTTTTGTGAAAAGATGGGCGCCTGCAACCGATGGTGCTGTCTCACGCCCATCAAGGGAAAATAAGTTTTTGGAGGCGTTGTCAAAATATAACGCGAAGCTGCCGCCACCAATGCCCGAGCTTTGTGGTTCAACTAACCCTAAAACCAGTTGTGC
>CAZYHI010000033.1:18487-18791 GCA_964647515.1 uncultured Micavibrio sp. | reverse complement strand
AGACGTTGCGGGTATGATGGTAACGAACCCGAATACGTGCGGACTGTTCGAAACTGATATTGCCGAAATCGTTGATCTGCTTCACGAAGCAGGTGGTTATTTTTATTGTGATGGCGCGAACTTTAACGCGCTTGTTGGTAAAATTCGCCCCGGTGATTTTGGCGTGGATGTGATGCATTTAAATTTACACAAAACATTCTCTACCCCACATGGCGGTGGTGGGCCGGGTTCTGGTCCAATTTGTGTCGCAAAATCTTTAGAGCCTTATATCCCCTCCCCGCTCGTCGTGAAAGATGGTGATGAT
>CAZYHI010000033.1:4860-18477 GCA_964647515.1 uncultured Micavibrio sp. | reverse complement strand
TGATTATCGTTTAGAGCGTGATGGAGAGCGCGAAACGACTTGTGGTCGCCTTAAAGGTTTCCAAGGGCAGTTCGGTATGCATGTCCGCGCATTGAGTTATATGATGAGCCACGGCGCCGATGGCCTGAAGCAAGTCTCCGAAGATGCGGTGTTAAACGCCAACTACATTCATGCGATGTTAAAAGATGATTACCACGCGCCGTTTGAAGGCCCTGTCATGCACGAAGCTTTATTTACCGAGAAATATCAAAAAGAAAGCAACGTCACAACACTCGATATCGCCAAAGGATTGATTGAGTACGGCATGCACCCGATGACGGTGTATTTCCCGCTGGTCGTGAATGGTGCCATGTTAATTGAACCGACAGAGACCGAAAGCAAGGACGCGCTGGATCGCTTTATCTTGGTGATGAAAAAGCTGGCGGAAGACGCCAAAACAAAAGGCCCTGATTACTTTCACGACCTACCACAATCCGCTCCCGCCACCCGCCTAGACGAAGTCAAAGCCGCGAGAGAGCCGGTGTTGAGGTGGAGTGAGGGTTAACAGAAGGTTCGGTAACCCCTGATCTTTCAATACGAACAGCAGTGCCTGAAACATGAAGATTTTGTAGATTTTTCGAAGCAGCAACATAAATTATAGCGTTTGCTTCGCCTCCACTAATGCTCTCAGCTTCTTCTCCTAACATATTTTGCACAGAACGATAAGAAACCGTTCCACAATCAGCAAAAATTTGCCAAATTCGTTTAGGTTGGGATCCTGAAATTCTTCCAAACTTTTCTACTATTTCACAACCTTCAGGTAATGTTTTTAATATTAATAAGCCCATATTTTTCTCCTATAAAGACAAAAGTACTACTATAAGTTATGAAAATCAATAGTTTTTATGGAATTTTTTGTAACTCACGCAAAAAATGCCACGTATTTATAAGTATCTGTGTATTATCTGCGTCCATCTGTGGTTCAAAAAATTAACACAAAGTACACGAAGGCTTCACAGAGTTTTAATATTATTCGTCATTGCGAGGCGCTTGAAAAGCGACGTGGCAATCCATTTTTCTAGACTGCTTCGCTACGCTCGCAATGACGTTAAAATCTAATGCCCCGCAACGGCTTCGGCTGTTGGGCCCATAACACCCATAAGATCATCATTGACCCAAAAATGCACCAAAATCGCCGCGGCATAACCCAACATAATAATCGGCGTCCATTTTAGGTGACCAAAGAATGTGTATTTACCACGAGCAACCCCCATCAGCGCCACACCCGCGGCAGAACCAATGGACAACATCGACCCCCCCACACCACAGGTCAATGTGACGAGCAACCACTGGAACTGATCCATGTTGATATCCATTGACAAAATCGCAAACATCACAGGGATATTATCAATAATTGCCGAGGCAAAACCCATAAAGATATTGGTTGCACTTTCGCCGTAACCGCCATACATGGTGGTTGAGACAAGCTCCAAATATCCCAAGAAGGTCAAACCACCAACGGAGAAAATCACCCCGAAGAAGAACAGCAATGTATCCCATTCGGCATTGGCGACTTGTTCCAAAATGTCCATTTCTTCATCTTCACCGTTATCGGTCATTCGCAAAATATAAGCGAAAATCATCAACACACCCATACCCGTCATCATACCAAGAAAAGGCGGTAAGCCCAAAAACTGCTCAAAGCTAATCGCCATCGCAATCGTACAAACACCAAGGAAGATCATACGCTTTGCACCGCGCTTCATTTTAATTTCTTCTTTTAAAGGCTCTGGTTTTGTTTGTGGTACAAAGAAACTCATGATAACCGCAGGCACCAAGAAACAGGCCAATGACGGTAAGAATAAGGGGAAGAAGTCAAAGAACTCAACATGTCCCGCTTGCCACACCATCAAGGTCGTAATGTCACCAAAGGGTGAAAACGCGCCGCCTGCGTTCGCCGCGTTCACAATATTAATACAAGCGACAATAATGAACTTCGGATCATTCGCACCGACCGCCATGACCACCGCGCCCATAACCAGTGCCGTTGTTAGGTTATCTGCAATAGGGGATAGAAAAAATGCAAAGATACCTGTCACCCAGAAAAGCTGTCGCATGTTAAAACCTGCCGCAACCAACTTACCGCGAAGTGTAGCAAAAACCTGACGTTCTTCCATCGCCGCGATATAGGTCATCGCCGCCAATAAGAACAGCATCAAGGCCGCATATTCTTCCAACCCATGAAACACTGCATTATGAAGTGTGTGCTTATCAATGCCGTAACTTGGCGCGACAATCGCGATAAAAACCCAAATTAAACCCGCGCCCAACATGACAGGTTTTGACTTTCTTAAATGCGTTTGCTCTTCAAATAAAACTGCCAGATAAGATAAAAAGAAAACTACCAACGCACCAATCGCCCATGGATTGTCAATCATGCTGGGAATAATTTTAGCTTCTTCGCCTGTCGCTGCAATAGCTGGAATGCTGAACACCGCCAAGATCGCCAAAAACGGAAAGAGCGAGCGCTTGATAAATTCTTGCTGAGATGGCACTTTTAGAGACGGGGCGAAATTCATGATAAATCCTGACGTTTAATAGAGTGAAACCTATAAGAAATATAGGTGATAATGATGAACATATTATATAGTATATTGCCACTTGTTCAAGAATCCTTTTAATATCGCGCTTATGAAACATCTCATCATATTTTCCGCTGTAATCTTTGCTTTATCCGCCTGTAGCAGTCACGATAACAACGGGGTTAGCGGCCTGACACCCTTCCCTGAACGAACAGACCTTAAAGACGAAAAATTGGAAGAAGCCATCACCGCTTATATCCAAAATAAAGGCGCACCCGCCAATTCTACTTATGATTTTATTCGTACCGATTTGAATGGTGATAGAAATCGTGAGGGTATCGCTTTATTCAAACTACCTCATACCTATTGGTGTGGACGCGATGGTTGCGAAATGGTTATTTTCAAAGCGGGACAACATAACTTTACGCCCCTTTCAACCATCAATAATGTGCGCGGTCCTATTTATATCGACCGTACCAACCTTAAACAGTGGAACAATATTATTGTTCGCCTTTCAGGGACATCGATGAAAGATAAAAATGTTATTTTAGAAAATAATGGTTCTGGTTATTCAACAACCCCATTACTTGCGCCAACATTGCATCGCAACCTTACCTCAATCAGCGTTGATACGTTTTTCAGATAAATTTAAGGTTTATTTATATTTTCGATTAGATAGAAACCCAAAAAGACTTTTACTACGTTCAGTTTTGAACTTCCACTCATCTTGTTGAAGGTCTAACTCATTCATCGAATCGCGACTTTCTTTCAAAAGCTTCATATGGTCTTGCGTTAGATGCTCACCTTGCAACAATTGAAGGATTTTTTGCTCTTGTTCAACAAAATGTCCGTCACACCACGCCACAGCGCGAGCCAAAGCAAAAAAATCAATTTTATCTTGTTCTTCCGTAATTTGCGCAAATATTTCACAGGCATCACGAGGGTTATCCAAATCATCTTTAATGATTTGTTTTTGTGCGTCGTTTAAATTCATATCTTTTAGATAGTTATTAATGAAGCATAACTCTTGTGGTGTTACGATGTTATCAGCATGAATCATAACCACAACACCACGCCACATTGAAAATCGGCTCGCTGTTAATTCACTTTTATCTTTCATAACAAAACCTCTAAACCGTTTTTGTGGTTAAGCCCGCCAACAGGTCAAAGACACCCCTGTTACGTTTTTCTGGAGAACGCCATTGATCTTGGGATAAATTAATTTGACTCACATCATCACGACTTTGTCTTAGCAACGTGGCATTTTCTGTTTCTTGCGTTTCTTTTTCTAACGTTTCAATGATATGTTTTTCTTGCGCATCATAATCTCCATCACACCAACTGAGCGCACGTGCCAAAGCAAAAAAATCTTTTTTATCTTGCGACGTTTCTATTTTTGAAAAAATATCATGAATATCTTTAGGGTTTCGCAAATCATCACTTAAAATATCTCTTTGATGTTTTGAAAAAGGCATATCCTTAACGTAATCATTTATAAATGACATTTCATGCGGCGTGACCACACCATCGGCATGTGCCATGGCAACGACACCTCGCCAGATATGAAAACGGCTTTCATCTACTTGTTGTTCTGTCATTGTTGAACTCTTTTTACCATGTTTTATTCCTACCTATACTATTATATAGGATATCACTCTAAAGATTAAAGTTTTCTAAAATTTTAATCGTCAAAACCTTGATTTCCTTGAATTTTGTATAAAAACACCTTAAAACCGCGCTTATGAACAAAAACATGAGCAATATTCAACCTATTCACATCATTGGCGGCGGTTTAGCAGGGAGCGAGGCCGCGTGGCAATGCGCCCAAATGGGCGTGCCTGTTATACTACATGAGATGCGCCCTGTCCGTAAAACCGAAGCCCACCAGACCGAAGGACTGGCGGAGCTGGTCTGTTCCAATTCCTTTCGTTCTGACGATAAAGATTATAACGCGGTTGGCGTATTACATGAAGAAATGCGGATATGCGACTCGCTTATTATACGTGAGGGCGATAAAGCCGCCATCCCTGCTGGTGGTGCGCTGGCGGTTGACCGCGATATATTCTCACAAAACGTAACGCAAGCCCTTGAAAGTCATCCGCTCATCACGATTGAACGTGAAGAGATTAATGGATTGCCCCCTAAAGAATGGGATAGCGTCATTATTGCGACAGGCCCGTTAACCTCACCCGACCTTGCCAAAGCCGTTCAGAAAATTAACGGCGAAGATGAGCTGGCTTTTTTTGATGCCATCGCGCCGATCATTTATAAAGACAGCATTAATTTCGACATCGCATGGATGCAAAGCCGTTACGATAAAGAAGGCCCCGCCGGCACAGGGTCAGATTATATCAATTGCCCGATGGAAAAAGATGGTTATAAAAATTTCATCACTGCACTAATAGAATCCGAAAAGACAGAATTCAAAGACTGGGAAAAAGATACGCCTTACTTTGAAGGTTGTATGCCAATTGAAGTCATGGCATCACGCGGTCTTGATACATTGCGTTATGGCCCAATGAAGCCTGTAGGGTTAGAAAACCCACATGCCAAAGAAGGTGATTTTAAACGTCCATGGGCAGTGGTGCAATTACGCCAAGATAACGCGCTCGGCACGCTTTATAATATGGTTGGGTTTCAAACCAAAATGAAATACGGTCAACAAACCGAAGTCTTTCGTATGATTCCTGGGCTGGAAAATGCGGAGTTCGCGCGACTTGGGGGTATTCATCGTAACACCTTTATTAATTCGCCAAAGCTTCTCAACGGCACATTACAAATGCGTGCTATGCCGCGTTTACGCTTTGCAGGGCAGATAACGGGATGTGAAGGTTATGTCGAAAGTGCCTCTGTCGGCCTAATGACGGGACGCTTTGCGGCGATGGAACGCCTTGGCATCACACCCGAAATGCCCGCAGATGTAAGTGCGATGGGCGCATTGCTCCACCATATCACAGGCGGTGGTAACGCCGATACTTTTCAGCCCATGAACGTCAATTTTGGCCTTTTCCCGCCTTATGAGCTTAGCGATGAAGAAAAGAAAGGCCTTAAGGGTAAAGAACGTGGTCGCGCTAAGAAAAAAGCGATGGCGGGACGCGCACTTAAGAGTGCAAAAAATTGGAACCAATCTTTTAAAACGCAAAAAGCCGCTTAGCTTTTATATTTAACGCTCAGGCGCGTAAACGCGCTACGCATCTTTATTGGCTCAGGCGCGTAAACGCGCTACGCGCACCTTCCCCTCGTCATCCTCCGACTTGATCGGAGGATCTCCCAAAGCCGAAGGAGATTCCTCACATTCGTTCGGAATGACAATAGAAAAAATGATTTTTTAACCAAAATCGTCTATAATAAGAAACATGATATTAAAAACAGTCTTACACAGCGTTGGAATAATCGGATTGTTAGCGACAGTTCCGCTAAGCGCATCTGCACAAAAACCAACAGCATGCCCCGTTTCAAAGGCACCCATCATCAATGTGCGCCCGCAAACAAAAGCGATACAATATGATAAGACCAAAACATCAGCGCAGTTAAGCAGCCTACAAAGTAATACCATCTCACCATACGGTTTAGGCGTAGACCAAACCACGGGCGGCTTGCGCCATGACCAACCAACCATGTCAACTCAAATGAAGTTCAACATTGTGACCAACCCACAAACGCAAACAATTTGCCTGTCATATGACACAATTAACGTCGATATTAAATTACAACCAAAAATCTATATCGCCAGAGAGTTTAATACTGGTCGCTGTGCCCGCGAGGTTTTGGAACATGAAAAAAAGCATGTGAATGTTGATCGAAAAGTTATCAATAAATATACTCAGTTGATGGGAAAGGCCATTCAAAAGGCTGTAAACAGTGTTGGTCCTGTTGGCCCCTTTCCTATAAATCGCAGGGACGAACTACAAAAAATGATGAGCGGGCATATAGAAAGTGCGCTCGCTTCGGTTCAACTCTCCATGACCAATGAAATGAATACACGCCAACAACAGGTTGACTCTTTAGAAGAATATGAGCGTGTCGGTCAGTATTGTGAAAAACATTCAGAGCGTGCCTTTAAAGCCCAACAAAAAGCCCGAAAACGCGAACGCCGTTAATCGTGTTGCTGGGATATCGTTAAAATGCTCTATAGTCCGTTCGTATCTCAGCGTTTTTAAAAATTTAAACATCTGATTTAAAACGCTTTTTCTTCAGTTCGTTTGTCATCTGAAAACAGCGTTTATCATGAATAACGGCGATTTGAATCTGCTTCACAAATTGCGCCTGAAGGGTCAAAGCCCGATGATATTGCGCCAAAACGCAGCTGCGCCCGCCATGTTTTAAGGCATTCATCGAACAAATATCCTTACCTTTTTGCGTCTTTGGCCCCGTTGATTTTTCCCATGGCTTATTTTGACGAATAATCTCGGCTTGCTTACGCCTGCGCTCTGGTGTCCAGCTGCCTTGCTTTGGCTTGCCTGTCGTGTCTTTTATCATTGTTGTATGCTTCCTATCTTGATATTAAAAATAGGAATATTATCATATTTTGTGATGGAATGCAAAAAGAAAAAATTGAACTACAGAGAACACTAAGTTTTTTATAGGGATAATGTCATTCCCTGAATTACGAAGTAATTCTAGGGGAATCCTCTCAACACGTAAGGGATTGCCCCAAAGCTTTAATGAATCTGCAGCGCAGATTCAGGCAATGACGCTTAGTCGGAATGACAAACAAATTTAGTCTTAATTATTCACGTTTATTTGTATCCATTCATGGTTTATAATTTTTTAACACGGAGGAACGGAGACACAGAGATTTTATTAATCCTTCGCCTTTCGTCATCCCGATATAGATCGGGATCTTTTTACCTGAAAAACTAAAAGGATTCCGACCCCCAGAATTCTTGGTGTCAAAATGACGAATGAATTTAATCTTAATTATTCACGTTTATTTGTATCCATTCATGGCTCATAATTTTTTAACGCGGAGGAACGGAGACACAGAGATTTTATAAAATTTTCCACTTCTGCTTCCTTGCGACGGCAAGGGTCTCATAACCTTTCATACTAACAGATTCCTGCCTTCGCAGGAAAAGCAAAAATGATTTTAGCTATAACAACTTCGTGTTTTTTGTGTCCTTCGTGTTAAAAAAAATTGAACCACCAAGATACAAAATACACTAAGATTGTTATTTAATTGAGTTCACGCAAAGACGTCAGCCTTAAGATTATCCTATTTAGGCGTATATGTAGAATTATGCTGAGCCATAAACTCAGGGTCTATCACACTTAACAGTGCATCTGCATATTTTTGATCGCCTGTTAATGCAAAAACATCAGCCATTTGTACAGCAGCCACCATAGACATGGTCGATTTTTTTTCACCAACAGCTCCAAACTCGACACTACGTTCCTGTGTTTTTGGATCAACCACAATTGAAAAAATTAAATCATTCATATTTTTACCCTTTTAATAAAAAAGTTATGTATAACAAACACATAAAATTGCAAGCCTTTTTTACACATTCAGCCATAAACGTAAAGCAAAAAATGGAGGGCGGGTCGATAAGCGCGGATCAAAGAGGTTATAATCAGCCTTCTTAATTTGCGCCTCATAAAGGGCGGTCATTTTCGACATTTTTTTGAGAAATTTAGAATTTTTATATCCACAATCATCGTATCGAAAACTATTTTCCGCATTTAAAATCTCTTTTACAATATAAACCAACTTATCTTTCTCTTTGAAATCAAATAGTTTTTGTGTCGTCATATTATATTTATCCAAAATATCTTGTGGCAGCATGTTTTGCCGCCTATTCAACATATATGGTACGGCGCGTATCATACCAACAAGGGCATAATGCTTTGAAATACCCACTACGGCCGTATCGTTATAATCTTGTCCTAAGATTTTGAGGCTTAATTGCGTCAATGGTGTATTGGTATAGTCACAATAATTGAGCAAGCCGTTTAAATCAGCAGGCGGAACATCTTCCAAATCAAATTCCCGCGCATAGATTAATTTATCAAACAACTCACGGGGCAAATCATGTTGCTTAACCACCTCCGCCAAGAGAGTGACAACCTCATGCTGTCGTGGTTTATCCCCTTCATAAATCTCTTTAATCGCGTCGCGCCACCATTGCAGGCGAATCAAACCAATGGTCGTATCACTGACAACCTCACGCGTTTTGGCGATCTCATGATTAAACGCATAAAGTGTCCATAAGGCCGCGCGATGTTTGGCCGGCGCAAACAAGCTGAGCAAGAAACGGTCACTATCTTGTTGACGTACGATATTTCCACAGTAAGTTAGTGTCATATGCTTTTTAACCACGAATAAACATGAATGAACACTAATAAGTTTCATCTTTTGAAAGGAAATATCATGAGTTTTACATTACCCGAACTGCCTTACGCCTATGACGCGCTAGATCCCTATATGTCGGCAGAAACGTTAGAATTTCACCATGACAAACATCACCTTGCCTATGTGGACAAGGGGAATGAGCTGATAGCAGGAACGGGTTTAGAAAACATGTCTTTGGAGCAAGCGATGGTTGCCGCACATAAAGACCCCGCCAAAGCTGGGCTGTTTAACCAACTAGGTCAGCATTACAACCATATCCATTTTTGGAACTGGATGAAGCCAAACGGTGGCGGCACAACCATGGCTGGTGCCTTAGAAGGTAAAATCACAGAGGATATCGGCGGATATGATGCCTTTAAAGCCAAGTTTATCGAAGCAGGCATGACGCAATTTGGCTCTGGCTGGTGCTGGCTCGCCATGGATAATGCGAGCGGCAAGTTAGAAATCGTCAAAACACCCAATGGTGAAAACCCTGTTGTGTTTGGTAAGACAGCTTTGCTCGGTTGCGATGTTTGGGAGCATTCTTATTATATTGATTACCGCAACGCCCGCCCTAAATATTTGGAAGCCTTCGTTGATAACATGATTAACTGGGATTATGTCGGTGAACTTTTTGAACAAGGCCCGCTTGAAATCGCGGCTTAAATAGAGTGTCATAGGTACGGCAAGAGGTTGTCCCGTTGCGCTTCATAGCATTTTCTTCGCGTTTATTTGTGCCCATTCGTGGTTCATAATTTTTAACACGGAGGGCACGAAGAACACGGAGATTTCACGGAGGAAATTTATACTTGGCGCCCTTAGTGCCTTGGCGGTTATTTTTTAAACCATAGGAATTTAAGTCGCCATCAACACCGCGACAACCCTACGGCCTTCAGCCATCAGGACGTTATAGGTGCGGCATGCCGCGCCTGTATCCATGACGTCAATGGGCAAGCCTTTGGCACTTAATTCTTGACGAAGTTTAGGAGAGATAAATTGCATCTTACCGCCTGTCCCGAGCAACAAAACATCTATTTCATCCGCTAGAGAAAGTAAGCTTTCAAAATTTTCAATCGAGATGTTTTTAATATCGGCGGGGGCGTCATCCCATTCAAGCGTTTGCGATGGGCGAACCATCACCGCATGAGCATAAGAAATGCCGCTGACCTTAAACTGACCAGCGGCATAACTTTGTATTACTTGTTGTCCTTGCGCAATAAGCGGCGTGACATCCATGAAAGATTTAAGCCCCTCTTAGGCTAACACCCATGTGGCTTAATGTTTCATACGTGATACCACGTGACGCCAAACCATTTTTCAATTGGTAGCTGTTGATTGCGTTCATCGTGTCTTGACCCAAACGGCCATCAATCGCAAGGTTATAACCTTTTGAACGAAGCGCACGTTGAATTTGCATCACAGATTGTGAACCAAGATTTGTCTCACATAAAATGCGACGCCATTCCCATCTTTCAGATTCAATCGTATTCTTTCTTGTGATTGTTTCATACTTCGCAGGAACAGTTTTATATTCAGGCTTTTCAGGTGTCACAAGAACACGTTTTTCAATTGTTCTATACTCAGCAGGCTCTTCAACCAAACAAAGAATTTCACCTGTGACTTGATCTTTCTTGGTGATTGGGCCATGTCCCGCTTTCCAATATTGACGCGCTTCTTTAATTTTGATGCGCTCTGTCGTTGTTTGATAACGCGCAGGAATGATGCGGTCTAAGACACGTTGTTCTTCAGAAACCTGAATACGCTCAGTATGTGTTTCATAACGCGCAGGGAACAAAACCTTCGCATAACATTCACCCGGTCTTGCGCTTGGTGGAATATCACTTTGCCCTACACCAGATGGTAAAGCCGCCGTTCTAACAGGAGCGGCTGTTGTGCTTGATACTTTTTCAGTCACAACATTTGAAGCAGATCCCATAGTGACTGTTTTCATTGGCTCTTCACCGACAGAAACCTTGCCTCCTTTAAGACCAATGTTTTCTTTAACAGTACTGATAACGTTTGTTCTTGTTTCGACCTGTTGTACGGCAGCACTTTTGACAGCTTCCGTACCATTCACAATGATATCATCGCGATTACCCAGATATTTTGTTGCATTTTGCGCAGCAGCATAAGTCGACATCGACAGCGTTGCGACAGCAACGATCATTAGACCATTTAATTTTTGCATAGTTTTATTCCCTTAATAGAGTAAGTTAAAAATTCTTGAGTATGATTGAACCCTATATGAGCCATATAATCAAGCTTTTAAGGATTTTTCCGTATCCGTTTTGGTGTTTACGGCGAATATCTAGAAATGTCAAAACAGGCGAAGCGACAAAAATTGACGAATATGTCCCAATAATGATGCCGAAAATCAACGCATTCACAAATCCACGAATAACCTCGCCACCAAACGTCCACAGGGCGATAAGCGCCAATAACGTGGTCACAGATGTCATTAAGGTTCGTGACAATGTCTGATTAATCGCATTATTCAAAACATCAAAGACAGGCATTTTTTTGAATTTACGTAAGTTTTCACGAATACGGTCAAAAACAACCACCGTATCGTTAATCGAATAACCCGCAATCATCAAAATGGCCGCCACCGTCGATAAATTAAATTCCATCTGGGTCAAGGCAAACAAACCCACCGTCGCCAAAGAATCATGCACCAGCGCGATAATCGCCGCGACACTAAACTGCCATTCAAATCGAAACCAGATATAAGCGAGCATCCCCAAAATAGAAAATAGCACCGCGTACATTCCTTGTTTTTTCAGTTCTTCACCCACTTGTGGACCAACAAATTCAACACGTCGATAATCAACAGTTTCAAATTTTTCGTTTAAATATGTCTTCAATGTTTGAAGCGCGGCCTTTTGTACGTCGGCGGCATCTTCACCCGCACTTTTTTGTTCAGGCATACGAATTAATAAATCATCTGGCGCGCCAAATTCTTGCAAAGATATGCCGCCCAGATCTAAATCATTCAGGCCATTACGTAGCTCTCCCAAATCTGGTGTGGTTGTTGAAACCTTAATTTCAACCAACGTACCGCCTGTAAAATCAATGCCGTAATTCAGTCCCTTACCCATCAAAAGAACTAAAGACCCCACCAGTAATAAAGCCGATAGAACAAAGGCCACATAACGCATACCAAGGAAATTTATTTTTGTATCTTGCGGAAATATTTTCATTTTTTTAAATTATTTAACACGAAGAACACAAAGGTCACAAAGACTACATCGCATATCTTCGAATTCCATCCTTAATTAATTGAGAACCAAAATTTATAATAAAACCTAACGAATATCCTGACAATCTTAAATAAGTTAAGATTTGTGCTTCGTGGATAGGCATTAACCGATCACATGATTTTAATTCAATTAAGACTTCATTTTCTACAACTAAGTCTAATCTATAGGCAACGTCAACAGTCTTATTCTTATATTGCACGGATAAAGGCAATTGTCTTTGAACGTTTAACCCCCTATCTTTTAATTCTTCGAGCAGAAAAATTTCATATGCATTTTCTAACAAACCTGCACCTATTGTTTTATGAACTGTAAAGGCAGAATCAACAACCTCTTTTGCTATTCTTTCAATTTCTGGCGATTTGCTCATTTTAAGTATCTTTGTGTTCTTAGTGAACTTTGTGTTAAATAAATTAGAAATTAAATTAAAGCTTCAATTCGCTTGGTTTGTTTTTATGTAGCCACATCACGACCAACAAGCGTGTCACCATGATAGCACTGAAGAATGATGTTATAATCCCAATCGCCAATGTCACGGAGAAACCTTTAATAGGCCCTGTCCCGAAGCTATAAAGGATAAGCGCGGCAATCAATGTTGTTAAGTTGGAGTCAATAATTGTTCCCATCGCGCGAGAAAATCCTGCATCCACGGCGGACATTACAGAGCGCCCATTTTTCAGTTCTTCTTTAATCCGTTCAAAAATAAGGACGTTGGCATCCACCGCCATACCGATAGTCAACACAATACCTGCAATCCCTGGTAAGGTTAATGTCGCTTGCAAACTAGATAACAACGCAAAAATCAACGACACATTGACCAGCAAGGCGATGTTGGCAAAAATACCAAAGCGCCCATAAGTCAAAAGCATAAACACCAAAACCCCCGCCAAACCAATAAGGCTGGCGACTTTACCAGCGGCGACAGAGTCTGCGCCCAGTGATGGTCCAACGGTGCGTTCTTCCAAAATTTTTAATGGCGCAGGCAACGCCCCAGCGCGTAAGAGCAACGCCAAATCATTGGCTTCTTTAATACTAAAACTTCCAGAAATTTGCCCTTGCCCGCCGCAGATAGGCTCGCGAATAACAGGCGCGCTAATCACTTCTTTATCCAACACAATGGCAAACAAACGGTTTACATTATCACGGCTTAACGTACAAAACTTCTTCGCGCCGATTGTGTTAAAACGAAAAGACACAGCGGACTGTCCACTTTGGTCTGGCGCATATTGTGCGTTGGTCAGCATGTCCCCTGTAAGTTCAGCGCGGCGTAGGACATTAATTGTTTGCCCCGCTTCTTCGGCCATTGGTAACGTCATCGTCCCTGTACCGCGTGTACCACTGCTATCCACCAAGTGAAAGGTGAGCTTCGCCGTTTTACCGAGCAAGTCTTTCACGCGCTGTGGATCATCAAGCCCTGGTAATTGCACGAGAATTCTATCTTCGCCTTGACGTTGAATGGCAGGCTCAC
>CAZYHI010000033.1:0-4850 GCA_964647515.1 uncultured Micavibrio sp. | reverse complement strand
TTTCATCGATACGGCGGCGAACAATTTCAATAGATTGGCTGATGGTTTGGTCTTGAATTTCTTTAATCGCAACATCTGAATAGGTTGCCTCAACCACCGCGCCATCGGTATCAATCACGATATCACGTTCAACCCCGCGAATAATCTTACGCAATTTTTCGGCATCCGCCGCATCACGCAACGTCACGACAACACCGCCATCAATATCGTTGAGGCGTTTGTAACCAATTTTTTCTTTACGCATTTCAGGGCGCAAGGCACTGACCAAGGCTTCACTGCGTTCTTTAATAACGGTGCTTAAATCAACCTCAAGCAAAAGGTGAGAGCCACCTTGTAGATCAAGCCCTAGATTAACCGTTTTATTTGGCAAAAACGCAGGGAGTTTTTGCGCCATAAAGTCACGCGCGCCACCACCAACCACGTTCGGTAAGCTATATAACAAACCTAAAGCGCAGATAGCGACAACAAGAATAATTTTCCAACGGGCAATATGTATCATGATTTTAAATCTCTAGGGTTATCGTCATTGCGAGTTTCAATTACTTCTTCTTATCATCTTTTTTCTTGTCATCTTTTAAGGGCGGTTTTTTATCTGCATCATCATTAATGACATCAGAAATTGTATGACGGAGCGCGGTGACTTTCACACCATTACCCAAATCAACGATAACCTCTTTATCACTAACCAACTTATCAATTTTACCAATAAGTCCACCAGCTGTGGCGACTTTATCACCTTTATTAAGACCATCCATTAGCTCTTTATGCGCCAAAAATCTTTTTTGCTGTGGCTTAATCAAAAGAAAATAGAACAAGAACACCAAAACAAGAACCATCCCCATATTCCATGCGAAAGCACTTGTTGCACTGGGGGCTTCGGCCACAGCGGCGGCGGCCTCTGCGGTTATTTCGGCGGTTACGTCTTGGGCATAAGCCATTGAAATCAACATGTTTTAAATTCCTCTTCTTTTAGGTATTTTTATCTATATTTTTATATCATCAGCGACTATAAAGCCTGTATAGGCAAAAACAAGAGCATATAAGAGTATAAAGATGAAGGATTCACAAGTAGACATCATGGCGCAGCTGTTATACCGCATCGCCACCGCGTTAGAGAGCCAATCAGGCATTCAATATGCCCGTACCCCCGATTGGGGCGATGCCACGGCGTGGCTCTGGCACGCACATAATATGTCATTAAAACCTGTGACGGTCACAGATAGCCTGCCGCTTGATTTATTGGTGGGTATTGAAAACCAAGCCCAAACTTTATTGGATAACACCATCCAATTTGCCAAAGGCTATGCCGCCAATAATGCGTTGCTTTGGGGCGCGCGGGGTACAGGCAAAAGCTCGCTGGTTAAATCCATCCATAACAAGTTAGATGACAACCCAACACTTCCCGTTCATATCATTGAAATTTACCGCGAAGATTTGGCAACCCTTCCCCACTTGTTGGATATATTGCGTAACGAGCAAGCCATTCGCTTTATTTTATATTGTGATGATTTATCTTTTGATGAAAATGACAGCTCCTACAAAAGTTTGAAAGCTGTGTTAGATGGTGGCATCGAAGGCCGCCCGAACAATGTTATTGTCTATGCAACATCAAATCGTCGGCATTTGTTACCGCGTAACATGATTGAAAATGAAAGATCAACCGCCATTCATAAGAGTGAAAGCGTTGAAGAAAAAGTCTCCCTGTCTGATCGCTTTGGTTTATGGCTGGGATTTTATAATGTTGATCAAGACGCTTATCTAAAAATTATTCACGGCTATGCCAAGCATTATGATCTGAAGGTTAATGATAAAGAAGCGTTAGAATGGGCGGTTACCCGTGGTAATCGTTCTGGCCGTGTGGCGTTTCAATTCATTCAAAACGTTGCAGGACAGCAGGGAAAGTCTTTGCGCGTTAATGGCACCTCATCAAAACTGAAAACGGTTTAGGATTTAGCGTTAGGTTTATTTCTACAAAGGTCCAGCCGTCTGTGAACCTCATCTAAACTAATATAATCATGGTCTGTTGCTGTATTCTTGAAAAAAAGCATCTTAACGTCCTTTACGTTTATTATTTTTTAACTGCTTATCTTTTGCTATTTTTATGCGGCGTTTAAGCTTCTCCAAATTAACAGGCAACTCTTCATTCATATCATCATGCATTACTATTCTCCTTTTTAATAAGCTTAAAGATACGCGACCATTCTATTGACGGAACGAATACCTTCAACGCGCATCATTTCACGAGAAAGTTGTTGCATATCAGTGCGAGCATAAACGGAAGTATTATTAAGGGTGGGAATTTTATGTTTCATTTTTTATTTCCTTTCACAAAATATTTATATTTTATTTTCTGTATGATATTCACTTCGCGGGCTGTTTTAATAAAGTTACAACAGGGTAAAACATTTTCGGTTTATTCCACAATGAACCACGCAAGGCGCAAAAACACAGAGGTTTCATTGCTATTCCCATTGAAACACCTCATTAGAATCGCAAAGGCGCGAAGCCGCAAAGCTTACAGCTTTGTGCCGAACGCTTTGCGCTTTGGTGGCTTTGCGATGATTGTGTGATTTTAATAATAAATAAATATAATTTTATTATTCGTGTTTATTTATGGTTCAGAACAACCCTTACAAATATTTATCAGGATTTAACGGCGTAGAGCCTTTGCGGATCTCGAAATGTAATTGAGGCGTATCAACCTGCCCCGTTTTACCAACCGTGCCGATTGATTGACCGCGCACGACCTTTGAACCGCGCTCAATCAGCGTTTTATCAAGGTGAGCATAGGCGGTCATCAGTTTATTTTCATGGCGTATCAAAATAAGGTTGCCGTAACCATCAAGATCATCACCGTTATAAACCACAACACCATTTTCCGCTGCCCGAACGGGTGTTCCCCGTACAGCCTTAATATTCACCCCATCATTGTGAAGGCCATTTTTCTTCGGTCCATAGGTTGAGATAACTTTTCCATCAATGGGGCGCATAAATTTCCCAACAGATTTACTACTTACTGTTTTATAAGTATTAGACATAGCCGGTTGATCGACAGGCGCAGTCGCCGGTGTCACAGGTGTTTTTTGAACAGAAGCAACCGCCGTGTCTGACTGCGTCGTAGACCATGGCTGTCCCACAGGCTTATCAAGGTCACTGCGCGTCACAGGCTCAAGGCGAGCATTTTGCACGGGCGGCACAGATGCCGTTGAAGGATTATTTGGCAAAGCAATAATACGCGGCGGCGGCACTATATTTGAATTATACTGCGTGACATGGCGCGCCGTCTTACTGGGCAAGCGAATAACCTGCCCTGGTGTTAATTGAAAAGATTTTTGCAAATTATTCAACGTCACAAGGCGATTAGGGCTAACCTCATAAAGGCGAGCGACAGATTCAATCGTATCACCAGCACGCACCTGATATTCGTTAGGTGGTGGCAATTTCAAACGATAGCCCGCATTCAAATTATATGGCGGCTGGATATTATTAAGCGTAATAATTTCACGCATCGGTAATTGGTAATTCTTGGCGATGGTGTAAACTGTATCGCCTTGCGAAACAATATGAATACCGGTGCTTCCCGCACCTTTTTCAACACCGTAATTATTAAATATGGCAGGTTCTTGTTTGGCACAGGCCGCCACCGACAATGACAAAACAGCAACAATAGTTATTGATTTTTTTATCATGCTATAACCATTTCTTTTTCTTCGCACGCTATATCAGGCAGCAACGGCACAAACCGTACCGGCATAATATCCGATACACTATAGGTATCTTCGGCTTCTTTCTTATAACGCTTTAACATCTGCTTACCACTGACACCGACGGGCGCAATCATAATGCCACCAATGCTTAATTGCTCAATCAATTTAGCTGGTGGTTTTTCCCGCGCCGCCGCGGTCACAATAATGCGGTCAAAAGGCGCTTGGTCTATCCCATGAATTTTTGGCCAACCACGCATGCCATCACCGCACAGCGTCGTGATATTACGCAGACCCAATTGTGTAAAATTATTTTCGGCAATCTCGTGCAATGGTTTGTGACGCTCAATCGTATAAACACGTCGTGCAATTTTGGACAGCACGCAAGCCTGATACCCTGTCCCCGTTCCTATCTCTAATACTTTATGAAGGTCATTCACCTCCAACGCCTCGCTCATTTTGGCAACAACGAAAGGCTGACTGATGGTTTGCCCCAAACCAATTGGCACGGCGATATCTTCATAGGCTTTATCTTGCATTGTTTCGGGAATAAAATGCTCACGCGGAACGCGCTCAATCGCGCTCAAGACATCCGTGTCCTGAATGCCCGCCCTCCTTAACGCCATGACAAGGCGAATTTTTCTATTGCTGTTTATTGTATCTGTCGTAATCACGTGCGTTGAAATCCTTAGGCAAGCTCCCATCAGATTGATGGAAACAATAGAAATTCAATTTTACTATGATATGCGTATAAGGGCAAGTAGGAGATAGAACCGTGTTTCCTCTGTGTTACATATTTTTTAACACGGAGGCACGGAGATAGAGAGGTTTTATAGAATTTTTTACTCCTTCTGCTTCCCCTGCGACGGCAGGGGTCTTATGTAATGATTTTAAAAGATTCCCGCTTTCGCGGGAAAAGCACTAAAGGGAAGAGATTACCCCGTTGCGTCTCTTCGCGGTCTTTGCGTGAACGGATAATTACGTTTTAGTAATCTTATCCAGCCCGCCCATGTAAGGTTTGAGAACTTCAGGGATAAACACACCACCATCGGTGGGGTCATAATAATTTTCCATCACGGCAATGAGGCACCGCCCAACGGCCAAACCCGAGCCATTCAGCGTATGAACAAATTGCGCTTTCTTATC
>CAZYHI010000032.1:13355-18817 GCA_964647515.1 uncultured Micavibrio sp. | reverse complement strand
GTGCTGGCAGTAATGAATAATTTAATATCCGCATCAGGACAAATCACCGTACCAATATCACGCCCGTCTAATACCGCGCCTTTTAACGCATTTTTCGCAAAACTACGCTGAAAATCTTCTAAATTAGTCCGAACTTCAGATATTTGTGCCACTTTCGAGGCAAAATCACCTACTTTATCGTTACGAAGGGCATTATCATCGTATTTATCCTGTAAATTTTGGCTTAATTCGGCAGAAATAGCGATTATTTTGTCATTTTCATTAGATTTAATGTCATTTTCGATGCATTTCAACGCGACACGGCGATATAACGCACCCGTATCTAGAAAATCATAGCCAAAATGCGTCGCCAGTTTTTTAGCAAGCGAACCCTTCCCACTCGCCGCAGGCCCATCAATGGCAATGATGATTTTTTTATTCTCTATCATACTGTCTTACTTAAAGGATAAATATTCCAAATAAAAGTAAAGATTGGACGTTTTCATTGATGTTGATAAAATACACATTCACATAAGGAGAGTTAAACATGACTGAACTTTATTTTTTATTGGCAACTTTTGTTACAATGGGGATGATACTAATCGCCTATTATATGGGGAAATTCTATATTGTTGGAATGGTTGCGGCCTGCTTGGTTTTATCTAATCTAATTGGGCCTAAAATTGTATCTGTGTTTGGTTTTGCAATAACAGCGGGAACCCCGCTGTTTGCTGCCCTACCGTTAGCAACAGATTTAATTACAGAAAAATACGGTAAAGATTTAGCAAAGACTGCCGTTATTGGAGCATTTCTTTCCATGATGTTGGTGGTTGCCTTGACTCACCTGATTGTGGGGATGGAGGCGTTACCTTTTGCACAAGAAGCAGGGTCGGCTGTGAACACCCTACTTGGTAATTCTGTGCGCTTTCTTTTGGCATCTCCTATCGCTTATGTTATCTGGCAATTTATTGACATTAAAATTTACCATTTTATTAAAAACCACACTGGTGAGAAAAAGCTCTGGTTACGCAATAATGTCAGTACCATTATTGCCCAAGCGGGCAGTACATATACTTTCTTTGCCATGGCATTTATGGGGACAGATGTTCCTTGGGTTAATATCGCAACGATAACCGTAGGGTTTTACTGGGTGATTGCGTTAATTGATACCGTGATCGTTTACTTAGCAATAAAAATAGAACCAAGAGAACAGGTTTTTTAACCAACAACTACTGTAAACTAACTATTCTTCGCCATCATGTTACCACCCAAATCTTTCATTAAATCAATGAAATTGGGGAAGCTGGTTTTTATCGGCGCAACATCATCAATGATGACAGGGTTAGGCGTTGCCATGCCCAGCACCATGAAGCTCATGGCGATACGATGGTCGAGCGCAGTTTTAACTTCTGCGCCACCCTTTGGTGCTTGCCCCGTGCCATGAATGGTCAGCCAATCATCACCCATTTCGATTTTTACACCGCAAGCTTTTAAACCTTCATACATCATAAGTAAGCGATCGCTTTCTTTCACACGAAGTTCTTCAAGCCCCGTCATGGTGGTTGTGCCTGCGGCGCAACTGGCCGCCACCGCCAAAATAGGAAACTCATCAATCATGCTTGGCACGCGCGCGGCAGGTACATCAATGGCTTTTAAAATATTCGTACCGCGCACAATCAAGTCGGCAACATGCTCGCCTGCCTCAATACGTTCGTTTTTAAACTCAATATCCGCGCCCATTTCAATCAATGTTGTGTAAAGCCCATTACGACGGTCATTCATCAAGACATTCGACATTTCAATTTCTGATCCCTTAATAATAAGAGCGGCAACGGTTGGAAAAGCGGCGGAGCTAGGGTCGCTTGGCACATGCACGGTTGTGCCTGCTAAATCTTGTCCGCCAGTCACAGAAATTTTTTGCGCGCCGTCTTTTAAATCCTCTACCTCAACAGGGACACCAAAAGCGCGTAACATATTTTCGGTATGATCGCGCGTTGGTGTTTTTTCAATCACTGATGTCGTGCCGAGCGCGGATAACCCCGCGAGCATCACACACGACTTCACCTGCGCCGAAGCAACGGGCAGTTCATATTCTATGTTCAATGTATCTTCAGGCCCTGTAATAGTTAGCGGTAAACGCCCGCCTTCACGGCTCATGATTTCCGCACCCATTTGTTCGAGCGGTTTTATCACCCGTCCCATCGGACGTTTCGCCAAAGACGCATCACCATTAAATGTTACTGTAATATTATGACCACCAACCAGCCCCATCAGTAGGCGCGTGGAGGTACCACTATTACCCATTTCTAAGACATCATCAGGTTCTTGCAAACCGCCAATACCAACACCATGACAATGCCAGACGCCATCAATATTTTGAATGTCCGCACCCATCACCCGCATCGCATCGGCGGTATGAATACAATCTTCACCTTCTAATAAGCCATGAATAATTGTTTCACCGATGGCGATTCCACCAAACATCAAAGAACGGTGAGAGATGGATTTATCACCGGGGATCACAGCTGTTCCTGTTAACGCACGGGCTTTATAAGAAGAAAATTTTTGAGTTGTCATACTGGCATTTTATAATGACTACAAATAAGCCATGCAAGAAAAGATTAAGAGTCGAAACTATCGAGCTTACCATTATACTTATGAACAAATTCCCAAAACTCTTCTTTAGGAACGGGTTTAGAGTAACGGAATCCTTGTACTTCGTCACATCCCTGATCAACCAAAAAGTCTTCATGGTCTTTTGTTTCAACACCTTCAGCAATCACTTGTAGATTAAGAGAATGACCAAGACTAATGATTGTACGTGTGATGGCCGCATCATCGGCATTATTAAGCGCATTACGAATGAATGATTGGTCAATCTTAAGTCGATCAATATGGAACTGTCGTAGATACGCCAAAGAAGAATAACCTGTACCAAAGTCATCAATGGCAAGCTCCACACCCAACTCATGCAGATTTTTCAATGTCTCTACAGCAATACTGATATCATCCATAAAGACACTTTCTGTTACCTCTAGCTCCAATAATTTTGGATCAACGCCCGTTTCTTCTAATGTTTTTTTCGTGTAAGCCACAAGATCACTTTGGTAGAATTGTGCGCCAGAAACATTAACCGCAATACGAATATTTTTACCTTGATTGTGCCATTCTTTGGCCGTATGGCATGCCTCTTTTAGAACCCAAGCACCAATCGGTACAATGAGGCCAGATTGCTCTGCAATTGGAATAAATTCAAATGGAGGGATATAAGCCCCACCTTCTTTACTGTTATCTTTCTTAAACCAACGAATAAGCGCTTCTGCTCCAATAACCTCACCCGTTTTAAGGTTGAATTGTGGCTGGAAGAAAACCGTTAAATCTTCATTTTCCAAGGCATCTCTTAAATCTCTTAACATTTGGAAACGTTGCTGAACAGCACGGTCAAAATCTTCAGAATATTCACGAACGCGATCACGCCCTTCTTCTTTAGCGCGGTTTAACGCAATATCAGCATTTTTCAAAACAACATTTGGATCATTACTATCTTTAGGATAAGTCGAAACACCAACAGAGCATCTAACCTGAAAACTTTCATTGTAAACTTTTAACGGTTCTGCTTTGACAATATCTGCAACCTTTTGACCAACATCACGCGCAGTATTTAAACCTGTATTAAGTGGCATTGTCACTGCAAATTCATCCTCACCCGCACGTGATACGACGGCATTGTCAGGTAAAGATGTTCTTAAGCGTTTGGCCACACCACGTAAAATAGCATCACCGACACTATGCCCCATAGAATCATTAATATCCTTAAAGTGGTCAATATCCAGCGTCACAACAGCAAATTTTTTATTTTTATTATCATCTCCTATTAAGGTTTGCTCTGTTAATTTTTGTAAAAATGACGTTCTATTTGGAAGGCCAGTTAGCTGATCAAAATAAGCAAGCTTGTGAATTTTATCTTCGGCCGCACTTTTTATTTGCTGCATGTTATCTGCATTTTGTTTAATCAAAATTTGTGCAATTTCAATTGCCTCACCAATCTCATCTTCATTACTAAAAGGGTTTTCTTTTATTCTTGGATTTTCAGGATTTTGCTGTGCTAAAATCAAATTATTCCGCATGAATAAAATGGGCTCTAACAACCAATGTCCCAGCGCAATCATCAAAACAACCGTAACCAAACCAGATAATAAGAACATAATCAAAACTGTTTGAAAAATATAATTCTCGATCATGCTAACTAATCTTTCAGAGTTAAGGCGGGCGGTAACAATATAAGGCCGCCTTAATTCATCGGGCCTAAATACCACTTCATATGATGCACCATCACCAGATCTATAAGTTTTTGTTAAACTATCACGATTAATAAGGTTAATGGTGACAGGCTCACCATAACTGGCTAACAACAAATAATTAGCTGAATAAACATTTAATCCATTTACAATTGTAGAAGATATCAAACGATTCGCCCGTTCTTCTGTAATTGGCGTCTTTAAAAAATTTGTTTTACCATCAATTGTCGGCGCAATCGCAGAACGGCCAATTTCTTTAATTTCATTTAAGATACGGACTTCTTCTTGCTTAATCGTCAAAATCAAAACAACCGCTTGCACGGCGAGGATAGTCAAAAACACAACAGTCGCAATACGCCAACTGAGCTTACTCTTCCAAATATGCGCCGAAGATCTATTCAGATATTCTGGAATACTTTGCAATTTTGTTTTTTTGGTAGCTGTATTACTCTTCATAACGCTCTGTATAATATTCTGTTTATCTTGAAGTAAAAAATCATCTTCTATTTTAGCCTTAAAAACCAAGTTGTATCCTAGCGTTAATGTTATTCATGCCCATATACTGTAAAGAGAACATGACACTCCATCTTAGATTTTACTGTAAAAGGATTAATAATGTCTTTAATTGATGCATCGAGATGGCATCATCTATCATAAACTGATTTGCTAACATATTGAAATAAAAAGATTTATTGACATAAGACAAATTTAACTAAAATTTTATCTATTTTTCTTAACTTTTAATACAGAACATCTTAACTCTCATCCATCTTGTTGTAAAAGCAACTGGGACGTCCTGTATGACAGGCTCCACCGCCTTTTTGCTCAATTAGCAATAAAATCGCATCCCGATCGCAATCAAGGCGCATTTCTTTGACAATTTGTGTTGCGCCACTGGTCGCCCCCTTATGCCACAGCTCTTGACGGGATCGACTCCAATAATGCGCTTCACCAGTCTCGCGCGTTTTATCAAACGCCTCTTGGTTCATATGGGCGAGCATGAGTACTTCTTTTGTCTCAGCATCTTGTGCAATCGCGGTGATAAGACCTTTATCATCAAATTTTAGCTTCATCGCGTTTTCATCACGTACTTTATTTGGCATTTTTAAGTCCTAAAGCAATTTCTTTATCTAACCTTGCCATATCATACCCCCATTCGACTTTAAAGCGAAGTAAAGTCACGCC
>CAZYHI010000032.1:0-13345 GCA_964647515.1 uncultured Micavibrio sp. | reverse complement strand
CTTTATTGACGAAAATATCGCGTTTTTGCCGTGCGGGCTTATCATGGGATTTATCATCCAACTCAATGGCGAGAAGAATTTTACTGGTGCGTGGGTCGAACAAAATAAAATCAATATGTTTGCAGGCAATCTGGCCACCATAGCCTTTGCGCCAATTAATATCACTACAATTAATAATATCGGCAAGGCGAACCTTACACGCAATCTCATATTTATTTTTAACAACGGCTTTTAAAACACCATAAAATTTCTGCTCAGCTTTGGTTAATAAAAAGTCACGTGCAAAATACGGGTAACGCCCTTGGCGCTTCGTGATCGCCAATAAGATAATCGTAAGAATTAATAAACCGATGACACCAAGCGCAATATATTCAGGAGATAGATCGAACATTTTAATAAATTAAATATAAACCAATGAGCATGGTACTTAAACAGGCTAGATGCCAAGTTAAATGCAGGCCTTGTTTTGGTTGTTTGATGTGTTGCGGTAATATTCTATAACCTAAATATCCTAATATTAAAACAAATAGAGGCATAAAACCTGTGAGTGTTTGTGTAAGACCAGCTGATGGTGTCGTATCTAAAGAAATTAGGAAAAAAAGATTAGCTACAATCGCAATAATTTCTATCAGTACCAAAAATTGTGTACCATTTATGACAGGTTTTTTAAGTTTCTCAAAAATCTTAATTCTTGTTTTTGAATGACCTAAAAACACAAGTATAAAGAAGAAAACATATCCAAGGGATTTCCATGCCATAGCTGTTAGCCAGTCTTCTTCCTGTAAAAGATGTCTATCTAATATAGTCGTTGAAGATAAGACAATTCCGCATAATCCGATAAGGTATAATGTTCTCCAGTTATACTTCTTATTTTTGAAGTCAATAGATATACATAAGGCAGATATTATAATAATAAAAACACCTATACTTTGTGTAAAGCTTATCACTTCGTCAAATAAAAAGTAGGCAGCAACAAAAATAAAAATTGGCTGTAATTGAAATATAGGAACTGCATTACTCGCTTCATCTAGTTCTAATGCTTTAAAATAAGCTAAAAGCCCACAGGAGTTTACAATACTACTTAAAATAAAAATAAAGGCGGTACTTTTATCAATTGCAAATATCTCGGTATTGAAGACAGCAATAATAATAAAAGGGAAAAATGAGACAAGGCCACTTATTGCCATAAGCAATAAAGGTTGTCCTACGTAAAACTTTCGCATCATTATTTGGTCTGCAATGTTTGTTACAGCCCATAAGAGCGGTGCAAGTAGTCCTGCGACAACCCAACTCATAATGTGAGAGTCCAGCCCAATGAAATATCTAAGCCCGTATGAAGGGGCGTGGCGTCACTATTCACTGTTGGGTTGCTTGGTGTTTTTTCTAAGGTAAAAATTTCATTAGATATTTTTAAACCATAAAATTTGGGACCATTGAGGCAGAGAAAATTCTTAAACGCATCAAAATTATTTTCATTTAAATCAAAGCCCATCGCATAAAGTTGTGGCGCAATGCCACCCGTGAAGCACCCTGCGGCGCAACCGCATGGCGTACATTTTTCTGTATGAGGCGCGCTATCTGTTCCTGCAAAAAACTTGGCCTTGCCCGACGTTGCCGCGCTTAACAAAGCAATACGGTCTTTTTCAAACTTCACCAAAGGCAAGCAATAAAGGTGATATTTAAATCCTTGTAATAAATCCGCCACGGTAAACATTAAATGCTGGGGCGTGATCGTTGCGGCGATATTATCATTGGCATTGCTTACAAAATCAGTCGCGGTTTTTGTGGTGATATGTTCACATACAATTTTAAGGTTCGGAAATTTTGTGACCAAATCTGGCATGCGCGTTTGATAAAAATAATCTTCAGCATTACTTGTTGCGCCAAAATATTTTTCGCCTGATAAGCCATGTTCTTCACCATGAATATTAAGGATGACACCAGCATCTTGCATGGCTTCAAACACACCATTATTCATGTAGATTTCTAGCCCTGCGCCATGCTCAGCATTGGTTGTGCCGTGGGGTGGGTAATATTTCGCCGAACGTAATAAGCCACTTTTCGCGCCTTTCATAATCATTTCTGGTGTTGTATTGGGCGTTAAATAAAGCGGCACAATGATGCCATCAAATGCCTCACCGCCTGCGGTTTTTATCGCGTTGAGGTAACTTTCAATTGTCCAATATGTATCTGTATTGGCGCCACTTACGCGAGCAATGGGGGGTTGCGTGTTTGGCATCGCCAATACACCTGCACACCCCATATCAATGTGCGCTTTAATATAATCACCCATCGTATCGCCTTGCCTAAAATGCACATGCAAGTCATACCATTTGGGCAATTCAAATTTCATTTACTTTATCATCTCCATAAAGCGTTGCCGCGTATCATTTTCTTTTTTAAACACACCAGTGAAATGCGACGTCACTGTTGAGGAATGTGCTTTGCCGACACCGCGTGTACTCATACATTGGTGATTAGCATCAATCATCACTGCACATCCTTTGGCGTCCAATGTATTTTGAATAACATCGGCAATATCGCGAGTCATTTTTTCTTGGCTTGTAAGACGCTTAGCAAAAATATCAACAATTCGCGCCAGCTTACTAATGCCAACAACTTTTCGGTTCGGCCAATAAGCGACATGCGCTTTACCAATGATGGGCGCGATGTGATGTTCGCAATGGGAAACAAAATCAATGTCTTTGACTAAGACCATATCGTCATATTGGTCGATATCTTCAAAAATCTTGGAAAGCTCCCGTGCGGGATCTTGGCCATATCCTGCGAAATGTTCTTCAAAGGCACGGGTATAGCGTGCAGGCGTTTCGCGCAAACCCTCACGCGTGGGGTCTTCCCCCGCCCATTTTAACAAAGTCTCAACAGCTTTTTCAGCCTCTTCGCGTGTTGGCTTATTATTTTTTGGGTTGAATTTTTCTACACTCATGTCTTTTATGGTCTATAAGATTTAATTTATCCCTTTATATGGCTGAAAATGCCCGAAAATACAAGACTCTAAAAAAACAAGATAATGCCAAAAAATAAAATAAAATTATATAATTCACTTACCCGCCAAAAAGAGAAATTCATCCCGATTAATGAAAATCATGTGAAGATGTACGTGTGTGGTCCAACGGTTTATAATTACGCGCATATTGGTAATGCACGTGCGACAGTGGTTTTCGACCAATGGGTGCGCTTGCTTCGTCATACCTATCCAAAAGTCACGTACGTATCGAATATTACCGATGTTGAAGATAAAATCATCACCGCTGCGCAAGAGGCTGGCCTGCCCATTAATGACATTACAGAGAAGTACACGCGCATTTATAATGAAGATATGGCAAGCTTGGGGGCAAATGCGCCAGATATTCAACCCAAAGCCACTGAGTATATCGACGAAATGATTGAGCTTAATCAAACGCTTATCGAAAAAGAATATGCGTACGAAGCCGAAGGCCATGTTTTATTTCACGTGCCGTCAAATCCATCCTATGGCGCATTATCAGGGCGCAGCCGTGATGAACAAGTCGCAGGCGCACGGGTTGAGATTGCGCCTTACAAACGTGACCCTGCGGATTTTGTTTTGTGGAAACCAAGCAATAAAGACCAACCAGGGTGGGATAGTCCATGGGGCAGTGGTCGACCTGGTTGGCACATTGAATGTTCGGCCATGGCGGAAAAAACACTTGGTCTGCCCTTTGATATTCATGGTGGTGGCGCAGATTTAAAATTCCCCCATCATGAAAATGAAATTGCCCAAAGCTGTTGTGCCAATGATATGGCGGATAGCCCCGATAGTTTTGCACGTGTCTGGCTTCATAACGGGTTTTTAACCGTTGATGGTGAAAAAATGTCTAAGTCTTTGGGTAATTTTTTAACTGTGAACGATGTGATGAAAGATCATAAAGGCGAAGTGATACGCTTGACTTTACTGTCCGCGCATTACCGCCAGCCATTGGATTGGAGTGCGCAAGCCCTACACCAAAGCGAAGTGTTGCTTGATAAGCTTTATAAGAAATTGGAATCCTTGTCATCCTTCGATTCCTCTCTACCGTCATCCCGCGACTTGATCGCGGGATCTCATGCGTTAGAAAAAGATACCGTGGTCAAGCCACGGTATGACGAGGGCGGGGTAGTAATCCCTCAACCCATCCTCGACGCGCTTTATGACGACCTCAATACACCTTTGGTGATTGCCGAATTAAATAAATTGGTGAAACAAGAAAACAGTGCAGCGTTAAAATCAACGTTGTTATCGATTGGTAATTTACTTGGTATTTTACAACAAAGACCTGATGATTGGTTCGACAGTGAAGTCGTGTCTGACGAAGACGTGACAAAAATTGAAACATTAATCACCGAACGTATAGAAGCCAAGGACAATAAAGACTATGCCCGCTCCGATGAAATTCGTGATGAATTATTATCCATGGGCGTTGAAATCAAAGACACCCGTGAGGGCACAACGTGGGAGAAGGTTTAACGGGCGATGAGGACTTGGTAGTAGGATACTTGACTCCCTCCGTGTCCTTCTTCGAAGCAAGCTGCTGTCTTACCTGCAAACACAGGTATTTGATCGCCTACAATATTAGAAATATCTAAAGGAGAGGTGATATAGGTGCCTACAAATCTAACCCAATCATTTAAATTTAAAACATCATTACCATCACCTACTTTAAAATTTATATTAAGCTGTTTGTTAATATAATCACATATTAAAATTGCATTTGGATAGCTTTCTCGCATTCTGTTAAACATGATTAATTCTGCAGCATCTGTTCCAACGTTTTCTATAGCTCCATTACCAGTGAAACGATATTGGTTATATAAATTTTGGAAAAATATTCCTTCACTGTCTTCATATGTTTGTGAAATTTCTGGAGGGGACATATAGGCAATATTTCCTCCATTCGATTTAAATATATGGCATGATTCATCCGTTGGAGAACCTGTATTACTATAATCTATAGAAGAAAGGTCATTCTCAAAACTAATTTCTGTATCGCTACACCCGCGCAGGCGCAACTTCTGCACCGCATTCGCCACCGTATTCCCATACTCAATAATTTCTTGCGCGGCAAGTTTGGCTTGTTCTTCATCAAAGATATTTGTACTGCCTGTGTTGTTGCGTGACACGGCATAGCTGAGCGCGGCGAACAAAGCGACAGCCAAAAGAATGTAGAAAAAGACATTACCGCGTTCTTTACGGTCGTCATCCCCTTTATTGTCATCCTTCGGCTTGCCCGAAGGATCTTTTAAGGTGATATGGGATACTCCGATCAAGTCGGAGGATGACAGTATATTATTTAGAGCTATTTTTCTCATCTCACTATCTTATCACATAAATTTTTTAAAATCTTCTAAACAAGATTTTGGTACATGAACATCCATTGTTCCAACGCCCAATCGTGCCAGCGTCAATAACACTTCTTTACGTGAGCCAATCTCAACATTATCCATGATGCCGAGCCCTAAGACGGGACGCTCTAATGTGCCGTTTAACTGATAGGTTTGTTCAACGTTATTATATTGATGACGATATTGCGTAGTGAGTTTTTCAGGAGGGCGAACCGTCCCATCGGGCAACAGCCATTCAAAACTATAGAGTGATTTTTTCCAACCTTTGACAATCTTTGATAAATCCACCTCAATGATCGTGAACTTATCAGCACGGTCTTTTAAGGTGGTATTATCTTTTAAATTGAATGAATGTGTCATGATATTAAAATATGATTGATGCTTGCTTCGAACAGGCGTTTTATGCCATTTTTGATATATTATTTATCGCTCATAAAGTTTAATGAAATGTGAAGAAAATGAAAAATAATAATTTAAAACCTGCGGAAATTATTAAGATCGCTGCTGATATTGATGAAGTGGTCTGTGATGGCGGTGTTGGGCCGCTCGGTCACCCGCAGGTTTGGTATCGTTTCGGTAAAAACAATAGCGTGAGCTGTCATTATTGCGGGCGTAAATTCATTAAAAACGAAGCTGAATAAGCTTTTCAGCAAAAAATCTTGAAAATCTGTGTTCTGTTGAATATAATAGTCGGTGAAGTGCTTATGGATAAGGCTTCAGAATATACTGCAACTTGCTTTTGAACAAGGAGATCGCAATGAATACAAGACTATCATTATTTGATAGCCCGATGTTTTTGGGCTTTGATCATTTTGAAGAAACATTTAACCGCCTGCGCAAATCCGCGTCAGATGGTTACCCCCCTTACAATATCGAACAAACTGGTGAAAATGGCCTACGCATTACACTGGCTGTAGCTGGTTTTACCATGGAGACGCTCGATGTTGAGGTTGAAAAGAACCAGCTGATTATTCGTGGTCGTCAGGAAGAAGAAGACGGTGACCGTCTGTACCTTCACCGTGGTATTGCCGCGCGGCAATTCAGCCGCAGTTTTGTTTTGGCCGATGGGATAGAGGTGCTTGGTGCGGCACTCGATAATGGCTTGCTTCATATTGAGATGGAGCGCGTACAACCCGAAAGCACCGCCCGCAAGATTGAAATATCAGGAAAGCCCGCTTTGGATGGTCAGGTTTCTTCCGCGCAAGCCATAGAAGTCGATAGCGACAAGCCAAAAACAAAATAATTTTTTAAGTCCTTATTCATTATTTTGCGGTATAATAAACATATAAAGGGTGGTCAAAATGAATATCAATCAAGATAAAACTGAAGAAGAAACATTAGATTTATTGAAAGAGCTATCGCTCCAAGATTTTTTGAATGTGGGATTAAACCAAATTGCTTACGTGCGTTGTGAAAAATCTGACGAATCCGATGCGGATAACAGCTATGTCGTGTATGCCGCCGATGGGTCTCAAATTTCGGTGATGGATTCGTACGATACCGCGATGGCAGCCATTCATATTAATGACTTACTGCCTGTGACGTTGAATTGATGAAATAATTTATTTATCTATTCATTAAAAAAGGCCACCTCGTGAAAGATGGCCTCTATAATAATTTTAATATCTTTTGGAATTAAGAGTTAACGCCAAGAGCTTTTAAAGTCTCCATAGTGATTTGACCTCTGTGAAGGTTGTTATCACGTTGGAAGCGGCTCACTGCGTTGTAAGTTTGATTACCTAAAACACCATCAATGTTACCTGGGTTGTAACCCGCTTTTTTCAAAGCATTTTGAACAGACGCAACAGTACTTGTATTTGCATTTGTTTTACAAAGGATTTGGCTCCAAGTCACTTGCTCAGGTGATACGATCACTTCTTTGTTTACCGTACGGTATTTCGCCGCAGTTTCTGTATAAACAGGTTGCTCAGGTGTCACCAAAACACGTTTTGTAAGTTGCTTTGTAACCGCTGGTATCGCTTGACGCTCTACACGAGCAGCTTGGTCAACAACACGCTTTGTGATTGTTTTTGTGATCGCAGGGATTGCTTCTTCACGCGTTGTCGCAGGAGAAACAAGAACACGCTTGCTGATGTTTTTGTAAACAGCAGGCTCTTCTACGAGACACATAATATCACCCGTTACTTCATCAACACGCTGGTTAGGACCTGCGCCTTGTTTCCAGTATGTACGAGCTGGTTTAACCAAAACACGTTCTGACTGGTCTGCGTATGTTGCAGCAACAGGAATAACTTTTGTTCCAGCAGGCTTAACAACAACTGTTTCAGTCACTGTTTTATATGTTGCAGGAATTGTGATTAATTTTTCTGAAGCTTCTTTTGAAGTAAAGTTTTCAGTTACTGTCTTATATTGAGCAGGAATAATTTTTGCTACTTTTTTACCAGCAGGCTCAACCAAAACTTGTTCGCTTATTGTTTTTTTAATAGCAGGAACAGTAACACGACCATAACATTGTCCAGGAACTGCTTTTAAAGATGCTCCAAAAACGTTTAGGTCACCAGGTACGCCAGCAGCAGGGATAATATCTGCAGGGGCAGGGGTAGCTGGTGCGGCAGGGGCAGCGGGTATAGTTGGTGCAGCAGTATTAAAATTACCGTTGCTTGTATATCCACCGGCAGTTCTACCTTCTGCAATTGTGCCAGTTTCTTCTTCTAATGTTGTCGCGTTCGCAGCAGGCATTGTTAGGTAACAACTTGCTAGAAGCGCTAATGCTAATGATTTTTTCATTATTAACTCCTTTAATTTACGTCATAATATAAAATGAATATTGTGGTTATATAGAATATTTTTAGAAAAGGAAATAGGTAAAATATGCCTATGGAAAACCAAGCTTTTCATGGCTCCCTATTGTTATCCTGAGGTTTCATTAATGAGTATAGATCTAAGATATAAACTTATTGCATGACAGATACGTAAAGAATAGTTGACTTTTCATTATTTTTCTTTTCTAATAGGCATAATCAAAAAAATAGACAGCCATTTATAAAAGAGCTGTTGGGTTGAATAGGGTAAGACTATGTCGAATAAAAAGATGCTAGGCATCTTTTGGCCGCCGCGTGGCTGGAAGAGGCTGGAATTTGTCAAAAGTTTGAAAGCACAAGCTATCGTGAAAGACCCGATGTTAGCAATAATCACGGGGCTTCACTATAAAATTGAGGCGATTCCAGGGTATTTGAGTAATGGTAATAAGACATATCGCTATCATTTTTCTATTAATGGTTGGCAATATTCTATCCAAAACGAAAGCCATGAATATAGCATCTTGTCTTTTGATTTTTGCGAAAGATTAGATTTACTAGCTCCAAAAGATAATTTTATTTCAAATATAAAAGTGAAATCACGCCCTATTTTATTAACCGAACGTACGGCGACGCGCGCTTTGACGGCGGCTATCTTTTTAATTAAACAAATTAAAAGTAAGAAAGTGCCTGATTATAACCGCGTGTTGCGTCTTTATAAGATACATCCAAATCAGCGTAATTTATATATATCTCCATCAAATGGGGGGATAAAATCACTTAAAAAATGCCCTGATAGCAAGACGGATAAAAAACAAGAGCGCTGTTTTTAAGCAACCCTCTTGTCGAAATAATAGTAATAAAATGCTTATTTATCGTCTTCGTTGTCATCCAAATCATCAAGATTATCTTCTAAATCATCGGGTTCATCCAAATCATCAGGGTCATCATCAATGGTTAAGGTTGCATCATCCTCTTCGTTATCATCATTGACATCATCTTCATCAACATCATCTAAACTGACAATATCATCATCGGCATCAATATCGGAAACATCATCTTCTTCTTCCGCCTCAGGTTTTTTAGCTTCAGCTTCTTTTACTGGCGCTGTTTCTTCCACTGCGGGGCGGCCACGGCGGCCTTTTACTTTAATTTCACCTGTAAACTCAGTCTCACAAGATGGACATATAATGGGGTTTTTATCTAAATCATAAAACCGCGCTCCACAATTCATACAAATGCGCTTCAATCCTTTTGACATATATCTCGCTCCTTAATAATGATCTTAAATTTATGCGGCCAAAGCTCTCATAGCCGAAACTTTTAAATATTCTAAATGAAGTTAATGGCTGATTTTTGCGTCAGTGTCAAAACTATATTTAGTCTTCATGTATTATTATAGATTTGTCCTTTTATATCATATAAAGTACCGTTCAGAACTCGTCTCATTTATTAATTTTTGTTGAAAGGCTGTCCTATGCAAACCCCCGTCGTTTTATGTGGCTATAAACGCTCCCCTTTTACCTTTGCAATGAAAGGGGCACTGGCGAAAACCCGCCCCGATGATATGGCGGCAACGGTGATTAAAGCCCTTATTAGTGACACTGGCGTTAATGCCGATGATATTGAAGATATTTTGATGGGTTGTGCTTTTCCAGAGGCCGAGCAGGGCTTTAACCTCGCCAAAATTGTAGCTCAATTGGCAGGCTTACCCGATAGCGTTGCTGGTGCGACCGTGAACCGTTTTTGTGGGTCATCGATGACAACGATCCAAATGGCGGCAGGTTATATCCAAATGGGCGCGGGCGATGTGTTTGTTTGTGCAGGTGTAGAAAGCATGAGCCGTATCCCTATGGGGGGCTTCAACCCGATGCCTAATCCAGACATGATGGATGTTTGCCCTGCGGCTTATATAGGTATGGGCGAAACTGCCGAAAATTTAGCCAAGAAATATAAAATTGACCGCGTGGCACAAGAAGAATTCGCGGTCGGGTCACAAAATAAAGCTGCCGAAGCGCGAAACGCAGGCAAATTCAAAGATGAAATTGTTGAGGTAAATGGAGTGAGCGAAGATGGCTGTATCCGTGAAGGATCAACGGTTGAAGCTTTGGCAGGGTTAAAGCTTGCTTTTGATGAGAATGGAACGGTAACGGCGGGGACGGCCTCGCCTTTAACCGACGGTGCGGCGGCGGTTTTGGTGGCATCAGAAGAATACGCCAAGAAACATGGCTTGCCGATTTTAGCGCGGATTAAATCTGTTGGGGTGGCTGGATGTGCGGCGGATATCATGGGTATTGGTCCTGTCCCTGCAACGCAAAAAGCGTTGGCGCGCGCCGGTGTTTCAATTGATGATATTGAAGTGGCGGAGCTGAACGAAGCTTTTGCCGCGCAGAGTTTATCAGTACTTCATGATTTGAAATTACCACAAGAAAAAGTCAACCTTGATGGTGGCGCGATTGCGATGGGGCATCCGCTGGGCGCGTCTGGTGCGCGTATCACGGGTAAGCTGGCTAGCTTGATGCAACGTGAAGGTAAAAAACTTGGCCTTGCCACCATGTGTATTGGTGGCGGTCAAGGAACAGCGATTATTTTAGAGAGTGTTTAGTATGCTTAAATATAGTTTGTTTTTGGTTGTACTTTTTTTGTCGTTTCCTGCTAATGCGGCCTCTGAAACATGTTCATATTTTGCAAAAAATGTTCAAACATCTTTTAATAATTATATGCATGCCAAAAAATCAACGATTAAACAAACGGGTTCAAGTGTGAATTTTAATATTATCGGTGTCGAAAATGATGCCCTACAAAATTTAAATAACCATATACAAATTTACCGCAATCTAAATTGTGATGTAAACATTCTACGACAAAATATGAGTAAAATTGGTAGCAGCGCGAAAAAAGGAAAATAATAAATGACTGAGATTAAAAAAGTAGCTGTTATTGGTGCAGGTGTGATGGGAAGCGGTATTGCCGCGCAAATTGCCAATGCGGGCGTGCCTGTGGTGTTGCTTGATATTGTGCCTAAAGATGCGGAAGATCGTAACGTCATTGCTAAAGGTGCGGTCGCTAAAATGTTAAAGGCCGACCCTGCACCGTTTATGTCGAAAAAAAATGCTAAGCTGATTGAGGTTGGTAATTTAGAAGATGATCTTGAAAAAATAAGCGATTGTGATTGGATTGTCGAAGTTGTCTTGGAAGATTTAAAAATCAAACATGCGACGTATGAAAAAATTCAAAAGTATCGTAAAAAAGGATCTATCGTAACATCAAATACATCAACAATTCCTTTGGCAAAACTCGCGGAAGGGCAACCAAAAGAATTTGTGAATGATTTTATGATTACGCATTTCTTTAATCCACCGCGTTACATGCGTTTATTAGAAATTATCACGAGTGATAAAACGGATAAAGATGCGGTTAAAACCGTTAAAGAATTCTGTGATGTGCGTTTGGGTAAGGGCGTCGTGACTTGTAAAGACACGCCAGGTTTTATCGTTAATCGTCTGCTGGTTTTTTGGATGCAAATGGCGCTGAATGTCGCGGTAGAAGATAATGTACCGCTTGAGGTTGCCGATGCCGTCATGGGTAAACCGATTGGCGTGCCCAAAACAGCCGTGTTTGGTTTGATTGATTTGGTCGGAGTGGATTTGATGCCTTATCTGGCAAACTCAATGCTATCCAGCCTTCCTGATGATGATGAATATCGTAAAATTTATAAAGATTACGCGTTTGTGCCGCAAATGATTGAGGCGGGTTATAACGGGCGTAAAGGCAAAGGTGGTTTTTATCGCCTGAATCCTGATGCGCCAAAGGGGACAAAAGAAAAGCAAACATTGGCTTTAAACCCTGATAAATTTGACGAAAGCCAATATCGTAAATCGAATAAGAAGAAACTCGCTTCGGTTAAAGCGGGTAAAAAAGGATTACGCGCTGTCGTTGAATGCGATGATGAAGGCGGCGTTTACGCCTGGAAAGTTCTATCCAAAACATTGGCTTATGCCGCGTCACTTGTTCCACAAATTGCCGATGATATCTCATCCGTTGATGAAGCGATGCGTTTAGGGACGAACTGGAAACGCGGCCCGTTTGAAATGATTGACCAACTCGGCCCGAAATGGTTTGCGGATAAACTCAAAGAAGAAGGAATCGACGTTCCACCACTCTTAGAAGCCGTCGGTGACGGTAGTTTTTATAAAGTCGAAAATGGTAAGCTTCAGGCTTTTGGTACAGATAGAAAATATCATGATGTAAAACGTGCTGATGGTGTGTTGCTGCTTCGTGATATTAAACTCAATGCTGAACCTGTTATTAAAACCGCTAGCGCGTCTGTCTGGGATGTCGGTGATGGTGTGCTGTGTGTTGAATTCACCGGTAAAATGAACGCGCTGGATGAGGAAGTCTTTAATGCCTATCATCAAGCGATTAAGCTAATTGAAAAATCTGACGATTATAAAGCGATGGTGATTTATAATGAAGGATCACATTTTTCTGCGGGCGCGAATTTGGGTCTGGCCATTTTCGCCATGAACATTGCCATGTGGCCACAAATTGACAGCCTCGTTTCTGGTGGACAAAAAGTCTATAAAGCGTTGAAATACGCGCCTTTCCCTGTGGTGTCTGCGCCGTCTGGTATGGCGCTGGGTGGGGGTTGTGAAATCTTGCTTCACTCTGACCATGTGCAAGCACATGCCGAAACCTATACTGGATTGGTTGAGGTTGGCGTTGGTATTATTCCGGGTTGGGGCGGCTGTAAGGAAATGATTTTACGATACCAAGAAGAAGAACGCCAAAATTACGATAAAGCGACAGGCGGAAAAACTGTTTGGTTCTCGCCCAAAAACACGCCAATGGGCGCGGTGCGTAAAGCGTTTGAAACGATTGCTTTGGCAAAAGTCGCAAAGTCCGCGCAAGAAGCCAAAGAAATCCGTTATCTGCGGGATAGTGATGGCATTACGATGAACCGCGATAGATTGTTGTTTGATGCCAAGCAAAAAGCATTGGAGCTGGCGGAAAATTATAAAGCACCCACACCTGTTGAAGAAATTCGCTTGCCTGGAGAAACGGGAAAATTTGCGCTGGAGATTGCTGTCGCGGACTTGCGTAAATCTGGTAAGGCGACCCCGCATGATGTTGTGGTTTCAAATGCCGTGGCGACGGTGCTGTCAGGCGGCGCTAAAGCCGACTGGACCGTGCCTGTGCATGAGGATGATCTCTATAAGCTGGAG
>CAZYHI010000031.1:0-19661 GCA_964647515.1 uncultured Micavibrio sp. | reverse complement strand
AGCGAAGGTGATTTTGCCAATACCAATTTCACATCCAACGTTGAAGACTTGGTCGCCGCTGCAGATTTTATGCGCGATGAATTACAAGCTCCTTCTATTCTGATTGGTCATTCATTAGGCGGATCCGCGATCTTGGCAGTCGCCGAAAAAATTCCAGAAGCACGCGCCGTTGTCACATTAGGATCACCTGCAGATGTCGCCCATGTCGCCCATAATTTCCAAGGCGATAGAGAGAAAATCATGCGTGATGGCGAAGCCGATATTTGTCTTGTCGGCCGTCCTTTTAAAATAAAAAAACAATTTATTGAAGATATTGAAGGTGTGAAGTTACAAGGGCACGTTGAAAATTTAAAGAAAGCATTACTTGTTATGCACGCACCACTTGACCAAACGGTGGGTATTGAAAATGCAGGGAAAATTTTCTCATGGGCAAAGCATCCAAAAAGCTATGTTTCATTAGATGATGCAGATCACCTTATCTCACGCAAAGAAGATGCAGAATATGCTGCTGATGTTATATCGACATGGGTCAACAAATATATTTAAAGCCTTATTTCAACGCCGACACATTAACAACTTGCCATAATTATTTGTTTTACTTGCCTTTTTTTAATTTTGAGGGCATTGTCCCCTCAATTCTCAAATCTTGAGCATATTTAAGCGTACTAGAAAGATACGTGTAGAATATTAATACTTATAAAGGAGTTATATTGTGGAAAATTTTATCGAATTCTTATCTGGCATATTCAGTGCCGAAAACCCAGGAGCTTTAGCCAAAACAATCATTGGTCTACTTATTCTTATCGGTGGTATGATCGCTGTCTCTATAGTGTCAGGTATTATCCGCTCTGCCCTATCAAAAATATCGCTTCTAAATAGAAAAATGGACGATGGCAGTGTTATTGACCTAGTCTCTCCTATCGCTTCTATTATCAAAGCTATTTTAACAATTTTTGTTCTTATGACTGTTTTACAATATTTTGGATTAACCGATGTATTGGCGCCATTAAAAGACATGGTAAACAAATTCATGGCTGCTATCCCAAATATTATCGGTGCAGGTATTGTTGGTTATGCTGGTTGGATGATTGCCAAAACAGTGTCACAACTGGTCGGTATGGTTCTTGTAAAAGCCGATACTGTGATTGCAGATAAAACAGGTAATAAAGATATTAAAATCTCTCCTTTCGGTAGTGCTTTTATCTTTGGTGGTATTTTGTTACCGATTGTTGTTGCGGCACTTGGTATCTTAAATATCCCAGCAATCTCAGACCCAGCGTCAGACATGATTGGTAAATTAATGGCCGCGGTTCCCAATATCATTGGTGCAGCCATCATTATTCTTGTCGCTTATTATGTCGCAAAGTTTGTAACATTTATGTTAGGCGGTCTTTTTGAAGGTATGCAATTAAACAGCCTTCCTGAAAAAATTGGCCTTACAGGTATCTTCACAGAAAAATTCACCCTAACAAAGCTGATCAATAGCGGAATTACGTTCTTCTCATTATTAGCAGCTTCAACGGCGGCGGTTGACGTGCTTGGTATTGATGTTATCTCATCAATCTTTGCTGAAGTTCTTAAATTCGGTGGAGGCATCTTAACAGGTGGTATTATCCTTGTTGTTGGTAATTTCTTAAGCAACATCGCTTACCAAAAACTTGTTGCATCAGGTAGCGCAGGCATCGCCGCGATCGCACGCTTTGCGATCTTAGGTCTTGTTCTTGCAATGGGTTTAAAATCTATGGGCTTAGCAGACAACATCGTCACTATGGCATTTGGCTTCACACTCGGTAGTGTTGCGATTGCTGCCGCTATTGCCTTTGGATTTGGTGGTCGTGATGCCGCAAAATCAATTGCTGATAAATGGGCCAATAAAATGTCTAAATAATAAAAAACCCTACAAAACAAACATTAAAAAAACCCTCCTCATCAATATAAGGAGGGTTTTTTGTATTTAGCTTTAAAAAATTTCTAAACAATTTTGGCGTTCGATACCCACACAACGTTATATTCATTTTCTTCGAAAAACCATTTCAATAATTTTTTTAACGCATCACACTTAAAGATAAAATCGCTTGCGCACATAACGTTTGAACAGGCGCACCTGTGCGCTTTGTTTGTGCCTCTAATTCAGCCAGTTTTGACATGATAATATCCAACTTAGGCCCGCGCCATTTTGATACTTGGCTTTTAAAGGCTGGCGCAACTTTAAAAAATAATGGTGGTTGCAATGATTTAATCGCCATATCCAAGGATTGTCCTTGGTTCATGTTTGCCGCAACAAAGTGCAAACGACGAAAATGATTTTGCATTGAACGTAAAATAACAATATCCGCAATGCCTTCCTCAATTAAGCGTTGATAAGAAGCCATAGCAATCTTCGCATTGCCCCCTGCCACCGCATAAATCAAATCATCGAGCGATGCCGCACTACTATCGCCACAACTGGCCTGCACATCTTGTAATGTCACACAAAGATTATCGCCTTCTGGCGCACCCATATAAGTGATGAGCTTTTCAATCTCACCACGCGCGCGCATACGGTCGCCCATAATGGCATTGGATAGCGCATGAAGTGCGTCCCCTTCAATACGAAAACCTACATTAGATAATGTATCGCGAATAAGATTACCCATCCCACGTTCATCTTCAACATAGCAAGGAAGCGCCGCCGCATTTTTTGCTTTTTCACAAAGCTGGCGCAAGGAAGAACGTGTCCCTAACGCACCAGCTTCAATAATGACTAAATTTTCGGCACTTGGGTCTTCAAGATATGATTTCACTGTTGGGGTAAGCTTATCCGCACCATCTTCAATACGAATCAAGCGCGCGCCACCCATCATCGACATCGCATTGGCTTCATCATTCAGTCGGGCGGGATCATCATTAATAAGATCGGCTGTTAAACTGACGACATTAAATGGATCGTCCAAATCAGGGGTTACCGTTTTGGCAATCATGATTGCACGCTCGCGCATTAGGCCATCATCAGGACCATAAACCAACACCACCCGCGCCTTAGGGTCAGGGGACTTTAAAAATGGATCAATCTGTTTCCACGTGAGTTTCATAATGAGTCTTAACGTAAAGAAAAAGCCAGAATTTTCAAGTTCTAGCCTTAAGTTTATACTCTATATGTGGGGATAGAGAATATTTTAGGAGTTAAAATGTTTGTTTTTAATAATACCAATAAGCTGAGTTAAATACTTCTCATCTATCTCATCAAACATATTAAGCTCAGCACTATCAATATCGAGTACCAATTGCGTTTCACCGTTTGCAACCAAAGGCAAAACAATCTCAGACCTTGATGCACTAGAACAGGCAATATGCCCCGCAAATTCATCAACATTTGGCACAATTTGCGTTATTTGACTGATTGCCGCCGCGCCGCATACGCCACGCGCCACAGGTTTTAACGGCACGCGCGTACAGGCCAGCGGCCCTTGAAAAGGTCCAAGAACAAGCGTATCGCCATCGGCAATATAAAACCCTGTCCATAAATGATGAAACGCGGCATCCAACACCGCACATATATTGGCGAGATTAGCCATCAAATTTTCTTCACCAGAGATAATGGACTCTATCTGCGGTAAAATTTCCTGATAAATCTCTTCTTTCGATGCGCCTTGCGTGATGTTTAAATTTTTAGACATATTTTTATACCGCTGTTAATGCAAAGGTAATAAATGGTTCATTATTATTGCCACGCAAGTCGCGAGCTGTCTCAATAACTTCAAACCCAGCTTTGTTAAATAATGTTTCTAATTGATCTTTGGTTCTACCTGCAAAGCGAATAATATTATTTCTTGCTTTTTCAAAGCCATCTCTTTCATTCCAAAATTTAGTATATGCAGTGTGGACACTATTAACTTCTGAACCAAAAATCCAATCATATTCTGCGTGATAAATAACATTGTCATGTTTATTTTCTCGAGTTGTTTTATCCCATTGCCTCTTTAAAGTCTCTTCCCAATCACGCGCATCAATAAGGGCTATACCACCTTTTTCTAAGACTGACTTAACTCCTATTAGTGAACCAATAAGATGTTGTTCATAGACCTCTTCAGGCATATCGCCAAATAATTCGCTGGCAACATTAGGGACAAGTGCAAGTTGAAATCTATTTTTCCACATTTTATTTTGAGTGAATTGATCTAGCTTTGCCAAATGTGTTTCAGCTACATGACCAAGATCAGATAACCTAGTTTGCGTATATTCCAACATTTTTGGAGAGGCATCACTAACGGCAACGCGAAAATCTTTCCCCATATTAAAAAGAGTGCGAGAATACGGCCCAGTACCACAGGGTGCATCAAGAATGAAAGAATCATCATTAGCTGCTTGCACATATTTCCACATCAATGGGTTAGAAATACGAATTCCTAATTCCATTTCAGGCTTAATCATCGCACGGTATTCTTCCGCAACATCATAATCACCTGTGCTTATTGTAGTTTGTGCTATGGCTTGCTGCATTTTATATTCTCTTGGGTAAGAAAAAAACTACGAGGTTATACCCTTAGTTCTCAGTCATATATTTTTATTTAAGATTGTCATTTTTTAGCAACGTTGCTGCTAACACAGTTCTTTGCGCTATCAATGCTGGAGTTGCTTTGTCTTCATTTTTTATAGAATCATCTATTACAAGCGTAAAAGCGTTTACGAGTTCTGAATTATTTATTTCATGTTCCGGATCTAGTGAATCAGGAATGAATGCAACTGCTGCAAGTTTTTCTTGATCTACAATAGTACGGGTTACTTCACCTCCTTGACGTCTAGTAGGGGCAATCCAATTTACAATTAAATTATTCATCATTTTTCATTCTCCATTACGAAATTATCCGCTTCCTATGAAGCGGGTTGATTAAAACTAAATCTGTTGGAGAGGGGTTTTTAGGTGCGCTGAAAATAAAATTCAGACACAAAAAAACGCGCTTACCGCTAGATCCTTAAAAATGGGACCATAGCATTTCGCACGCTATAGCGCTCTTTAGCCTTTTTATCGTGGTGCAAGCTGCCCCTTCAAAATCCACGATTAAACACCGTATGAAAGCGTTTAACACCCTAGTTATAAAAAATTTATGGGAAGAATGTCAAGAGAAAAAATCCTTAACGAGGAATTATTTTAGATAAAGCTTTATTTGCAGTTCTATTTGACGGGCAAGATCATTTAACGCATCGTCACGCGCAGCCTGTTCGGTCACAATCGTTGAAAACTCACTTTGTAAAACGTTATACGAAGCAATGGATAGTAAATTGCGCGTCAGTACAGTCTTTTTACTTTGCGTATCAACAAGGCTCATTTTTGTATTTAACCTAAGCTGACGGCGAGTGGCCTCAGATTCAATCGTGATATCAAAATTATAGGTTTGTTCACCAATGGGGTTCACTCTTAAAATATAACGCGGCGCATCAGGCGCGCCATTTTTATAAAAACGATCAATCAGCGCATTGCGTAAAAATTGTCCTTCACGGTTGGGGATGATGGCAATATCAACTTCGGTTAAACCTTCAAACATGGTTGTTTCATCAGCCGTACCTTGCGTACCATAAACAGGCGTAAAACCACAGGCGGTAAGAAGAAGTAAACTGAGTAGGCAAATAAAACGAATCATCCCGCTACCACATTGACGATGCGTCCAGGGACAACGATGACTTTTTTCACCGCCTGTCCTTCGAGTGCTTTTTTCACGCCATCTTGTGACAAGGCGATTTTTTCAGCTTCATCTTTTGGGCAATCAGAAGCCAACGTAATCGTCGCACGGACTTTGCCATTAACCTGAACGCCAATGGTCACGGTGTCAGCAGATAGAAGGTTGTCATCATGGGTTGGCCATAAAGTTTCCGCCAAAATAGTATCATGCCCTAATTGCTGCCAAAGCTCTTCAGCCAGATGAGGCATCATTGGGTTGAATAAGCGTACCAGCGCTTCATATCCTTCACGCAAAGCCCATTTGTCAGTGTCATCTTTGGGATCAAAGGCAGTTAAGGCATTGGACAGCTCACGAATGCGGGCGACAGCTTTATTCATGTGAAAGGCTTCGATATCTTCAGCAACACCAACGATAGATTTATGGACTGTTGAGCGAAGTTCTTTCGCTTTATCATTAAAATTACTTGGTTGCGCTGTACCAACAGGCAAAAGCGCATCAATATTTTCTGTTATAATGCGGTGAAGCTTGTTCACGAAACGCCACGCGCCTTCAATCCCGCCTTCGGTCCATTCAATATCACGTTCTGGCGGAGAATCAGACAAGATAAATAATCGCGCCGCATCTGCGCCATAAGTATCCATGATGTCTTGTGGGTCGATGACGTTCTTTTTAGATTTTGACATCTTAATGACCGCGCCTTGGGTGACGGGCTTGCCATCATTTGTTTTATGCTCGCCATTTTCACTGACCACATCAACAGGGAAAATCCAATTGCCCTCACTGTCTTTATAAGTGGCGTGTGTCACCATCCCTTGGGTGAATAATCCTGCAAAAGGCTCGTCTGGGACTTCATAGCCACACTTTTTAAGTGCGCGGGTGAAAAAGCGTGAATATAATAAGTGAAGCACCGCATGTTCAACTCCACCAATATATTGGTCGACAGGCATCCAATAATTTGATTTTTCATTGGCAAAACCACGCGTCTTATTATGTGGGTCAAGGTAACGTAAGAAATACCAGCTACTTTCAAAGAAAGTATCGCAAGTATCTGTCTCACGAATGGCAGGCTCACCCGTTTCGGGGCAGGTGGTATATTTCCATGTCGGATGGCGATCCAGCGGATTACCCGGTTCATCATAATTAATGTCATAGGGCAGTTCGACAGGCAGTTGATCTTCTGGCACGGGAATACAGGCACCATCACTTTCCCGATAAACAAATGGAATAGGACAACCCCAATAACGTTGACGGCTGACGCCCCAGTCGCGTAGGCGGAAATTGGTCACACCTTTACCGATGCCCATTTTCTCAAATTTATGAATAGCAGTTTTTATTCCATCTTGTTTATTAAGTCCATTAAGAAAATCGGAGTTATAAATAATACCATCATCGGTAAAAGCCTCGTTTTTAACTTCAAAATTTTCGGCTTTTTCATCAGGCGGTAAAACAACAGGAATAACATCCAAGTCATATTTACGAGCAAAGTCTAAATCACGTTGATCATGTGCTGGAACACCAAACACGGCTCCTGTTCCATAGTCCATTAGAACGAAATTAGCTAAATAAATTGGTATTTCTTTATTTAAAAGAGGGTGCGTTGCTTTTAAACCCGTATCAAAGCCAATTTTTTCGGCTTTTTCGATGGCTTCTTCGGAGGTACCAGTCGCTTGGCATTGTTTGATGAAATCATCATAGCCGTCTTTTTCACCGGCAAGGTCTTTCGCCATTGGATGGTCTGGCGATAGGGCTAAAAAAGACGCACCAAAAAAAGTATCGGGACGGGTTGTATAAACCGTGATTTTCCTGTCTTGGTCTTTTACATCCCATGAAAACTCCAGTCCACGTGATTTACCAATCCAATTATGTTGCATGGTACGGACTTTATCAGGCCAGCGGTCAAGCGTTTCAATCCCTTGCAAAAGCTCATCGGCAAATTCAGTAATTTTAAAGAACCATTGATTGAGTGTACGGCGTTCGACAGGTGCGCCAGAGCGCCACCCCTTCCCGTCCACGACTTGTTCATTGGCCAGCACGGTATCTTCGACAGGATCCCAATTGACAATTGATTCTTTTCGGTACGCCAAATCGTTCTTCACAAAATCTTGGAACATTTTTTGTTCATGGCGGTAATAGTCAGGATCACAAGTCGCGACCTCGCGCGACCAATCAATCGCCAAGCCCATAGAAAGCAGTTGCGCCTTCATCTGCGCTATATTCTCATACGTCCAATCTTTGGGATGGGTGTTATTCTCCATTGCGGCATTTTCAGCGGGCAAACCAAGCGCATCCCACCCCATAGGGTTTAGGACATTAAATCCTTTGGCGCGTTTATACCGCGCAACAACATCAGACAGCGAATAATTACGAACATGGCCAACATGGATACGCCCTGACGGGTAAGGCAGCATCGCAAGTACATAAGACTTTGGTTTTGAGGTATCTTCGGTCACCTCAAAAGATTTTTTATCATCCCAAATTTTTCGCCATTTGGCTTCTGTCTCTTTAATATTGTAGCGTTCTTCGGTCATGATTATTTCTGCTCATTTATACTTTGTCATTCCGAACTTGTTTCGGAATCTCTTTATCTTATAAGATCCCGATCTTCGTCGGGATGACGGTTATGTGTTTATTTATCCAGTCCAGCAACACGAAGTTGACGCGCACGCGTCAAAATAGAATCTTCTAACTTCGTTGCCATCTCTTCATTTGTCTGTGCATCAACCCAACCAGAACCTTGCTTAACCTGTCTAAATACTTTGACATCAACTCCCGTTGAAACAAGTTGTTTATCCAAAATAAACACGTTCAGTTTAAAACGCTCATCTGGCTTGGCGCTTTCAGAATGCCAATCGGTGATAATCACGCCGCCAAATGGGTCGGCACTAGCCAAGGGCATAAATGAAATAGTATCCAATGACGCCCGCCATAGATAGCTGTTCACACCAATCCCTGAGCTACCATCGTCAGCTTTCTTTTTCTTACCACCAAAAATTGATAGGCCTTCCTTACCAAAGATGCTCTCTTTCTCGCCATAAATATCATTCCCAGTTGTTGTGCGATCCAAGCCTGTTGGATATTTAGCTTCCCCCTTGGGTAAGCTTGAACAAGCAGAAAGACTGACAAGGCCAGCCAATCCAACACAAAGAAAAAAAGATTTATTTAACATATTATTATCCATGGCATTTTAACCGCATTATTTAAAAAATTATTCTACATCTTATTAGCATGCCGCCGATTTGCCCTCAAGCCTCTAATTTTATGATAATAATACAATGATTATGTAGGAACTATGCCACCGCGAAGAACTGACGGTCTTCTAAGATTAAATTAGCTTGAACGAATTCGGCACGAATGCTGGTTTTTTCAATTGATAATTCGGTCAGGTTTCCTGCATCATCAAAAGTGGCACTCACATCTAATGTTTCTTCGTTGTAAGTTGCGACAGTAATATCGGCGGCTAAACGCGTGGAACGTCCTGCAATTTCTACATTTGGTTCATTATCATTCGCGGTGAGCTGAACCTGAATATCGCGACTGCCACCATTAAGGTAATCTAGATATCCTTGAAGCTGTTCAGCTAATATTTGTGCGTCTTCGAACTGTTGTATGGCCGCTTCGGAAATGCCAACTTCATCGATGATTTGTTGTTGCTGATTATTGAGTAAAGATAAATTGTTGCCGTTGTCGCGTGCGCCGTTGGTTTGAACCGCAAGGGCATTACGTTCGACAGAGGCATTAATTTGCGTGACACTGGTTTCGACAGAGCGAAATGAAGCATTAATTTCAACCATAATATAATCCTTATATTAAAACGATAATTCTTATCGTTTGGCTTTTGTTTGTTAATAATTATACTATGATATTGGTTAAATATTTATCAAAAAGTTAGAAAAATAACTGGAAAATACACATATAAAGACCGATCGCGTATTTTTAGAGGCTTTGCTTGTTCTCTTTGGTGTTTTTATTGTCTAGCGTGAAATCATAAAAAATCAAGAAATCTTACATAATGTCACATAGGGATCATATGATTAAAGGCCTTTTATGTGGTATCGTAGCATTTTTTATGTTGTCAGTGATGAACGCTCTCGCAAAATTATTAAGTGAAAATCATCATGTTATTGAGATTGCTTTTTATCGTAATTTAATCGCGACATTACCGTTTATTTTCATGATTTTTGTGATGAAAAAGCGTGAAATCATAAAAATTAACAGCCGTCCTAAAGCCATTATTGCGCGCGCGGTTATTGGCACTATTAGTTTGGTTATCACTTTTGCAGCCTTTGCCGCTATGCCGATGGCGGACACATCCGCGTTTTTATTTACAACATCCTTACTTGTTCCCATATTGGGATTTTTTTTCTTAAAAGAAAAAGTCGGAATTTACCGGTGGAGTGCGGTATGCATCGGGTTCATCGGTGTGATTATTATGTTGAATCCAACGGGAGCAGTTAATGTTGTTGGTATTACCCTGGCCTTAAGTGCGGCGTTAATGCATGCGGTTTTGGGGATCATTTTACGCTATTTAGGAAAAACAGAAAAACCAGAGACCATTACATTTTACTTTGTGGCTATTGGTACACTCATTGCGGCGATTCCCTTACCATGGTTGGCGGTAACGCCGACGCTTAATGAAGTACCATTATTTTTAGGCGTTGGTTTAAGTGGCTTATTCGCGCAATATTTATTGTCTGTTGCCTTTGGTAATGCCCCTGCGGCGGTGGTCACTGTCTTTAATTATTCCAGCATTATTTGGGCAACAATATTTGGTTGGTTAATATGGATGGATTGGCCCACCATAAGTATTTGGGTTGGTGGCGCTATTGTTATCGCCTCGAACATATTTATTATCTGGAGAGAAAGCCGTTCATCAAAAAAAATTTCAATACCATAGAGATTATCTCTATTGATTGAATAATTTTAAATATTCGCCATAACCTTCTTTTTCCAAATCAGCTTTTGGGACAAACCGCATAGAAGCAGAATTAATGCAGTATCGCAAACCACCTGTTTCGGCGGGACCATCATTAAAAACATGACCCAAATGTGAATCAGTTGCACTTGATTTAACTTCTGTACGCACCATACCAAACTTCGTATCTCTATGTTCATCAATCATATGTTCAGAAATAGGCTTGGTAAAACTCGGCCAGCCCGTACCTGAAGTAAACTTATCAGTAGAAGAAAATAAAGGTTCACCATTGATGACATCAACGTAAATTCCCTCTTCCTTATGATCCCAATACTCATTTTGAAAAGGACGCTCCGTTCCACCTTCCATGGTGACCTCCTTTTGCAACGGGGTCAGATGATCCGTTGAAAAATCTTTAACTGTATCTGTCATGGATGTTTCTTCTTGTTTATCTATTTCTTTATTATCCATCGCAATGGCGTTGATACTTATAATAGCAACACCACCAATAATAGCGAACATACTCAATTTTATAACATTCTTCATTTTTTGTCCCTCCCAAGGTTACGGTAATTTATTCGCGGCTATACGGTAAATAGTTACTTTTCTGATATTTATGAAAAATAGCTTATAGAAGATTAAGGTACTTTGGGGGAGGTATTCAATAAATCTATAATCTTGACAGGTTTTCCACGTAAATAATCTTCTGCCCTTTGTAAATCTTCGGCAGTTGGTTCTTTGGTACCACGTTCTGGTCTTTCAGTTATGGTGTGTGGCGCATGAAAGTCCATGGGATGAGTCTTTTTCAAGACTTCAACCGAAGCTAGAAATGTGCTGTAAGGACTATCAGTCATTTTTTACCTTTAACAAAATTCACAATAAATATTCATTACCATAATATTTATTGTTGTGTCAATCAAAAAAAAACAGCCCATCAATGAGGGCTGTTTTGTAAATTCTTTGTTCTCAGTATAAAGCTTAAGCGGCTTTTTTATCTAAAGCAGTTTGAACTTGCTTTGCAATTGCGGCAAAAGCAGCTTCATCGCGTGCGGCGATATCGGCTAATACTTTACGGTCTAACTCAATTTCAGCCAGCTTCAATCCATTCATAAAACGTGAATATGTCATACCGTGCATACGCGCCGCGGCATTAATACGTTGAATCCATAAAGCGCGAAAATTACGCTTCTTTTGTTTACGACCGATATAGGCATATTGACCCGCTTTTTCGACAGCTTGAACCGCAGTACGGAAACAATTCTTACGACGGCCATAATAACCTTTGGCTTTTTTAACAACTTTTGTGTGACGAGCGTGTGAAGGAACGCCATGATTAACGCGTGACATTATTTATCTCCTTTTGCTTGTTTCGCTTGTTCAGCTTTGGAAACATAAGTCGATTTATTTTTCTTCTTACGGCTGTATGGCAACCAATTGCTTAAAACAGTCTTAGCATCTGGATCGGACAAGGTGCCTGTACGGCGCGCCTTACGCTTCATTGATTTTGGTTTATTCATCATCATGTGTGATGTGAAGGCGAAACCAGCTTTGACTTTGCCTTTGCTGGTTACTTTAAAGCGCTTTTTAACAGAGCTTTTCGTTTTCATTTTCGGCATTTCTATCTCCTTAAAAGTCCCAAAATTTGGGGTTTTTATTAAAATTGTTAGTTACCGAGGCATGCCAATTCAGCCAGATAACAAGAATTAGAAGGGTTATAGCGGAAACAGAGAGACAAAAGCAAGGGTTATTTAACAAAAAAGCGTAGCGCGCCATTATAATTTGAGGGCGCCTAAGCTCAAAAAAAGAGGCCCAAAACAAGGCCTCTTCTTAAATAATTATAATTTTTTAAAGATTACCACTCATACCCTAATTTTACAGCATATGTTGTGTCATCTTCTTGTCGGCCAGCAGCAGGTGATTTATCAAAATCATAATCAACTTGCGCTGTTGCGATAATTCCGTGTTTTACAGGAAGGCGAATCCCCGTTTTACTTTGAAATAACCAATTGTCAGATAATCCATCAAATGGGGCATCAATTGTATGATTGTGGAATAAACGGAACGCATCTTCCCAAAACTTTTGATCATAATCTAACGCCCATGCCGCAGTGGCTGAGCTAAAGCCAGTTCCATTGGCAAAATCTTCATCTAAATAACCAGGGCCTAAGATAAATTTTAGATTTAAATCATCTTGTTCGAACATTTGATGTCCAAGTCCAATATTTGCTTTTGAGCGTAAATCGAGCAAAGTAATATCATCTTGCTCTAACGAACCACCAGCGTTGAAAAACCATTTAGGTGCAAAGAAATAATCATATCCTGCGCCAATAGAACGGTTATCAACTGTATCGACATCGTTGCTTTGTTCTTGGTTAAAATCTGCTCTGATTTCAGCGCGTTGATCTGTCCAACGTGCGCCTGTTTTTCCATCGGCGTTAAAAGCTTGGTTATCACTATTACCAGAGGTGATTGTTAGACCAGCATTTGCAATACCTGACCATTTTGCACCCAGCCATTCTTGTGCATTAGCCGTCGTTGCCGATAGTAGAACCACTGCGCTTAGTGTTGTTGTCATGAATAATTTTTTCATTGTACATATCCTTACTTCTTTTAAGGGTTAATTAAATATTATGTTTCACATTTTAAAGGAGCGTGAAGCATAGTGCTTGGCTATGTTATAAAAAAAATAAAGTTAAAGCGCAAAAATATCGCTGAATATTATCCACAATAATTATAGAAAACTTAATATGGGCTTTGATTAGCGAAAATCTTATTTTCTCGCCAATGGTGTGGCATATTGAGTTTCTAAATCCCATGGAAAATGAACCCATGTATCTTGCGAAAATTCAGTAATATAAGTATCGGTTTGTTTCGCGCCTTTTGGCTTCACATAGATACAAGCATAATGCGCTTTAGGTAAAGTTTTTCGTGCCAGCTCAAATGTTGAACCTGTATCGACCAAATCATCAATCACTAGCCAGCCTTCGCCATCATTATCTGTATCATTCATGGCAAAATCAGGGCTTTTAATAACTTTGGTTTCGGATTGATCTTTAACATCATAACTGGTGATGCAAAATGTTTCGATGGTGAGTATTTCAAGCTCGCGTGCCATAATGCAAGCAGGAACCATGCCACCGCGCGTAATCGCTATAATACCCTTCCATTTTCCGTCCTCTAACGGGCCTTTATTCAGTAATTTCCAAGCCAGTGCTTTAGTATTACGGTGAATTTCTTCCCAAGAAACGGGAAAATTTTTAATATAGTCATCAGATGTTTGCATGATGTTCATATCCCATAGATTATTTATTGCATTCTCAATCAATCATACCCTACTATGCAGGCATGATGAGAAAATTTATATTATTATTTGTATTTATTGTTATGCCTTTAGCGGCTTATGCACAAGGCAGTATTAAAGTGGAATCTTCTGGTGTTTATACAGGCCCCATTCAAACGGTTGCACCGCCAATTTTGGTTGAATTATTTTCATCACAAAATTGCCCTGCTTGTCCTCCTGCGGATGAATATATGAAGAAGCTATCCAAGATGGATGGCGTCATCGCTTTGTCTTGCCATGTTGATTATTTTGGTAAAACCAGTGGTAACTTAGGCCGCCCAATATGTACTCAACGTCAAAGCCGTTATATTGAGCAAATTGGTCGAAGGTCTCACTTTACGCCGCAAATTATGATTAATGGTCACATGAGCGAGGTTGGATATGACCAGAACGCTGTTGCTGCCTCCATCGTTAAAGCGCGCTCGGAAAAAGTACAAAAAATATCCATCTCTAAAAGAGCCGATAGTGTTTATAATTTTGTACTTCCTTCAATGCCTGTGTCAGGCAAGGTTGAGATATGGACATCTGTTTACCAAAAATCCCAAACACTAAAAGAGCGCGGAAGGTCTGTTACCTATAGTAATGTTTTAAAAAATTACATTTCGTTAGGTGTCTGGGATGGACAGGAATTACACCGCGCTATCTCCCCTGTGGTGGATTCTAAAAGTGCTGGTTTTACTATCGTCGCACAAGAAATAGAATCAGGAAGAGTTCTCGCCGCAGGTAATTACTCCCTATAAACAATAACCATTCCTATTAAACACACGGCACTCCATCTCATCGTTGTCACAGCAATGCGAGTACATTTGTATCCCTTAAGAATTTTTGGAGTTCAGCCTCCTCCCGCTTACTGGCATGAAGGCTTTTTTTAATAAGCCGTAATGCGCCTGCGCATCTGAGGCTTTTAATTCAATAAAGTGGAAGACCGGACAGCGACCCGAAAAAATTCATCTGTGGCTGCTTCTTCTCAGACCTGACCAAGTCCAACGAGATTTCGCCCGCGCCGATCTTCCAATGGTGTTTTAGGCAATTACACCGATTATTGCAAGCCCGTGAGATAGACACGATGCCGACCTGTGATCAAAAATCTTCAAAACGCTTTGATTCCAACAAAATATATGAAATCTTATGTGCAATTTAAAAAATAAAAAGTATCTCCTATGCCCTACGATACCGTTGTCGCAAAAACCATAGAATACCTTGCTGTTCCCTCTGTTGTGGGACATGAAAAGCATTTCATTAAGTTTTTAAAAAATGATTTTGAAAATCTAGGTGTTACGGTCATTGAGCATGAAGGTGTTTTAGAAGTCCATGGCCGCACACCAAACACACAGATTATATCGGCTCACATAGATCGCCATGGCCTGATCAGCTATAGCAATGGAGAGTTTGGCTACGCCGCAGAATATATGAAAGAATGCAAGTATAACGAAGAAAAAACGCCAACCCAACAAATGTTAGAAGCCATCGGGGATCGATTTAACGGCGAAGAGGTCTTTGCCTATGATCCAAAAACGGGTGATAGAATCGGCGAAGGTGTAATTTCAGATGCTGGCCCGTATCTCCTTCATGATGATTGTGTGTTTAAAGTCCATGGCCTGCCACCTGATTTACCAAAAAACATTCCCGTTGCTTATGCCAGAACAGCCATTTCAGACGGAAAAATTTTAAAAGGACAAATTGATAATGTTGTTTCCTTGGGTGTGATTTACACATTATTCCAAAATGGTTATCAAGGTACGGCCTTATTAACCTGTGAGGAAGAAATCGGTCAAAGCTGGGTTCATATTACAAACTGGCTCGATAAAAAGAAAATTGAAACCACCAATTTAGTAATTATTGATACCAGCCCGTATCGCGAAGCCGCCCCGATTGAAAGCGGCATGGTTGTCTTACGTAACCGTGATAAAAACGCCAAATTTGATAAAGACTTAACCGCGAAAATAAAACAACGTTGCACTGATAAGCTTATCCCCTTTCAATTTAAAGATGAATATCTAGGGCAATTGGGTGTTGAAACATCAGGGCTAGGTTCCACAGAATTAGGGCGCATTGTTGAAAAATCTCAAGGACGGTGGAGCGGTGCATCCGTTCAAATACCAACAACCGAATATCACACCAGCTATGAGACAACCAGCCGTGAATCTATTGAAAACTACTATTTCATTTTACAAAATATATTAGTAAACGAGCCAATCACATAATAAATCAGTAGACGAATGATAAAGAGCTAATTATCATATTTGAATATGAATGATTCATTTGAAACTTTTATCTTCCCTGAAGGCCGCGCCATTATTGAACAAGGGGCACCTGCAACCGAAGCGTTTTTAATCGAATCTGGTGAAGTCAGCGTTACCATGGAAAAAGACGGCAACATCATTGAGCTTGCCACATTAAGCGAAGATCAAATATTTGGCGAAACCGCCCTTTTTGAAGACACGCATTATGGCGCAACAGTAACCGCCGTAACAGAAACCACCGTTATTAAAATGACGCCTGAAATTTTAGATATTAAAATTCGTCTATGTGACCCCATGCTACGCGCACTCATCAAAATGATGATGGAACGTCAAAAACGCTCAAACGAAGCCTTAGCCGAACAGCAAAGCCGCTCCTAAGCTTTCAGTCAATTATATTGAAATTTAAATGCGATAGCCTATAAATAGCCCCATGAAGCTGTTCGCCTCCTTAACATCAAAAGTACGTCTTGTTGGTCTTTTCTTTGCCAAACCAGATATTTTATTTTATACCCTGCCGTGGCTGATGTTCTTAATTGTCATGGGCACCATCAGCCAAAAAGATTTGGGGCTATATGATGCCACGCAAAAGTATTTCAGCTCCCTTATTTTATGGCTTGGGCCCGTCCCTACCCCTGGTGGTATAGCCACCATCGGCGTTATTTTTATATCTCTAACAGTTAAATTTATTTTTTACAGCCAATGGCATAAAAAAAGAATTGGTATCATCCTCACTCATCTGGGAATTTCACTACTTATACTGGGCGGTATTATCACCGCGATCAGCAACAAAGAAGGGTTTATGATTATCCCCGAAGGGCGCAACATAAACGCCATCGCGCATTATTATGACCGTGTTTTAGAGATATCTAATATCAACGACACAAAGAACATTTTTAATTTTGATGCTTTAAAACAAGAACAAATTATAAAAACAGATCATTTAAAAATAAAAATATTAGAAAAATGTGACAATTGCGGTGCCCGCACGCCGACAGGCACTTATAAAAACCTGCAAGGGTTAGCCGTCAATATGGAACTGTACCCACGCCCATCAGAAAAACAAAAAGAAGCAAATTTTTCTGGATTGGTTTTAGATATCACAACGCATGATAAAAATGATACACAAGCAGGCACTTATATCGTGATGGAAGATATCCCGAACAATCCAACCTTTAACTTATCCGATAATGAAATTGAAATTTCTTTAAAACGTGCAACACGCACCCTGCCTTTTTCTATATTTTTGGAAGATTTTAGAAAAATTAATTATGCACAAACGAACAAAGCTAAAGAGTTTGAATCTGATATTGTTATTCACGATAATGGCATTACATGGCCACACACCATCAGCATGAACAAGCCCTTACGGTACAAAGGTTATACGTTTTACCAATCTTCTTTTGAACAGCTTCCCGATGTTGAGGTTACCGTTTTAAATGTTGTTCAAAATTCTGGGCGTGCCTTTCCGTACATATCAACACTCATTATTTTTTTAGGGTTATTAATACATCTAATTATTCACCTTGAACGACGTAAACATAAACAGGTGGTGAAAAATGCCTAAATTATTTTTACTGCTTACGGTGCTTTTATCAATGAGTTTAAGTCCCGCTCATGCTGACGAAAATATAAACATCAAGGAATGGTCGAAGCTGCCAATCTTACATGAAGGTCGGATAAAACCAATTGATAGCTTCGCGCGCATCCATTTAAAAAAGTTTTCAGGCAAAGATACCATTAATGGACTCAACGCAAGTGAATGGTTAGCACATGTGTTATTTACTCCCGAAGAGGCCGCGCAAATACCCTTATTTAGATTTAAAGGCCTGCAAAATATTTTAAATTTAAGTGACAAACAAAGCCATAGCTATACCGCCGTCATCAACGCTCTTGATAAACAAGAAAAGCTCATAACATCTCTGTTAGGCGACGATCCTGAAAAATGGACACCTGAACAGCAAGCCCTTATGACACTTTATCAAAATGTGGGTTTATATAGCCAGCTATTGCGTAGCATGACAGGACTTTTACCGCTCAGCATTAACACACACACAAACGAAAGTTACTTTAATTTAAAAATTAGAAAAAAAGAAAAATCAGATCTTTTGAATTTAATTTCACAAGGGGGAAAAGATAACAATCTTTTGCGTATTATTTCACAAACCGACAGTGATTTATTTTTATCGCCATGGGAAATTTTACAACAAAAAAACATCAATGAACAAAATTTATCAATACTTGATCATTGGCAACATTTAGCCAATGCCCATCGGGATAACAACCAAGAACAATGGAATAATACGGCTGATCAGCTATCCTCCACCCTAACAAACAAACGCTTAAAAACTGAATATTTTTACAACCAAGCCCATTTATTGACGATAGCGGGCGGCCTTGCTTTTCTTAGCTTTATGTTGATTGTCACCAATACATTACTCAAGAAAAATACGCTCATAAAACTTGCCACTTTTTCTTTTATCACAGCTCTTATTGCCAATATATTTGATATCGCTTTACGCATCTATATTTTAAATCGTCCGCCTGTCGGCACGTTATATGAATCAATTATTTTTGTCGCGCTTATTTGCGGCATTGGTTTTTTATGGATGACCTTAAAACAAAAAAACCAAACGGGAATCTTATTAGGAAGCCTATCTTCTTTATTACTGCTAACCGTTGCCCACAGCTTCGCAGGCGATGACACCATGGACACATTAGTGGCGGTGTTAAATACCAATTTTTGGCTTTTAACCCATGTCATCTGTATCACAATCGGTTATGCCACCTGTTTCATTGCATCAATGATTGCACATTATTTTTTAATTCTAAACGTCTTTAAACCTTTAGCAAAACAACAAATATCCAACCTTGTTCAAAACACCAAAACAGTCGTGATCTTATCACTGTTATTCACAACAATCGGCACCATATTAGGCGGCATTTGGGCCGATCAATCTTGGGGACGTTTTTGGGGATGGGATCCTAAAGAAAATGGCGCGTTGCTCATTGTGATTTGGTTAATCTGGCTACTCCATGGCCGCATCAGTAAGCACATCAACAATATCGGCTTTATGGTCGGAAGCGCCAGCCTATCTATCATTGTTGTACTCGCATGGTTTGGCGTCAATTTATTAAGCGTTGGATTACATTCTTACGGCTTCATCACAGGTGTCGCGATGGGAATCGCGCTATTTTGCGCGGGCGAAATTTTATTAATCGGTGGGCTTTGGTTCATGAATAACAAACAGAAAATAGCATCATGAAAATAAACACCATCATATTATTCTGCTTGGTTTTGAGTACGCTAGTTTGGACTTACTTTTCAAACAACGATACATTATCACCACAGCAAAGAACGCAAGCTGTACAAAATTTTACATTTCAAAACTTACAAAATGAAACAATGAAATTAAATGATTTTAAAGGAAAACCAATATTGGTTCATTTTTGGGCGAGTTGGTGCGCGCCCTGTTTGGAAGAACTTCCGCAATTAATAAAATTAGCAAACA
>CAZYHI010000030.1:0-19726 GCA_964647515.1 uncultured Micavibrio sp. | reverse complement strand
TTTAATCGCCGTTGGCGGGGGCGTTGTTGGTGACTTGGGTGGTTTTGCGGCATCAGTCGTGATGCGCGGCATTCCGTTTATTCAAGTACCAACAACTTTGCTGGCGCAGGTCGATAGCTCCGTCGGGGGAAAGACGGGTATCAACACATCGCAAGGTAAAAATTTAGTGGGAAGTTTTTATCAGCCAAAGGCGGTGATTTGTGATACGGGAACGCTTGGCACATTGCCGCCGCGTGAAGTGCAGGCGGGCTACGCCGAAGTTGTGAAATATGGTCTTATTAATGACATGTCTTTTTTCGAATGGTTGGAAGAAAATGGCGCGCAAGTTTTGGCTTTAGACAGTGAGGCGATTTCAAAAGCGGTTGAGATATCATGCCAAGCCAAAGCGAAAATTGTTGCCGCCGATGAAAAAGAAAAAGGCCAGCGCGCTTTGTTAAACTTAGGGCATACGTTTGGTCATGCGTTAGAATCCGCCGCTGGATATGATGGTCGCTTGCTTCACGGTGAGGGTGTGGCCATAGGGATGATGATGGCGTTTGATTTGTCATTGAAGATGGGGCTGTGTTCGCAAGAAGACCCTAGCCGTGTTGAAGCGCACTTAAAGGCGTGTGGCATGAAAGTTAGAGCATCGCAAATCACGCCGAACTTACAACAAACATCCGATGAGATTTTAGAGTTGATGCAAGGTGATAAAAAGGCGGTCAGTGACGCCGAAGGTAATAAGATTGGTTTTATTCTAACTAAAGGTATTGGGCAGGCCTTTCAAACATATGATGTTGATATGGATGATGTGAAGCAAGCCGTTGAAAGGTCGTTCGAATAAAATGGATTTTTGGATTTCTTCGGCCATAATTTTTATTCTTTTGATGCTGTCTGGTTTTTTTAGTGGGTCAGAAACGGCGCTGACGGCGGCGTCAAAATCACGCCTGCATAATTGGGAAAAAGAAGGCAGTAAGCGCGCAGGGCTGGTCAATAAGATTCGCAGCCGTAAAGACCGTATGATTGGCGCGTTATTGTTGGGTAATAATCTAGTCAATATTTTGGCCTCTGCTTTGGCGACAAGCTTGCTGATTAAAATGTTTGGTGAAGCAGGGGTGGTTTATGCCACTTTAATTATGACGGTCTTGGTTTTGATCTTTGCAGAAGTTTTGCCAAAAACATACGCCTTAACCCATGCCGATAAAATGTCGGTTTTTATTGCGCCGATTATCAACGTTGTTGTTTGGTTGTTCTTTCCTGTGGCTGAAGCGGTTAATTATGTTGTGCGCCTGACGTTAAAATTATTCGGTGCGGATATGTCGAAGATGCAAGATGGATCGCACATGGAGGTGTTGCGTGGCGTTATTGATTTGCATGATGGGGCAGATCAAGAAACACATCAACAGCGGGCAATGTTGCGCTCTATTTTAGATTTGTTTGAAGTCGATGTTGAAAAAATCATGACACATCGAAAGAATATTTTGATGTTAGACGCCGCCAACCCGATAGAGCAAATTATCGAAGAGGCTTTGGATAGTCCTTATACGCGGATGCCTGTTTACCGTGAAGGTACGGATAATATTGTTGGTGTGTTACATGCCAAAGCGTTGATGCGCGAATTAAAAATGCGCGAGCGTAACGGTGAGGCTCTTGATACAATTGATATTGAAGATTTGGCGACCGATCCGTGGTTTGTCCCTGAATCAACTACTTTGCATGACCAGTTGCAGGCGTTTAAATCCCGCCGTGAACATTTTGCCGTGGTGGTCGATGAATATGGAAGCTTCATGGGGATTGTCACGCTGGAAGATATTTTGGAAGAAATCGTTGGTGAAATTGATGATGAGCATGATGAAACCGTTATTGGCGTGCGTAAGCAGGCCGATGGTAGCTATCTGGTTGAGGGAGATGTGACCATTCGTGATCTTAATCGAGAGCTTGATTGGGAATTGCCCGATGATGAGGATTATTCCACCGTCGCGGGGCTTATTATCCATGAGGCGCAGGCCGTTCCCGATGTTGGGCAGAGCTTTAGCTTTTATGATTTCCGCTTTGATATCGTTAAACGCCAGCGTAATCAGTTGGGGTTGATTAGGGTGAAGAAATAAGTTATTGACATAATCAAAAACAAGTGTTAGCTTTTCTTTTTTATAAAGGAAAAAACATGACTGATACACTCACGAAAAATTTTCATATAAGTGATGTCCTTAGCCTTTCTACAAGAAGAGCTTTAGGATCTCCAGAAACATTGATTATTCCAAATGGTGAAGGGATAAGAGAAGGTGCTACGTTATTAGGCATGGTTAAACTTTGTGAGCACCTTTCAGGTGTTAAGTTATTTAATAAGCATAGTGAGTATGATAAGGAAATGCTATCTAGCGTTAAAGAAGGAACCACTAAGGTTTTATTAGCGCAACATGGCTGGTTGCATGCAATTAAATTTCCTGACGTAGAATTGCCTAATGATATCGACGCTGTAAGAGAAATGTGCGATGAATTTGTGAAGCTTGTTCAAGTAACATATTCTGAACACTGTCCAGATGGTTGGGTTGAAATTCAAAGTTACCATAGCCAAGTTGCAGATGTCGTTAACCCTATTCGAGGGAATCAATTTGGGTCACATTTGCATTTGATCAAGTAGAGTATACTTCTAACTCACCTTACCATGGCAATGTTTGAATTTCTTACCTGACCCGCAGGGGCAGGGGGCGTTACGTGATGTTTTGCCCCATGTGCTTGGGTCATCTTGGTTGAACACTTGTTTTGTCGGGAAAGGTTTGATGCGGGCTTTGCCGTCCGACATGTCCATGTCATCCATATTTCTAGGTGTTCCCATCAGCGCGGGATCCATGCGACCTTCATTTGTTTTTTGGTGTTGATATTCTTGTCCCAAGGCGGCCAAAGCGCTTGGATCAATGTTGATTTCAACAAGACTGAGGGTTTGTGTCACGGTTTCGCGTAGCTTGTTCAGCATTTCTTCGAACATACCAAAAGCTTCGGACTTATATTCGTTCAGTGGATCACGCTGACCAAAGGCACGCAAGTTAATCCCCTGACGTAAATGATCGAGGTTTAATAAATGTTCTTTCCAATGTTGGTCGAGGGCTTGAAGCACAAAAGATTTTTGTAAGTTGCGCCATGTCGCCTGACCCGCCACTTCAATTTTTTCTTTAAATTGTCTGTCGGAGGCTTTTTCAATGCGTTCCAATATTTCATCATCGGCGATGCCTTCTTCTTTGGCCCAACTTTGGACGGGAAGGTCGAGTTTTAACAAACGTTGGCATTCATTTTCAATAGTTTCTGTATCCCATTTTTCGGCGTAGGCTTGCTCAGGGATGTTGGAATAGACAATATCTTCAATCACATCGTAACGCATTTCGGTGGCAAGCTCATCCAAATCATCGCCCGCTTCCATAATTTCACGGCGTTGATCGTAAATGACTTTACGTTGATCGTTCATCACATTATCGAACTTCAATAAGTTTTTACGAATTTCAAAATTTTGTTGCTCGACACGCGCTTGCGCTTTTTCCAAGGCTTTGGATAGCCATGGATGCGTTAGGGCTTCACCCTCTTTAAGGCCGATGTTGCTTTTTAACAGTGTCGCCATCTTATCGGCGGCGAAGATACGCATAAGGTCGTCTTCGGTAGAGAGGAAGAAAACGGTAAAGCCTGGGTCACCTTGACGACCCGAACGCCCACGCAGTTGATTGTCAATACGGCGAGATTCATGACGCTCTGTCCCAATGACACAAAGACCGCCTGCTTCATGGACTAATTTTTTGTTTTCTTCAACTTCAGTTGTGATTTTTTTAATGGCCTCGGTTTTACCTTCGTCAGACCAATCATCTTCGACTTCGTTGGCGATACGCATATCAAGGTTACCACCCAGTTGAATATCTGTTCCACGCCCTGCCATGTTGGTGGCGATGGTGACCGCACCCGGCGCACCAGCTTGGGAAACGATATAGGCTTCTTGTTCATGGTAACGTGCATTCAAGACGTTATGTTTGACTTTGCGTTTCTTCAAAAGAGAGGATAGCAATTCTGATTTTTCAATCGAGGTTGTACCAACCAAAACAGGTTGTCCGCGATCTTGGCATTCATTAATAAGTGTAGCGATGGCTTCAAATTTCTCATCAAATGATTTGTAAATTTTATCATCATCATCAAAACGGGCAACGTGACGATTGGTTGGAATTTCAACCACGCCAAGGCTGTAAATTTCGGCAAATTCTTCGGCTTCGGTTAGTGCGGTTCCTGTCATCCCCGATAATTTAGGGTATAGACGGAAATAATTTTGGAAGGTGATCGAAGCTAATGTTTGGTTTTCATTTTGAATTTCAACATGCTCTTTGGCTTCTAACGCTTGGTGAAGGCCATCAGAATAACGACGTCCTTCCATCATACGACCTGTAAATTCATCAATGATAATAACTTTGTTATCCTTGACGATATAGTCCGTATCTTTGGCGAATAACTTATGCGCGCGTAAGGCCTGTGATACGTGATGCACCAGTGAGATGTTTTGCGGATCATAAAGATTACCGCTTTCAATCATGCCGTGCTTTTCAAGCAAGGCTTCGACTTTGACATTTCCCGCTTCATTGAGGTTGACGGTTTTTGTCTTTTCATCAAGGTCAAAATCATCTTCATCAAGCTCAGGGATAAGCACATCAACTTTGTTGTAGAGATCCGTTTCACCCTCTGATGGGCCAGAGATGATAAGCGGTGTTCTGGCTTCATCAATTAAGATCGAGTCAACTTCATCAACAATCGCAAAATTAAAAGGACGTTGAACCATGTCCTTAAGGCTGAATTTCATGTTATCGCGCAGATAATCGAAACCAAACTCATTGTTTGTGCCATAGGTGATGTCACAGGCGTAGGCTTTGCGCCGCTCTACATCGGGCATGTTGGCGACGATGCAATCACAGGACAGGCCGAGGAAGTTATAAATCTGCGCCATCCATTCGGAGTCACGCGCGGCGAGGTAGTCATTGACGGTTACGATGTGAACACCTTTGCCCTCAATGGCATTCAGATAAGCGGCGAGGGTAGAAACAAGCGTTTTACCTTCCCCTGTTTTCATCTCGGCAATTTTACCTTGGTGGAGGCATAATCCCCCGATTAATTGCACATCAAAATGGCGTTGACCGAGTGTTCTTTTTGCCGCTTCACGGACGGTGGCGAAAGCTTCGGGAAGAATATCATCATGACTTTCACCATTTTGCAGGCGAATGGCGTATTCCGTTGTTTTAGCCTGTAATTCGGCATCAGATAATTTTTCAAAATCTGCTTCAAGATCATTGATAGGGGCAATGAGCATGCTTAAGCGTTTAAGCTCTCTATCATTGCTGGAGCCGAATATCTTTTGAGCCAGTTTTAACACGTGTGTAAATCCTTATAAAAAACTATCATACGCAATTTAGTGCGTGGATACTTAAATTATCGCTTGTTTATGTCATTATATGGGCAAGCCCCGATAACGCCTATCTATATAGTGCGCGTAGGGTTATTCGTCAATGAGGGCAACAATATTACATGCATATAATCACAGTATAAATACGATTAGCTCTTGATTTGATGGTTTTGAGGGTGCAAATTTCACAGATAGATTCATATTAACGATAAAAATGAGGTTCATAGAACAATGTCAGGTCAAAAAAAGAAGACACCTTTAATCACTATGCTTGCCGCAGTTGGATTGCTGGCAGCGGGTGCGATTGCGTATTTTACAAAAGGATCATCAGATTCTGGAGCGGATAATGTCGTGGCGCAACAAGAAAGCGCAACATCAACCGTTGAAACCGCAGCGGGAACACCAGCGGCGGTAACAGACCCGAAAGAGGCCGCGAAAGAGTTGGAAAATAAAGCGGCGGCGGCTGTTGAAAATGGTGGTATTAACGTTGAACCAGGTAACCCTGTGGTGGCCAAGGTTGATGGTAAAGATATCACACGAACAGATGTTTATCGTTTTATTCAAACGATGCCTGCGAATGTGCAACAACTTCCAGCGGTTCAAGTTTATCCTGTGGCTGTTGAGCAAGTCATCAATACACGCATTGTTCAAACGCAAGCGGAGAAAGATAATATTTCTGAAAGCGATGATTTTAAACGTGAATTAGAAATTGCGAAACAGCAATTGACGCGTAACCTATATTTACAAAAGCAAGTTGACGCCAAAATTACAGATAAAATGGTGAAGAAGGCCTATGATGATTACGTGAAGGAAATCCCTGATGTGAAGGAACGTCGTGCCAGTCATATTTTGGTAGAGACAGAAGACAAAGCCAAAGCGGTTATTGAGAAATTAAATAAAGGCGGCAAGTTTGAAGAGTTGGCGGCGGAGCTATCTATTGGGCCGACAGGTGCAAAAGGCGGTGATCTTGGTTATTTTGCTGAAACGGAGATGGTGCCTGAATTTGCGAAGGCAGCTTTTGCCATGAAGAAAGGTGCTATTATCGACAAGCCTGTAAAAACTCAATTTGGTTGGCATGTGATTAAGCTGGTTGATATCAGAGATCGTGTAAAACCGACATTGGAACAAACAGAGCCATCTTTACGCGCTGAGTTAAGCCGTACCGCATTGGATGAGTTGTTGGTTAAATGGCGTAAAGGCGCGAAAGTTGAGCAGTTCGATATTAATGGTAAGCCGTTAAAAGAGGGTGCCAATGCGATTGGTATTGTCCCTGCCGCGCCAGAAGCCAACGCCAAGAAAGACGGTTAATGCGTTAAAGGATTGCAAAGAACATGGGCTGTATTGAAGCCTTAAAACAGCCGCGAAACGAGACACCAGCAGGTTTGCCCATTGTCTTGGTCGCGGCTGTTGCTTTGGTGGACGCCGATAACCGTACCTTATTGGCCAAACGCCCCGAGGGTAAACCGATGGCAGGGCTTTGGGAATTTCCCGGTGGTAAGGTCAAGGACGGTGAAACGCCCGAATTTGCTTTGGCGCGCGAATTGGCGGAAGAGCTTGCCATTGAAACGCGGGAATGTTGTTTTGCGCCACTCGGTTTTGCCTCACATAGTTATGATGATTTTCATTTGATGATGCCGCTTTATGTGTGTCGTATGTGGGACGGCGTGCCGCAACCTGTCGAAGGACAGATCTTGCAATGGGTTGCGCCGTTGGATTTGGCCAAATATGAAATGCCTGCGGCGGATATTCCGCTGATTTATCAAATTCAAGATAGGTTGTAGTTTCTACTTTTTTTTCTGACTTTGTTTTGCGAAGCTCTCTGATATAATGCTTTTATGCGCCAGTTAAATGCTTACAACCTTAAAAGTTTTTATGCCAGCCGTGCGGGAAAAATTATTGCGCGTCTGATTAATCAACGTGTCTTAGAGATATGGCCTGATGTGAAATCCAAACGCTTAATAGGGTATGGTTATGCACTACCATATTTAAATACTTATGTTGGTGGTGAGGGCATTAAAGATATTGCAAAAACTGATGTGTTTAACCTTATGCCACAGCAATTAGGTGTTCATCATTGGCCGAGCCATGCGGATAACCGTGTTTGTTTAAATGTTGAAGAAGCTCTGCCATTGGAGACAAATTCTGTTGACTTTGTATTGATGGTGCATGGGTTAGAATTTTTGGATAATCCGCAAGATAGCTTCGCGGAAATATGGCGCGTGTTAAAAAGTACGGGGCGGGTTTTAATTGTTGTGCCAAATCGTATGGGGCTTTGGGCGCGTAGTGATTGGAGTCCTTTTGGTCAGGGACAACCTTATTCTGCGCGGCAGGTTGAAAGTTTTTTAAATGATAATTTATTTGTACATGAGCGTACATCACAGGCACTGTTTTTACCTGCGTTTGAAAATAGATTATTGTTAAGGGCGGCGAATTTTTTTGAAAAAATAGGGGCGTATTTGTATCCTGCTTTGGGCGGTGTGCATGTGATCGAAGCATCAAAACAGCTTTATGCGGGAACGGGTAAGGCTATCCGTGCAACGGGAGCAGGGCGACAAAAAATAAAACCTTCTGTTTCGGTAAAGCCTGTATCAAGTTCACGTATCTATCGTTAGATTAACTTGAGTTTTTGACAATCAGTACAAAATAATTTTATATGTCCTTATGATTAAAGCAAAAGACAGTATTTATAAAATAACGCCTTACGTCGGTGGTGAAAGCACCGCGCAAGATGGGCAGCGCATTATTAAGCTTTCGTCCAATGAAGGGGCGTTTGGCCCGCCACCTTTGGCGGTTGCGGCGATGCAAGAGGCGGCAAAAGAAATAAGCCGTTATCCCGATGGTGGTTGTCATGCGTTACGACAGGCTTTGGCGCAAAAAAACGATATTCCGGCTGATAACATCGTTTGTGGTGCAGGGTCTGATGAAATTATCTCGCTGTTATGTCAGGCCTATACAGGGGCAGGGGATGAGGTGCTTTATTCCGCGCATGGTTTTTTGATGTATGCCATTAGTGCCAAGGCGGCGGGCGCGACACCTGTTAGTGTTCCCGAAAATGATTTAAATATGGATGTTGATGGCTTGCTTGCCGCGGTCACGGGTAAGACAAAAATTTTGTTCTTGGCAAATCCGAATAACCCGACGGGGAGCTATCTCAAGGGTAATGATGTTTTGCGTTTACACGCAGCTCTGCCTAAAGAGGTTTTGTTGGTTTTGGATGCGGCCTATACCGAATATGTCGATGATCCTGATTATATCGATGGGCATGATTTGGTGAAGCAACATGACAATATTGTGGTGACGCGAACATTTTCAAAGATATATGCCATGGGTGGTGTGCGTTTGGGATGGATGCATGGGCCAGATCATGTTGTTGATATTATGAACCGTGTTCGTGGCCCTTTTAATGTCAGCATAGAGGCGCAGGCCGCCGGTGTGGCGGCCTTAAAGGATGAGGTTTTTATTCAACGCTCTTTAGAAAACAACAAAAAATCCCTAGAGATGAGCCGTATCGCGTTTGAGGATATGGGCTTGAAAGTTTATCCCAGTGCTGGAAATTTCCTGCTGGTTGATTTTGGTGATGCCGATAGAGCAGAGAATGTCAGGCTTGCCTTAAAAGATGAAGGTATTCTCATTCGTCAGGTTGGGGCGTATGGTTTACCGACTTGTTTACGGATTACAATGGGGACACAAGAAGAAATGACGCTTGTTATTGAGGCGATTAAAGTGTATATTACTGTCGATGATTAAACATATTGCCCACAATACTGCGTTCTTCGCTTCTTACCGTACGGCCTATTATCCCCAATAGGCGGGATATATATTTATTACTTCACCATACATCGTTATTTTTAATTATACTCCCCTGTAGAAAAAGGAGGAGCGTTCTTTTGTTGTTTGTATAAAAGGACGGTTTACAAAAAGGAAACAGTTTTATGTTTAAACAAATTACAATTATTGGCTTTGGATTAATTGGTTCATCAGTTGCCCGTGCCGTTATCGAGCATAAATGTGCCGACACCATTGTCTGTGTTGACCAAGATCAAGAGGTCTGTAACAAGGTTCTGGCCATGGGGCTTGCCGATGATGCAACAACCGACCCCTCATTGGGGGTTGAGGGCAGCGACCTTGTTATTTTATGTTGCCCTGTGGGGGCGATGGATCATGTCGGTAGCCGTATAGCGGGGCATTTACAAAAAGATTGTATTGTCTCTGATGTTGGTTCAGTTAAAGAAAGCATCATTGAGGTATTACAACCACGCTTGCCTTCTTATGTTCATTTGGTGCCAGCGCACCCGATCGCAGGAACGGAGTTTTCAGGTCCTGAGAATGGTTTTGCAGAGCTGTTTATCAATCGTTGGTGTGTTTTGACGCCTTTGCCACATACTGAATTACAGGCGTTGGAAAAGGTCACAAAGTTGTGGGAGGCATTTGGTTCAATTGTTGAGATTATGGAGCCCGCACATCATGATTTGGTTTTGGGGATTACATCTCATCTGCCACATTTGATTGCCTACACCATTGTGGGGACGGCGACAGATTTGGAAGATGATATTAAATCAGAAGTTATTAAATTTTCGGCTTCTGGTTTTAGGGACTTTACTCGCATAGCTTCATCTGACCCGACCATGTGGCGTGATGTGTTTTTGAATAATAAAGGTGCTGTATTAGAGGTTTTGCAACGTTTTAGCGAAGATTTAACCGCTCTACAAAAGGCTATCCGAAAGGGTGACGGAGAGTATCTTTATCGACAATTTCAAGAAACCAGAGATATCCGCCGTGAAATCGTAGATGCAGGGCAGGCGGATTACGTTTATCCAGATGATTGATTGGTGTTATTCAGGCCAAGAGACTGCGGGAAATTTGATTGTTTTTAAAGGGCCGATAATGAGGCGTCTGTCTTTGATTTTTATCCTAAGTTCAACATATTTTCGTCCTGATTCTTCATCTTTTTTACCGATGCCATTAAAAATGGTGAGGGCAATTTTGGATTGAAGTGGTGTGATCTCTTTTGTTTCTTTAGAAAGAATTTCTAACAATTTATCATAGTCTTTCAAAAGCGTATTCATATCGATGCTTGGTTGTAAATTATCATCTAAACCGATAGCACCCGAAGCCTGCGCTGTGATTGTATCTTTATTAAGCTCCAAGTAAGTGATGTCAATTTGTCCGACATCTTTTTGCCATGTGATGATGTTGGGTCGTGTTACATCTTCTGGCATAAATTTAGGAATAATTATGGTTGTTTTTAATTGATCCATGTCATAGCGGCGTTTTGATTTTGCGACTTGAATGGATAAGTTTTTGATGTTCGCGCTTAGTGGTTGGGTAGGCAGGGGGTAAGCTTTGATTTTGATGGTGTCGAATTCAAAGTTTAACCCGTCTTTGGCAAAGCCTTTTTTATAGGTCACGACAGGTTTAAAAGGAAAACCCGATAGTTTTGGTTTATCGCCATAGAACTGATAGCCCAATAGTGGCCCATCTGTTTCATAAAATTGGTGAATACCGTTATTGAGTTCTTTGGCAATGTAATACCAACCACCGCAATAAACCGTAACTAAAACAAAGGGGATGAGGAGGAGTTTTTTCACTATTGATCCGTTAATAATAAAGGGGGGAGCTTTGTATTTTTAAGGTGAGGGGTGTTTTCTTTTGCCTCCATCATTAATTTTATCGAAGCATTTTCAAGCCTGTCTTCTAAAGCTTTCATTACTTTTTTATCGGGTAAACCAGATTCAATGGCAGGTAAAAATTCAAAAATAACTTTACCAGGTTTTTTGAAAAAGCTGTTACGTTCCCAAAAAAGCCCACTGTTTAAAGCCATGGGAATGATGGGCATGTCTGCATGTTTATACATTTTCACGATGCCACCTTTATAGGGTTTATCCTTGGGTGTTTCACTTGTGCCAACGCGCGTGCCTTGTGGGAAGATAACGATGGGGCGTTTTTGATTTCTCATTCTTTTCGCGCCCTCAATAATGGAGGTGATAGATTCTTCTTTGTTGTCACGGTTGATGGCAATGACGTCGAGCTTGTTTAAAAATGTACCAAAGAGAGGGATTTTTAATAGCTCCCGTTTTAAAACGATAGTCGGATCACCAAATAAATGGTGAAGTTTTAGAGTTTCATAAGCGGATTGATGCTTTGCTGCGACGATGTAGCTTTCGCTTTTTGGTAGATGCTCTGCTCCGCGAATTTCAAAATGTAATCCGACAATGTTTCTTTCTAAAAAATGAACAATACTAACCCATAGCCGTGTGACCCAAAGAACGGAAGATCGTGGTAATAATAACGTCGGAATGAAGGCCAAGCAAACAAGCGTTGTTGTCGCGTAAAAGGCAATGTTAAATAATATGGAGCGGATTAAAATCATGATTGTTTTTTTAGTTTTTCTTTATAAATGTTTGCATCCAACGAAGAAGTGTTTTGTTATATTCACTAAAAGTGAGAGTCCAAAAACGTCCTTTCCAAGATTCAAAATCATCGGTTAAAACGGGGTGTTTAATAATGTCTGTATCAGGTAGGCGGGCGCGCAGCTCTAATATCGCGCGTGGCATGTGATAGCTGGAGGTGACAAGACGTAAAGATTTTATATTATTGTCTTGTACCCATTGTTCAACCTCTGTTGCGTTACTGATGGTGTCTGTAGAATTATACCCTAATGTGATACAGCATGGTTTAGATGAGGTTGGCTTTTTCCAGCTTTTAAAAATATCAGCGTTGGTGACATCTTTGTTGACGCCAGAGATGAAAAGCTTCGGTGCTAGTTTTTCCGCCAGCAAACCAAGACCTTCATTAATACGCCCGTTACCACCTGTTAAAACAATAATAGCTTCTGTTTCTTTACTTTCTGCACCTGGTGTTGTCATGGCAATTGATGTTGTAAACCACAAGAATCCCAATCCCCACAATATCAATAAAGTGAAAAACGGCAGGGAGAAGAGCTTGAATAATTTTGTCATCATGTGGTGCTGATTTTAGTGCATTTTAGATAGAGTGCGCAAGACTGTTTGACGTGCTGTAAACATGGCCAAAAGGGCGATAAATAAGGGTAAAGCTAGTAAAATACCAAGCTGGATAAGGCTTAAATCGGTATTGGGTAACAAATCTATCTGTTTGTGAGATATCCCCCATTTTACGGCCAGTAAAAGGAGCAACCCTACGATTGTGCCTATAACAGAGCCTTGTAGGCATGTGATGAAGCTGTAGCGTTGTAATTGGTTGGAAATGTAATTGTCTGATGCCCCCATGAGGTGAAGCAATTCTAAATCTTCATGATAAATCGACATGCGCGATTGGATAGCACCTGCAACAGTGACGATGGTTATCACCCCGATAAGCGTTGAGATAAATATAGCGGCGAAATTTAACGCATTGGTGAATTTTAATAAATTGGCCAACCATGAAGCATGAGTATCAAGGCGGATATGCTCCCCATAGTTTTTAAGGCGTTTTTCTAAGGTGACGAAGTTCACATCACTTTTTGGTTTGAAATTAACGGATATGATGCCCGGCAGAGGGACATTTTCAAAGGTTATGTTATCGCCCAGCCATGGTGAGACAAGCTCTTTGATCTCACTTTGTGCCATGATTTCGACTTTTTCAATATGCGGGTGGCCTTTTAAAAATGATAGCAGCTCGTTTGAGGTTTTTTCGATGTCATCATTGGTGAGAATATTGCCAAATCTATCTTCAGCAGGGACTTCGATGGTGGCCTTGTTCTCTAGGCCAGATTCCCAGCGTTGTGTCATTTCAGATAGGGCAAAGGAGGCTGATAAGGCAAATATTGCCAAGATGCTCATTAAGGCGATGAGGAGTTTTAAGAAATGCCGTCCGACCCCTTTATTGAGAGGGAGGTCATATTTACGCTTTTGCCGCGCAACACCTAAAGTCCGTTCTTTTCTTTTAAAACTAAGCATTTAGAACATTTTTCCAATTTTTTGCTTTAATGTTTTTTGTGTTTTTTCAAGGCGTGCTTGCCCGTTATCTAAAATTAAGCGGCTATGTTGTCCGAATTTTTCTATTAAAGCCGTGTTATGTGAGGCAATGACCACGGTTGTTCCCATACGGTTTAATTGGTCAAATAAATTCATGAGGCGTAAGCCAATTTCATCATCCAAATTTCCTGTTGGTTCATCCGCCAGAAGAAGCTGAGGGCGGGCAATAACCGCACGTGCCACGGCGATGCGCTGTTGTTGTCCCCCTGACATGGTGTCGGGTAGCATGTGCTGGTGATCGCCAAGGCCAACCCATTCCATCAGTTCTTCGACGTTTTTCTTAATCTCTTTTTCAGATTGCCCGTTAATACGTAAAGGAAGCGCGATATTGTCAAAGGCCGACATATGGCTGAGCAGGCGGAAATCTTGAAAGACAACACCGATACGCTGGCGTAATAGTTTCAGTTCTTTACGGTTTAATTGACCAACATTTTGACCAAACATAGTCATAAGGCCGCGTGTCGGTTTTTGCCCTAAATAGAGCAGGGACATAAGCGATGTTTTACCCGCACCACTGGGACCAGAAAGAAAGTGAAAGCTGCCCGGGTTTAGGTTGAAATTAACTTCCGTTAAAACTTCGGGCCCAACGCCATACCTTAACCCCACATGCTCAAATTTAATCATTTATATGTATTCGCTTTTTATTCTGGAAGTGTTTCTTCAGCGTTGTCGAAATTTACAATTTTTTGTAAAGCCTGCGTACGGGCATAGGCATTATCAATTTTTTGTGCCGCAGCATAGGCGTGTTCAATCTTACCTTGCTTGGTGAAGATGCCAGCAATATTGCCATAGGCTTTGTTGCGAAAAGAAAGGCTGTTGATTGCGGCAATGCTTTGCAAGGCGGCATCAAGGTCGCCACGCTCGGCCTGTATTTCGGCACTCTCTCCATAGGCTTTATTGCGTAAAGCTTCGTTTTGCATGGCTTTCGCGGTTGCCATGGCGCCGATATCATCATGGGCAAAGGCCTGTGCCATCGCGATGTAAGTAAAGGCGATGGCTTGTGATGGTGGATGCGTAATTTTGTTGGCCTCAGTGGTTAAAATTTTAAACAAGCTTTGGTAACGTTGCGCGTTTGGCCACTTTGCATCAGCGGCGGCAAAGCCAATGCCGCGAATGGTGAGGGCTTTTGTATCGGGCTTTTCAATTTTTTCTATCAAGGTGATGGCTTTGTTTTCTTGCCCTTCATAGGTGTATGATTTGGCCAGCTCTCGTAATGCTTTATCACGCCATGCGGGGTTGTTTATGACAGCAGATGTTTCGAGAATTTCATCCATAAGGCATAACTTATCTTGCGTATTACATTGAGCTTGAGCGGGGAGGGTAATAAAAAATATTGCCATAACGGTTAAGGCGAGTTGCTCTTTAAATTGCTTCTTAATTCTCTTTTTAGATTGCTCTTTAAATTCCATGGGGTGACTCCAAAGCCTATGTTGCGCTTAAAATTTATAGACTTTATACTTAAAAGACAAGGTATAGTCATTTGCATTTACTTTGTGACATTGTTACTTTGCTCTACAGGTAGGAAACTACATGTTATCGCTCGTGCCTTGTCACACAACAAAGCCAAACGACTATAAGTAAAAGATAGGGTTTTTTAAATTTTATGGGCGTCTTTTTATGATTCTAAATTGTCCTAACTGCTCCGCGCAATACACACTTCCTGATACGGCTTTTGATGATGGGGGGCGGGATGTCCGCTGTGCCAAGTGTAAGCATCAATGGTTTGCCAGTGGTAGTGATCAAAACGTGGGTGCACAAGATGACGCCACGCAAGTTGACGCGGTTATTCCCGAAGATGTTGTTGAGGATATGCCCCAAGACGTGGTGGAGGCGAATTTAGGGGAAGATACTCCTAACAACGACATTACCGATGACTTGTCCTTTTTGCATGATATGGACGGTGAAGGAGATGCGGATTCTTCAGATATAGATGCTGGCGCGGCTTTAGACGAGGGAGGTGCCGATAATGCGGATACTCTAGAAGAAGATTTTACAGAAAACATACCAGAAGGTGTAAAGCCAACCGAGCAAGATAAAGTGATACCTGCGTTGGGGCGCAATAAAACCCCGATATCTTTTCAGGCAAAATTAACAGGTATGCTGGCCGCTTTGGTGGTTTTTTCAATGCTTGTTGTAACGGGCTTTGTGTTAAAGCAGAAAATTGTAACGCTTTGGTCGCCTGCTGCTGCGATTTACGAGCTGGCAGGCTTGCCTGTTCATTTTAAAGGAGAAAATCTAATCATGGAAAGCCTGTCCGCCAATGTCGAAGAAGATGTTGATGGTCGCGATTATCTGTTATTGCAAGGGCGTGTTATTAATTTAACCAATGAGGCGCAAGCCGTGCCAAAGCTGATTGCCCGTCTTCGTAATACCAACGGAGAAGATGGTGATAGTTGGGAGATTGAGCCCCCATTGGATGTTTTAGAACCTGGCGATTCATTTACTTTTAAGTCTGATTACCCTGCGTTACCGCGTGATACAGGGGCTGTGAATCTGACGTTATTGCCGTCAGTGTTATAAGCACTTTGTATGCCTTTAAGGTTTCTCTTCGTCGCTTAATTTCATCTTAAAGATAGGGCCGTCGGGTTTCATCGTGACGCCATCCATTTGTGCCTCATCAAAAATAACATTATCTATTTTTGCGCCCGTGAAGTCCGTTTCGCGTAAATCGGCATTGGTAAAATTGGCGAAGGTTAAATCAGTGTCTTTGAAGCTTGCAGATTTTAACTTTGCCCCTGTAAAATCAGCATAAGATAAGGAGGCATTCGAAAAATCGGAAGGGTTGAATTTTTTAGAAGCCAAAGCACTTCCAAACACAAGGGGTGTGAAGTCGGCATCTTTTAAATTAGCGTGGTTCATGCGGGCATTACGAAAGGAAGAACCGCGAAAATCTGCGCCTTCCATATCACAGCTACGGAAATCACAATTATCTAAGTTAGAGCTTTGCATTTCCACCTTATACATGTTCATGCCAAAAAAACGTGCGCCACCGCCCTTAATCGCGGTGAGTTTTTCCATTTTTAATTCGCCAAGTGGCCGCATGTCTAAGCCCGTTAAGTCCAGTTGTTTACCTTGCTGACCAGAGCTTTCGACCCAGTTGCGATGGTTTTCAATCATACTAACAAGTGGGATATCTGTTTCAGTGACCGACAGGCCAATGTTTTTATCGGTGATGGCTTCGGCAAAATCAGCATCATTTTGCGTCATACCTGTTAAATCAACGCCAGTTAAAATTGTCGCGGTCAGTTTCGCGCCGACCAAGTTAGCGCCAACAACTTTTGCGCCTGATAAATCAGCACCTTCTAAGCTGGCGCCATCAAAGTCTGCGCCCATAATATTGATGCCTGTCATAATGGCATCGGCGAAGTCAGCCTTACCCGCCAGTGAACCTGTCAGCTTTGCCCCAGATAAGTTTGCACCACGAAAATTCACACCTTTGGCGGCATCATAACTGCCGCCTTCGCGGACGATACCGCCAACGCGTAAGTCGGCCTTATCAAAATTAGCATCTTTTAGATTGGCAAATTCAATGCGTGATCCACGAAGATCAGCACGTAAGAAATTAACGTTGGATAAGTCAGAGCCTGTTAAATCGCAAGCATAAAGGCGCGCTTCACGAAAGTTCGTGCCGCTTAAATCCATATTCATCATAGAACAACCACTGAAATCAAGCTGGCGCATGTCTTTTTTTGCCAAAGAAAGCCCAGAGATATTCATGTTTTGTAAGATCGCGCGTCGACCGCCCAAGCGCCCGCATAAAAAACGCGCGTGTAATTCAATCAAAGCATTTAATTGATCTTGGGTTAAGATGGCTTGTTGTTTGAGGTCATGAAGCGTTTGTTGCGTTGTCATGGTTCTATTATGCCTTGAAATACTTACATTGGGTTAAAAAAATGCTCAAGAATCAGAATTAATTAAGTTTTCGAAGAAACCGATAGAAGAAGAGGCGTTCCAATTGGCGTCACCTTCAAATATATAGAGGACTTCGCCTTTGGGGCTCAATAGGTAAGACGTGGGTATGCCGCGCATAAAAGTGCTTTTTTTCACTTCGCCAACATCATCCAAATAGGCGGCAAATTCACCAATGGCGCGGTTTTTTAGAAATTCTTTAATGTCGCTTTGGTTACGTGCGGTATCAAGGGAAATGGCGATGACGTTCAGTCCTCGTCCTTCAAATTTCTTCTTAAGTTTGCCGAGTGAGGGTAGCTCTAACACGCAAGGGGCGCACCATGTTGCCCAAAAATTAACCAGTAAATAACTGCCATCAAAAACCTCCCAATTGACGCGGCGCATCTCTGGCGACATGAAGGTCGCGGGTGCCATGGGGGTATATCGCTGTTTTGTGACCACATTTGAGAAATAGCGTGAGAAGTTCTTGGGGACTTCTATTGTGCCTTCGATTTCTTCGCCACGGTTTTGAACGGTGTAGCTATAGCCAATAACGGCAAAAATAACGAAGATCATGCCTAAAAATGACAATATCCTAAAAAAACGCTGTTTATTCATTAAAATACCGATTTAACCCCTTGCTTATCTTTGTCACGCGTGATTTTTTAAAGATATGATAAAAAACGCATTTAATATTTTTGTTGTTCTTATTGGGTTGAGTTTGCCTCTTACCGCTTGTGGTATCAAGCCTAATTCAGTAGATGCCCCACAGGGTAATGATAAAAACCAATTCCCTAGAACTTACCCTGAAAAATGACGATATAGGAGATAAAAAACGTCTATCTAATTATCATTCGCGTGTCTGGGGCAGGGGTTGCGTTTTACATTGGTGGGGTAGGCGGTGATGACGTCTTTACCATTGCGCCCTTTAACAACACGAACTTTCACCGTTCCCACTTTTTGTTCTGTCACGTAATAGCCGTTGCGTTGTTGTTGCCATGCAAGGTTGTCATTCGCGGCGATAAGCTCAACCTCTTTGATGATTGTATCTTCGTTCCAATGCTCAGGGAATTCTGATTTACATGGTTTGTTCGCGCCATGCATATGACCGCCACCTGTGGCATCACCATGTAAGATATGTTCGCGACGTTGCGGTGAAATACGTGACGCTTTGTTAAAGTCACCAGATATCCCCCCTGCATTGTTGCTGGTCGGGGGTGTGTTCTGTTGTTCCGATTGCTGGCCTTGCTGTTGAATCTCTCGCCTTTTTTGCGCCTCTATTTCTTCAGGTTGTTTCTCACCTTCTTGAAGGGCGAGATTGACGACATTGCCGATATCTTTTTCGGAAACATTAATTCCTGCCCACCCTAAAATAGTGGCCAGTGCCGCGATGAGTAAAACACGTTTTGATCTTAAAAATTTTAGCATCGTATGATAAGCGCCTTGTTATGCTGCCTGACAACTATTTGAACAAGCAACAGAAGCATCATGGATTTTATCAATCGCTTTGCTGAGCTCTGCGTTAAATTCTTCGTCGCTTTGTGAGGCGCGAAGGTCATTCGATAAAGCGCGCGAAAAGCTAGCGATCATAGCTGTATTATTTGATAAACGATTGCAAGCCTCCGTAATATCGTAACCACCAGAGAGCGCAACAACACGGATGATGTTTTTATGCGCGATAAGCTCTTTAAAGAATTCACTTTCTTCTGGTAATGTCAGTTTTAACATCACTTTTTGATCGTCATTCAGCGCATCAAGATTTCTTAAAATCTCAGTCTTCATGATGGCTTCACATTCGGCTTTATCACTGTTGCCGATAGAAATTTCTGGTTCAATAATTGGCACAAGACCATGGGAAAGAATTTGCTTACCCACTTCAAACTGTTGGTCGATGATGGCGGCAATGCCGTCCGCATTGGCGGCGTTAATGACCGAGCGCATTTTTGTACCAAAGATACCTGCGGCAACGGCACGTTTAAGAAGGTCATCTAACTCGGGCATTGGTTTCATAAGTTGAACGCCATTTTGCTCGTCGGCTAAGCCTTTATCGACTTTTAGGAACGGCACAACGTTTAACTTTTCCCAAAGATATTGCGCGGTTGGCATGCCTTCCACTTGGTTGTCCATTGTTTTTTCAAACAGGATAGCCCCAAGAATTTTTTCGCCATTAAACGCAGGGGCGGTGATGATGCGTGTCCGCATTTCATGAACCTTGGCATACATCTCGTCTTCGCCATTATATTCGTCTTCACTCACACCATAGGCGGCTAGAGCTTTGGGTGTTGAGCCACCAGATTGATCCAGTGCGGCAATAAAGCCATTTGCGTTTGATACTTTGTCGAGTTGTTCTTGGTTCATTGTTTTTTCCTTTTCTTAAGCTGCTTTTGATTTTGCGGCATAACCGACTTCATGCATTTTGGCCGCTGTGTCTAACATACGGTTT
>CAZYHI010000029.1:0-20061 GCA_964647515.1 uncultured Micavibrio sp. | reverse complement strand
GTCCCCAGCGTCCTTTATCTCACTATGTCCCCTTTCTTTCCGTTTTTTCTTTCTTGGCTTGTTTATGTTTTCAACATTATTTGCCGCGTTAATTATTTGGGCAAGCACACGCGCCGATGCAACATTAGAAAAACTAGAAAATAAGCTTCCCTCAAAAACAACGATTGTCAAAACAAGTGCTACTCCTAACAACTATGCCAGCCAAGCAACAACAATAAAACTTCCTGATGTCACACGAAACACCACTATCAAAGATAATGCAACACCTAAAAGCACAACGAAAAATACGTTAACACCTGTAGAAACGTCGAATAAAGATAGCGATTTAGGGAGATTAATACAGACAACGCCTTACGGTAATTTACCACAAATCGACAAAGAAAAACGCCTTTACCCGCACAAGGCTTACCGCACATCTTTCGTTCGTAAAACAAATAAACCAATGCTCTCTATCATCATTACACAGATGGGATTATCTCCACAAAAGACCGAAAGCATCATTGAAAACTTCCCCAAAGAAGTAAGCTTTTCTTTTTCTCCCTACGCCAATAACCTTAAAAAATCAACATTGCTCGCCCGTAAAAAAGACCATGAAGTTTGGTTAACGCTACCTTTAGAAACAAAAAATTATCCGTTAAATGATCCGGGGCCGTCAACATTATTGGTCAACACCAGTACGGAAAAAAACCAAGATCGCCTTTACCGTACATTAAGCAGCACAACCGAATATGTCGGCGTCATCAGCAATCCTGAAAATGCTTTTAAAAAAGAAGACACCAACGTCAATGCCGCCATCAAGAATATATTTGAACGCGGCTTAGCTTTTATTGACAGTGGCACACGCGCTAATAGTTTTGTCTACAGTCTTGCCGATTCAAACGATTATCCCTACACGCAAAATGATTTATGGTTGGATGATAATTTATCATCGGCGGCCTTTCGAGAAAAAATAAATCAACTTGCCGAAAATGGCGCTAGAAAGAAAAACACTATTCTTATGCTACGTCCCTACCCCGCCAGCTTAAAAACAATACAAAAGTTTTTAAATTCAAACGCGGCAAAACAATTTGAACTCGCACCAGCTTCAGCGCAGCTCAATAACGGATAAAAACGAACCATGACCGCTTCCCTTTATCGCCCTTGCGTTGGCATCGCGCTTTTTAATAAAGATGGCAAAGTTTTTGTTGGGGAACGCATAGACACCCCCGGCGCATGGCAAATGCCCCAAGGCGGCATTGATCCTGATGAAGATTTACAAACGGCGGCTTACCGTGAACTTAAAGAAGAAATTGGTACAGACAACGCCGAAATTGTACACATCCTTGAAGACACAATTAAATACGACATCCCTGCCGATATTTTAGAACGCCTACACAAAACATGGGACACACCCTATACAGGGCAAGAGCAAACATGGATCGCTATGCGTTTTAATGGCTCTGATAGTGACATTATTTTAGATGCCGATGAACATCCTGAATTTTCGCAGTGGCAATGGGTCGAACTCAATAAAACGCTTGATCTTATTGTACCCTTTAAGAGAAAAACCTATGAAGTGTTGATTGAAAGGTTTAAACCACTTATAAAACAAGATTCTCCATAACTTCATTAGCAACATACTCTGTTCCACCACCTAAAGTCTGCATTGCTAAATGCGCGTTATCAGTTAACTCTTTCATCCTTGCCTCAAGGACTTCTGCTGCAAGCTCTTCTTTCGTTTTACCTGCTTGATCTAACGCCCATTGTTCGGCATTTTTACCTTCTGGATTTGGAACATGGTGATTTTTTACACTATGTTCAACCTCAAAAACTTTAATAACATCGGGATGAATATTATCACCACTCCCTCTATTTAATGCCATCCAAGTATAATCCAAGACATCATCTTCATTGGCAACAATACCATTTTTCTTAAACAGTTCTTCTTCTACTTTATTGCGTAAAGTATCTTGTAGTACTGGCAAACCATGGGAAAGAGATTTCGTTCTTACGCCCACTGCATCAATAATACTCTCAACAACCTCTGCAGATAGCTCAACGTTAGATTCATCAATCAATTTTTGTGCGTTTTCTTTATTTGTTGGATTAGCAATAATTTTATCTCTCAGCCCTTTAAAATTATCTCCTGCTAAAATGTTTGGTAATTCTTTTTTTAGATGTTGTTTACAAATTTCATTTAAAACATCTGGGGCAACATCAGATGGCATTTGACCACGCCAATAATTAATTTGATCAAAAGGTAAATCAGAAAATTCTTCATCTCCTTTATGCTCATTTGCTAATGTAATACATGTTAAAGCACCCAAATTATTAGCACCTGGAGTTACAGCATGAGGAAAACCAAGTCTTTCCCACAAACTAATATATTTTTCTTTTGCACTGTTAAATACAGTATTAGCTGCTTCTTTAAACAAAGAAACTAAGGGGTTAATCACACCAAGTACAAAACTAGGTTTTGCACCACCTGGCATGTTCATTTCCCTTGCGTCATCTGGCGACACAAGATTATCGTCAATTTTAGCAACCTGATATTTTTCTGTTAATTCATTCTGTGCTGCAGCCATTTCATTCAATGATTCCATCTGATCGTTTGTCAAACCACAATCATAACCGCGTTTTTTTAATTCTTCTGCAACGGCTTGAATACTAGAAAAACCCTGTCCATCAGGGATTGTATCAAGACGGATTTTATAACCTCTTTCAACTGCAGCAATGGCTGCTTCAACATTTGCCTCTGTTGAAAAACCCGTATCATGACAGTGAATTGCAATTGTCAGGTTCTTTTCTTTAGCTTTATCTTCTGGTAAAGCAGATTCAATTTCTTTAAGAAAGCAATTTACAAGATCGCCAGCATTATCCCAATCCGCTTCTGCTGAACCTTTTCCCTTCATACCACCAATCATGTCTTTTAAGCCAACAGCATTTAAAGCCGTTGGCGCATATTCAAGCGCAGTAGAAATTAATGATTTTGCAGTCTCTCCATAATAATCAAGGCTATAAACTTTATTTGCAGTATAACATTCAGCCAACTCAAGGCTAACGTTATAGCCTTCATTACGAAGCTCTTCGATTGCTCTAAGAGAATCTACATGTTCCTTTGGATCGTTTTGTGCTTCGAAAAGTTTAAGAATAACTTCACGCCCACTTTGCCCTCCAGAGGCTTCTATCATCCGCTTCAACTGAAATTTTAGATCATCATAACTATTTGGTTTTGTTCCAACGGCAAAAGGACCACGGATCAAAAGACGAACAGGTATGCCTGAATCTAATGTTACATCAATATCACGCATGTTTTTAAGTGGATTAGCAGCATGCTTCATCACCTCAATTTGCGGCTGTGCGCCACTAGAAGTTTCAACGGCAGACATTTGTAATCCACCTTGAATGTTAAAAAGAGGAATTTGGCTATAAAATCTTTCTTTTAAAATTCTATGGTTTAGCGGAACAACATTTCCAAAATTAGATTGGCTCCAATCCCGAATAACGGGAACAACAGAAACAAGATGACTAACATCTACTAACTGCCTACTTCTTGGTTGATCACTTAAATGATTTGTAACAGTAGCTTGAACACCCATAACACACACCTTCTATTTTTATTACGGAATATAGAAGCGTGAAATTTTTAATCTGTCAAGGAATTATTAAATTTTTTATGTCTAAGGATTGACCGGACTCCATGCGGGGTCAGATGCACCAGCAGGTGTTGGCAAGACACGTTCATTATATCCTGTTAAATCAATGGTATAGACCTTGGCGCTACGTCCTTTACCGCCACGGGTACGTACCTCTTTAAAATAGGTCAACACACGACCATTGGGTGACCAGCTTGGCCCTTCAACGTGATAAGCTTGCGTAATCAAACGTTCACCAGAACCATCGGGGCGAATAACCCCAATATAAAATTGCCCTTTTAAAATTTTCGTAAAGGCAATCAAATCACCACGCGGTGACCAAACAGGGTTACCGTAATTTCCTTTACCAAAGGTAATGCGCTGCGTGTTACTACCATTGGCATTCATCACATAAAGCTGTTGCGAACCACCACGGTCAGATTCAAAAACAATCTGCTTTCCACTGGGGGCATAAGATGGCGCAGTATCAATACCGCTATGCGTTGTCAGCTGTTTCGATTGTCTATTGCGCAAATCTAGTTCATAAACATCCGTGTTACCGTTCTTGGCCAAACTCATCACGACGCTGTTACCACTGGGTGAAAAGCGCGGCGCAAAGGTCATACCAGGGAAATTACCCAACACTTCCTGACGCCCTGTATCAATATTATAAAGATAAACACGCGGACGGCCGCCTTTATAGGACATGTAAGTTATCTCTTGCGCGGTTGGTGAAAAGCGTGGCGTCAAAACCAAATCACCTGGCGGGGTTAAATAACGGTGGTTCTTTCCATCTTGATCCATAATCGCCAAACGTTTTGTCCGCTTTAACGCAGAACCAGATTCAGAGATATAAACAATACGCGTGTCAAAATAACCATCTTCACCCGTGATGCGTTTGTAAATCTCATCAGAAATAATATGCGCGATACGACGCCAATTTTGCTCGTTCGTCATATAGGCCATGCCCGTTAGTTGTTGCTGAGAGAACACATCCCACAAGCGAAATTCCACCCGTGTGCGACCATCTTCGGCTTTCGTTACAGAACCAGAAACCAATGCCTGCGCATTAATTGCGCGCCATTCACCAAAACGCGGATTTTCTGCCGCAATTGATTCTGGCGATTGAATAAAGCCTTGTGGATTTAATGGATTAAACAAGCCAGAGCTTTGTAAGTTACGCGCAATGATGGCGGGCATATCGCGGGCAAAATTAGCATAAGCGGGATTTTCAGGGTGAAATTTACTCACCGCGATAGGTAAGGCCTCGACTTTACCGCTTGTAATATCGACTTCTAATTGTGCTTTTGCAGGTTGGATAACCGCAACTAAAACAAACAAAGCTAAAACTATATATCTCATTTTTCATTCCTTATGAATCTTATCTCTATAATTGTTGAGATGGGTTAAAATTGAAAGTTAAGTCTTTCCAAAGGTCATACTTATCGGCAGGTAAATCCAAAACTTCACAATTTGGGTGGCGAATCGCCCGCATTGCCTCATCTGCCGCCGCACGGTAAAAGCTATCTTGATTATAACGCCATTGTTCAACGATACGCGCGCTTTGTACGGAGCGATCAGGACGCACAACCAAATTAATTTTCACCACTATATCTTCGGCGTTACGCGCGCCTGCCATTAAATTCCAACAGCTTCTAAACTGATTATTCAATGCCGCCGCAATCGCGTCAACCTCACTCGCCGATAGTCGCTCACTAAACCGTGTCAAGGGAGATTTCTCCTGCGGCGCAGGCTCTATCGCATCACTATCTTCTTCGCTTGGAGTTTCCGTATCTTGAAGGTTTTTTAAAACAGATAAAAACTCTTCCTCTTGGTCAACAACAGGTTCTTCCGTTTTAACCTCTTCTTTTTTTTCTGGTGGTTTTTCTTTTTTCAAAACCTCCGTCGGTGGTGGTACTTTTGGTTTCGGTTTTGGTTTCACCTCTGGTGGTTTTTCCTCGACAGGTTTTTCAATCGGTTTTAACTTTGGTGGCGCGGTGGCTTCAACCTTCGGCGGCGCTTTAATCTGTTTTTCAACCTTCGGTGCAGGCTTATCTTCGGCCTTTTTCAACGGACTTTTATTTGGTTTTTTGTTCGTTGTCGTAATTTCACTAATATCAACAATTTCAACCGCAATCGGTTGTGGTATGCGCGGCGGTTTTGAAATATAGGGCAAGCCAACAATACCAAACAGCACAATACCAACATGAAAAACGATAGACACCATCAAAGCTTTTTTAAGCTCTGACGTCATTTCGAATCTATCTTGTGAAAATATAGCCACCATGGTGTGAATCTAAGAAATTTTTATGGCCTTTTTGTGGAACTGTTAGAAATCAACGCCACTTTGCGAAAGCCCGCTCCGTTAATATCACCCAGAACCTTCATAACCTTACCATAATCCAAGTTACGATCTGCTTTAATATAAACACGCGCATCAGGGTTGCTCCCCGTCATGGAGCTTAACAAAGCAATTAAGCGCGCAGGTTTCACTTCGGTTTCACCCAACGATATCTGCCCTTCTTTATCAAGATGGATGATAATAGGCTTGTTATCTTCTTCACTGATGGCTTGCGCATTACTATCGGGTAAATCAATCGGCACACCAGCCGTTAATAAGGGTGCCGTCACCATAAACACAATCAGCAAAACCAACATAATATCCACGAAAGGTGTCACATTAATTTCAGCCATAGGGCGATAACCGCCCCGCCCCGTATTACGTCCACCGCCATTTAATTGAGCGCCCATATTACGCGATCTTTCTCTTTGATGGTGGTGAGTTATCTTGGTTTTCTAAATGACGAGATAAAATCGCCGTGAACTCCGTCACAAACGCATCAAGCCGCCCTGCGTAACGCCCCAAACGATTGCTGTAACCATTATAGGCAACAACCGCAGGAATCGCAGCGACCAAACCAAGTGCCGTGGCAAACAAAGCCTCTGCCATTCCGGGTGCAACAACCGCCAAAGACGTATTATTGGTCTGTGCAATCGCTTTGAAACTATTGATAATCCCCCAGACCGTTCCAAACAAACCGATAAACGGCGCCGTCGACCCCACCGTCGCCAAGAAAGTCATGCCGCGCTCAAGGCGGTTCATCTCACGATTAATGGTGACGTTCATCGCGCGTTCGACACGCTGACGCAAACTGGCTTGCAACTCTTCACGTGCAGGAATACCACCTGAAACTGTATTCTGCCATTCTTCCATACCTGCAGAAAATGTTTTTAACAAAGGGTCACGTGGACTTTTCTTAATACGACTATATAATTTATCAAGGGGTTCACCTGACCAAAAAGCATCTTCAAACTTTTTGGCACGGCGCATCAATTTACCCAGCATCGCTTTTTTTTCAAAAATAATAACCCAACACCAAACAGAAGACACAACCAACATCAACATCACAATTTTTACCACGATGTCCGCTTGTAAAAACAAGCCAATCATGCTCAAGTCATGCCCTGCACTTCCTCCTAAATCAATAGCATCAACGGCTTTATTTGGTATTTCGTCCATCTCTAATTACCCTTCTAAATAATCTTTAAACTTATCACGCAATTTTTGCGGCGTACGCACAGGCTTACCATTTATATCAACACAAACCAATGTAACATCCATCGAAAATACGGCTATATTTTGACATTTGATAGATTGTTTCATAATAAATGAACTGTTTTTTATGGTTTTAAGCGTTGTTTCCACCGTTAACAAGTCATCAAGGCGTACCATCGACAAATATGCCGCCTCCAAATGCCGCACGACAAAAACAACATCAAGCTCTTTTGTGATTTCCGAGGCTGGCAAGCCAAAGTCACGCAGCATATCTGAACGCGCCCGCTCACAAAAATTTATGTAATTACCGTGATACATAATACCACCCGCATCGGTATCCTCGTAATAAACGCGAAACTCTGATTTATGTATTTTGTTCATTTTTTATCGCCCATGATGTCTTTAATAATGATACTAAAACAAACAACTCCATGATAATACCACCAATTGAAAAATAGATAATATTGTGAATAAGCCAACATATGGTTCCTATTGAAATGATGCAACGCATCTTAATTCCCGATAATTTAAAAACTGAATAAGTTCCAATTAAACCAGAGAAAATGGGAAGAATATCTTGCGGTTCTTTATAGGCAATATATCCCAAAATTATATAAGAAATAGATAAACCATAAAATATAAAGTTAGAATTGCTAAACCAAATTGATAATCCATTCCGACAAGCATTTACAAACTTGATCGCGGCACCACCGTACGCACCCAAAAGTAAAAAATGGACAACAAAAATTAAAGCTCCTATGGCAAGCAAAGCTTTCAACTTACTATCTGACTTACATAAGCATGCGCAAATAATAAAGACACTGCCAATAAGCCCTATCGCTTGGGTGACAATATCACTTATCATCTTTATAAAGCCGCCAAACCGTGACTACCCCTATAAAGAAAAGAACAACTGCATTAATTGTGCCCCCAATAGAGCCCACAACGACATTGTGAACAATCCAAAGTACTGTCGCAACTATAACTAAAACTCTAAACTTAATCCCACCTAACAAAAACATACCTAAACACGTAATAATAGCCGCCATAGTTGGTAGAATATCAACAAGTCGATCATACGTTAAATAAGCCCCACAGATATACAACATTACAAAAACCAGAAAAACTGATCTTGATTTATGCCAAAATATGGATGATGCATTTCGCATCGCATTCACCGCGCATACCGCAGAAGCCGTAAAAGCCCCTAATAAGAAAAAATGAATCACAAAAATCACAGATGAAAAAATCAAAACCGTTTTTGTTTTTACATCTGATTTAATCGCATAACCTGAAAGTAAAATTGCACTCGCCACATACCCCAATATTTGTTCAAAAGAAAGCCAATCACTCATTCTTATTATCCCTAACCAATTTATAAATCGTGTACAAATTGGCACTTAAAGCAAAACTGCTTGCAATAATACCACCGACTGATTTGACGACAAGAGCATAAGTGATCCATGCTGTTTCAGTAAACAGAAATGCCATACGAAGTTTTATACCTGAAAATTTAAACAAACCAATCGTCGCCACAGCACCAGAAAAAATTGGCAATAAATCAGATGGATCTTCGTAAGTAAAAATTATAGCTAGAACATAAAGAAGAAGAGCAAAAATTAAAATTTTGTCGGAACGATGGAATTTCATCGACAAAACAGTTCGCGTTGCATTAATCCCAGCAACTGCCGCTCCTGAAAATGCGCCAAGCAATAAAAAATGTATAAAAAAAGTAGATGCCGCTACCAGTAAATAAACTCTAAAAAATTTATCTGATTTTTGAAAAAAAGATAAAATACCAAACACGCTGGCGACAAGCCCTATCGCTTGGACAAAAACATCATAATTCATTCTTCAAACAAGCCAGTTTGATCGATCTTCTTTGGTTTGAGGCCGAGATATTTATACCCCTTTTCACTCATGCATCGTCCGCGTGGCGTGCGTTGAATAAAACCTTGCTGAACCAAATAAGGTTCAATCACATCTTCAACCACATCGCGTTGTTCAGACAACACTGCGGCGATGGTTTCCACCCCAACAGGGCCACCGCCATAATTTTCAATGATGCACTTCATGTAACGATGATCCATCGTATCCAACCCTTGCGCGTCCACATCCATACGTTTCATGGCAAGGTCAGCAATCTTCGCATCAACGACATCAGACTTGCCCACTTGTGCAAAATCACGCACACGCCGCGTCAACCGCCCTGCAATTCTCGGCGTACCACGCGAACGGCGCGCGATTTCCTGCGCTCCATCTTCGGTCATATTCATATCCAAAATACGCCCAGAGCGTTCGACAATTTTACCAAGCTCCTCATGTGTATAAAATTCAAGACGTAAAGGAATACCAAAACGATCCCGTAACGGGTTAGTCAGCAAGCCAGAGCGCGTTGTTGCACCAATCAATGTAAACGGAGGAAGCTCAATTTGCACTGAACGCGCCGCAGGGCCTTCACCAATAATCAGATCAAGCTTTCGGTCCTCCATGGCAGGATAGAGAATTTCTTCCACGTTACTATTCAGGCGGTGAATTTCATCAATAAATAAAACATCGTGCGGTTGTAAGTTGGTGAGGATAGCCGCCAAATCCCCCGCTTTACTAATCACTGGCCCCGACGTTGCGCGAAAGCCAACGCCCATTTCTTTGGCAATAATTTGCGCCAGTGTCGTCTTCCCCAAACCCGGTGGGCCAAACAACAAGACGTGATCCATCGCATCACCGCGAGATTTTGCCGCCTCAATAAATACTTTTAAATTTTCACGCAAAGCAGGTTGCCCTATAAATTCATCAAGATTTAAAGGGCGTAAGGGATTTTCTTCGAATTCTTCGGCTTCATGTTGCTCGGGTTGTAAAACAGGGTTATTCATACCTCCACCCTATCACGTCATCCCGTGGCTTGACCACGGGAACTGTCTTTAGCTCACAAGATACCGCGATCAAGTCGCGGTATGACGGCATTTTTGGAATCATAACACCAACTCCTGCAAGGACAGCCTAATCATTTCAGATAAATCAAAATCATTATCATTCTCCGCTTTAGCTTTTACATTCATCACCGCCGCATAAGCATCGGTGCGTTGATAACCCAAATTGATGAGCGCAGATACGGCGTCTTGCTCCACACCGCCTGCACTTTCATTAGCAGGCGCGACAACCGCGACACCTTTCGGTTTAGCTTGCCCATTAATTTTTAAGTCAATCTTGCCTGCTTTATCTTTCAATTCCGTCAAAATACGCGCCGCCAGCTTCGGCCCGACTCCATCCGCACGCTGAATAGCAGGCTTATCCCCCGCCGCAATCGCAAACGCAATCTGGTCTGGCGGACACACGGTGAGAATAGCCATCGCCGCTTTTGCGCCAACACCCTGCACACTGGTCAGAAGACGAAACCATTCTTGTTCTGCTTCACCGCGAAAACCAAAAAGTTTGATATAATCTTCCTTTACGTGTGTATCTATCAACAAGGAAAGTGGTTCACCCGTCCCTGTGCATTGCGCCAAGGTCGATGAGGATGCATAAACTTGATAACCTACACCTTGTACATCAAGGATAAGAAAACCATCATGGACACTGTCCAATATGCCTGAGAGTTTTGAGATCATACTCTTTCCTCCATCGTCATTCCGACAGAGCAGCTTTGCTGCGACGAGGAATCTTCTTTATATAAAACAAGAAAAGATTTCTCACATTCGTTCGAAATGACAACTTTTTGTTGACTGTTTATCATCTCGCCGCTCCTATCATTTTTCCACCCATCAGGGTATTGCTCATTGAATGATGTGCATGACATATCGCCACCGCGAGGGCATCGGCTTCATCTTCGCTTATATTACCATTGGCATCACCACTGGCGGGTAATAAAGTTTTTATCATCATCATGACTTGATCTTTGCCTGCTTTCCCCGCACCGACAACAGATTTCTTTACAAGATTCGCAGGATATTCACCAACAACCAAACCAGCCCGAGCCGGCACCACCATCACCACGCCACGCGCCGCACCAAGTTTAAGCGAACTCGCCGAGTTATTATTCACAAACGTTTCCTCAATCCCCGCTTCATCAGGGTTAAAGCGCAGCAAAATTTCTGTCATCCCTGCATCAAGTTGCGCTAATCGTTCTGGCAAGGATTTACTCGCCGTGGATTTAATCAAGCCCGACGCCACATAAGATAGTTTATGTCCTTCGGATTCAATGATGCCCCACCCTGTTTTTTGTAAGCCTGGATCTATACCGAGAATTCTCATAGAATCATTAAAGCACAAAAGGTGAACATTTGGTAGCTTTATTTACCCGCTCAGGGTCGCAAGCGACCTACGCGTCTTCCGCCATCAGTTTTTCCATGATTTCATCAGACATCTCCATGTTCGTGGTCACGACTTGAACGTCATCATCATCTTCAAGTGCCTCGACCAATCCCATCACCGTGGTCGCTTGGTCAGGCGTTGGCTCACTCATCGTATTGGGTTGCCAAATCAGTTCCGCCTTCTCGGCCTCACCATATTTTGCTTCCAAAGCATCACGCACAGCGGCTAAATCTTCCATGTTGGTTGTGATATTGTGAAACTCATCATCGCTTTCGCAATTCTCGGCACCTGCCTCGACAGCCGCCTCAAACATATCATCCGCACTAGCTTTGGCGGCGGGATACATCACCGTACCCACACGATCAAACATAAAACCAACCGAGCCTTCTTCGCCCAAATTACCACCTTGCTTGGTAAAGGCTGTACGAACCTCGGCAAAAGTCCGCGCCCGATTATCCGTCAGCGCATCAACCACAACAGCCACCCCACCAACGCCATAGCCCTCATAACGCACTTCTTCATAATTGGTCTGGTCAGAATTCCCCGCGCCCGTATCAATTGCCCGTTTAATACGGTCATTGGGCATATTCACCGCTTTGGCTTTGGATATTGCCAAGCGCAGACGTGGATTCATTTCAGGATCGCCACCGCCAAGCTTCGCCGCCACAATAATTTCACGCCCCACTTTGGTAAAGGCTTTGGCGCGCAATTTATCCTGCTTGCCTTTTCTGTGTTGAATATTTGCCCATTTGGAATGACCAGCCATGATGTAAACCTTAACTATTAAAAATGATAAAAAAGATATAACACGAAGCAAAAGAAGCATAAAGAAGAACGGACAAGTTATTATTAAAAAATATTGAACACACACGCCAGCCATGGCTATATAAGGCATGTCAAACTCCCCTATTATTGTTTGGTTTCGTCAAGATTTACGCTTAAGCGATAACCCCGCGCTTCATGCCGCTCTTGAAATAAAACAACCCATTATTCCACTTTACATTTTGGATGATAATAATGCCAAAGAATGGCGCATGGGTGCCGCAAGCCGTGTTTGGCTTCATCATTCTTTAGTAAACTTAAACAAAGACTTATCAAACAAACTTACTGTAAAGAATGGAGATGCATCCAAAGTCATTTCAGGGCTTATTCAAGAAACAGGCGCGAATACAGTTCATTGGAACAGATGTTATGAGCCTTGGCGGATTGCCCGTGACAAGAAAATCAAATCCAACCTAGAAGGCCAAAATATCAACGTGCAAAGCTTCAACGGTTCGTTATTATGGGAGCCATGGCATATCAAGACCCAAGGCGGCACACCGTACAAAGTCTTTACGCCGTTCTACCGTAAAGGATGCTTGCAACAACCGCCGCCACGTGAACCATTACCAAAGCCAAAGAAGCTCAATCTTTTTGACGCATCTAAATTCAGTGACACCATAAATGACCTCAATCTTCTTGCTCCAAAGGCTGAAGGTGGCTGGGATAGACGTATGATGAAACATTGGGACATTAGCGAGAAAGGTGCATTGAACCGTCTCAATGACTTTCTTGATGATGGCTTACAACATTATAAAGAAGGACGCGACCACCCTTCGCATAACAACACCTCACGCCTTTCCGCTTATTTACATTTTGGTCAAATATCTCCCAACACGGCGTGGTACGCGGCGCAAGAACGCGGCACGATTGAAGGTTGGGAAACTGACCTTGGACATTTTTTGAGTGAGCTGGGCTGGCGAGAGTTTTCATATAGCTTGCTTTATCACTTCCCTAAAATCACGTGGGATAATTTCCAAGATAAGTTTGATAAATTTCCATGGCTTGAGGCCGAAAGCCCTGACCTCGACGCATGGCGCAAAGGCATGACGGGCTATCCTATTGTTGATGCGGGCATGAGGGAGCTGTGGCAGACAGGCTACATGCATAACCGCGTGCGGATGATTGTTGGCTCATTCTTGGTCAAGAACATGCTGACTCATTGGCATAAGGGCGAACAATGGTTTTGGGATTGCTTGGTCGATGCCGATCTGGCCAGTAACGCCGCGAGTTGGCAATGGATTGCAGGTTGCGGTGCAGATGCCGCGCCCTATTTTCGTATATTTAACCCAATGTTACAGAGCAAAAAATTTGATAGTGAAGGTGCATATATTCGGCAATTCGTGCCAGAACTAAAAGATTTACCCAACGATCACATTCACGCGCCTTGGGAAGCTCCCGACCTTATTCTACGAAGTGCTGGAATCGAACTTGGTAAAACCTATCCCAAGCCTCTCATGAACCACAGCGCCGCCCGTGACCGTGCGATGGAAGCCTATCAAAGTGTGAGGAAAGAGAGTTAAGTTCTTCGTCATTGCGAAGGAGCGTGAGCGACTGTGGCAATCCACTCCAGAAAAATATGGATTGCTTCGTCATTTCATTCCTCGCAATGACGGTGTAAACTACTAGAATGAATCAACCCGCCCCCATATACCCTCCAGCCCTGAAACAAGGGGATAAAATTGGTATTGTCTCCCCTTCTGGGTGGCATGACATGGATAAGCTGGCACCTGCTATCGAATGGCTCAGTCAATATTTTGAAGTTATCGTTCATGAACAAAACCATTTAAAACATGGACAATTTGCAGGCACACCGCAACAACGTGCCGATGCGCTGCATGATTATTTTAAAGACGATTCGGTTAAGGCTATTTTTTGCACCCGCGGGGGCAATGGCGCGGTGCATTTATTAGATTTATTGAACTACAACCTTATAAAGTTAAATCCAAAAATATTAATTGGTTTCAGTAATATAACACCCCTTCTTAATGTAATACATACGCAAACAGGTCTTATCACCTTTCATGGCCCTATGCTGGTCAGCCTACCGAATCAAATAGATTCCAAGTGGCAAAACCATATGATTGATGTGCTGATGAGTAAATCAAGCGATGTAGCGGTTAAAACCACTATGGAAGTCAGCGGAAAATTATTTGGTGGAAATCTAAGCGATATGCAAACCTTAATTGGCACGCCATACGCACCAGACCTCAACGACGCTATTTTAATATTAGAAGACACGAACGAGCATCCCAGCCGTTATGACCGTATGATTGGTCATATGAAACAGGCTGGCTGGCTCAACAACCTGTCAGCCATCATATTAGGTGAATTTTTAAACTCTCAAGAAAGCGACAATCCTTTTGGCTTCACCATTGAGCAAATCATTGAAAACTCTGCGCCCAACACATCCTTAATCACAAACGCTCCTTTTGGGCATGGAAAAAACCTCTGCACACTCCCTATCGGCGCAGAAATTACCTTGAAAAACGGTACACTTTCTTTTAAAGCACTGTCTTGATTATTCGCTTTTCGGTTTGACTAGGCATGAGAAGCGAAGCATATTGAGAATATGCAAGTGACGAATAACAACGTCAAAACGGAAATGGAATATCAAGATGACTTTCGTAGTAACCGACCTTTGTATCAAATGTAAATACACCGATTGTGTCGAGGTATGCCCTGTCGATTGCTTCTATGAGGGCGAAAATATGCTGGTCATACACCCCGATGAATGCATTGATTGCGGTGTCTGCGAACCCGAATGCCCGATTGAGGCGATTCTTCCAGATACAGAAGCCGATTCAGAGAAATGGGTTGAGTTTAATCGGAAGTATTCTGAGCAATGGCCTGTCATCACGACTCAAAAAGATCCACTGCCCGAAGCAGAAGAGTTCAAAGACAAGAAAAACAAACTAGAAGAACACTTTAGCGAACGTCCTGGAGAAGGAGATTGAAGTGATTTTTTACCCCCCAGATGAAATTTTTCTTGCTTTTTAACGAATTGTTAACTATACTCCCATTCATAGCTTAAGAGATGAAGCAATACACAAGCGGTTGGTAAGGGCAAAATCCTGACACAGTTTCAGGTTAATATTTTTGCGGTAAAATTAACAATCTATAATCGTTTGGAACAGATAAGCGGCAAATAGTCATATTTGCTGAATATGCCCGTCTCACTCAAAAAGCTAGAACAGATAAACAAGTCCTCGCATTTATGCGTATGACGAATAAACAAGTCCTCCCGCTTGCGGGCATGACGAATAAAAAAGAAAGGCACTAAAAAACATGGCTGATAACGATAATTTTGCAAAAGGTGATTATGTTGTATACGCGGCACACGGTTTGGGACAAATCGAGGGCATCGAAACACAAACAATTTCTGGCATGGAAATTAAATTATATGTAGTGAATTTCGAAAAAGAACGTATGCGCCTTAAAATCCCTATGATGAAGGCAAAAGAATCTGGCCTACGTAAGCTTTGCACAACGGCGCGCATTAAAGATGCTATCAAAACCCTTAAAGGGAAAGCGCGCATCCGCCGCACAATGTGGAGCCGTCGCGCGCAAGAATATGAACTCAAAATCAATTCAGGTGACCCTGTTGCGATTGCAGAGGTTCTTCGTGACCTTAAACGTAGTAACGATGATTCAGAACAAAGCTATTCAGAGCGTCAAATTTATCAATCTGCGCTTGAGCGTTTGGCTCGTGAAGTAGCAGCCGTTGAGAAAACATCTGAAGAAAAAGCAACAATGCGCCTTGAAAAAATCATGGGTACAGAAGGCAACGCCAAATCTGTTGTTGCCAACGACGATATGCGTGCCTCAAAAGCGGCGTAAGCTTTACACAACATAAAGAATTCTAAAGGCGGGCATTGTTCCCGCCTTTTTATTGGCTACCCTAACAAAACAATTCTGTTTGTAGATTTTTGCATTTTAGACTTGCATTTATCTCACGTTAGCTTTAAAAATTACGAAAAATAAGAATAGGATAAAAAATGGGACAATCAAGATGGGGAACAGAAATAACAAGCCATAAGGGCAGTATATCTACAGACGATGGATTGCCACCTGGTAGTATTATTAAGGATTGGAACAATTTAGGAATTTCTCAAATGACAACTCCTAAACCAACAGCTGCAAATGCTACTCAAGTTACTATCAACAAGGTAGTGCGCAAAAAACAACCAACCACTACAACCGTATATGAGCCTCCAGCTATCTATGCATTATAACACCCACCTAAAAAGCCTGACTATAAACTACTCACACCACAGAACATCTTTGATGTCATCCGTACCGCAAACAAGCATAACGAGGCGATCAAGCCCTAACGCTATCCCCCCACTTTCGGGTAAACCATGGCGTAAAGCCTCTATAAATTCTTCATCAAGAGGGTATCGTTCGCCATACAGCCTTGCCTTCTCATCCATTTCAATGTGATAACGCCTGACTTGCTCATCCGCATCGGTCAGCTCAGAAAAGGCATTGGCCAGCTCGACCCCACAGACATACAGCTCAAACCGCTCGGCAAAACGTGGATCATCGCTTTTGGGTTTGGACAGTGACGCCATAGAGATGGGGTAATCACACAAGAATGTCGGCGCGTCCATACCCAATTGCGATTCAATTTTTTCATCCATGACACGGAAGAATAGATCATCCCATTGGTCATCATCTGCGCTATGAAGTCCCAAGGCATTCACCGCTTCACGCAACGCCGCCTTATCGTCAAGAACAGCCATTAAATCAATGCCTGCATAACGTTCAAACGCTTCAGCAACTGTTAGACGCTCAAAATCTTTAAACGGATCACATTGATGGTTTTTATACTGAAGAATGTTAACACCAGCCGCCTTAGCGCACGCGCGCAACAGCCCTTCACAATCACACATCATATCATTGTAATCAGCATGTGTGCGATACCATTCAATCAGTTTAAATTCGCATCTGTGACGCTTAGACCCTTCCGCATTACGAAAGACGTTGACGATTTGATAGACCCGTTCCATGCCCGCCACCATCAGTTTTTTCATCGCAAATTCAGGACTAGTGTGCAGGTATAATGTTTCCTCAACATCACCGCTTACACCACGGCGCTGCGTCGCAAAAGCACGTATATGCGTGTCAATCACAGGGCAAACTTGAAGGATAGGCGTTTCAACCTCATCAAAGCTTTGTGCGTCAAAATACACCCTCACCGCCTTCATAATTTTGGCACGTATCGCTAAATTATGCTTTTTCTGCGAAAAAACGTCCGGATGCCACCATTTTATGTCAGAGTTTGCTTGCATTTCATATCCAATTTGCGTAAAAGAAGCGCTAGATTAACTTAAAGGCGCAAAAAGATAAAGTCGCCGTAAGATAAAGGATATATTATGAAAGCCGATACTCACCCAGATTATCACGAAATCACAATCGTGCAGACCGATGGTACAGAATTCAAAACACGCTCAACTTACGGTAAGCCTGGTGATGTTATGAAACTGGACGTTGACCCGTTGACACATCCTGCATGGCAAGGTGGAACAGGTCAGGTTATCGAAAAAGGTCAATTGGACAAATTCGAAAACCGTTATGGTTCTTTGTTTGGCGCAAGCAAGAAAGCCGAAGAAAAGCCCCAAGAAAAAGCTGAAGAGAAAAAAGAAGATTAAGCTTAATCTTTTTAAAGAACTTCAAATCAAGGCCGTATCATTACGGCCTTTTTTATTGATTGCAGTTTTATAGTTAAGAACAGTACATTTTCACCCCCCACCCAACTTCGGCTAAGCTCGTTTCACGCGCTAATCCTACGTATCCCTCCCCCCTTTAGGGGGGAGGTTAGGAGGGGGCATGATAAAACAACTAACCATAAACCTCTTTTGCCCGTGCTTCAAACGCATCAATCATACGTTTCACCACTTCGTTAAAAAACATATTGGCCAAAGCCTGTAACGCCCCATTTTTAAATTCAAACTGCACCGAAAAATCAATCATGCATGACCCATCATCATTATCAGTAAAGACCCAATGATTGGTCAGGTTTTTCAATGGCCCCTGCTGATACTCAATTGTAATTTCTTTGGAACGGTCTAAAACAACTTTGGAAGAAAACTTTTCACGAAATAATTTATAACCAACAATTAAGTCGGCATAAAACACATCATCGCCTTCCCATTTATTGATACGGCTCGCCGTGCACCATGGCGCAAACTCAGCGTACTTATCGACCCCCGCGACCAGATCAAACATCTGTTGCGCCGTATAAGGTAATGTCTTTTGTTCAACGTGAGAGAGCATTACTCAATAAAATCTTTATATTTAGTGTTTTGCAACAAGTTCTTAATCTCTGCATAATTTTCTATCATATCTTTATGCTTTGACGTATTGCTTTTTGTGTACTTACTAGACGCAGCAGAATCCTCCAAATAATCACCAGCAATAAACTCAACAATAGCCTGCCATTTCTTCTCACCTCCTATGATGTCCTCATAAACAACATAATGAACTGGTACAGGCATAATTTGACAAAAAACATTTGTTACCTTGTCCCAAAAATCCAGCTTCTTAATCTCTTTTAACGTTTCCTGCGGATCAAGATACACACAAACCTGTTTCACTGGTTTTATATTATGCCCTCTTTCGCGGTACTTCATCGCCTCCCAAGATAAGATGATGTTTAATAGATTTTTTCTTTTTAATCGAATAAACCGTACTCTTCTTATCAGTATGTAAGGCAGTATTAACGGATGCCTAAATATTTGTTTAAACATTAACTTAAAACCACCGCAAAGCGATAATGAGAGGTTAGAATCAAAATATTTAAAAAAAGAAATAATATTCAGCGATGATATATTATGGCGTTTTTTAAAATATTCCCAATGCGGATGGGTTTGAACTTTTGCAAGATATTCTTCAGACTTCAAATAAGATTTTGAAAATTGATATCTTGTTTTAACCAACAGCTCATCGTGACACGTAATATCTTTTACATTATTTAGCTTATCCGCAAACCACGTAGAGCCACTTCTTGGATTAGTTATAATGATGAAGTGTGACATTTTTCGTTATTTAATTAATTGTTCAAAATGGGTGAACGTATCTCACAACAAAGCTTATATTTACAAACTTGTTTTCCGTATAACATAGTGGTTAGATCTGTTCTCTTCTTTTACTGAACTTCGACCTGCGTAATAATTTGAGCGCAACGTGGAATAGCATTCAACGGCCAAACAGACAGGACTAACTCCCGCTATTATCAAACAGCCCGACTTTCATATCTGTAACGTCAAAGGCTGTTTTGCCATCAACATCAACATGACCATCGGCAACGCCCAGCACCAATTTACGATTGATGAAACGTTTGATATCAACGGTATATTTCACAAGCTTGGATGTGGGTAGAATTTGCTCGGTTAGCTTAACTTCGCCCGCACCAATGGCACGGCCAGAGCCTTGCGCACCCGTCCAACCTAAGAAAAATCCCGTCAGTTGCCACAAAGCATCCAAACCCAAACAGCCCGGCATCACAGGGTCACCTTTAAAATGGCAATCAAAAAACCACAGGTCAGGCTTAATATCTAATTCGGCAATGACTTGCCCTTTACCATGCGCGCCACCATCATCTGAAATATGAGTGATACGGTCAAACATCAACATATTAGGCAAGGGCAATTGCGCGTTGCCAGGGCCAAACAGCTCACCTTCACCACATTCGATGATTTCTTCGTAACTATAGCTAGATTTTTGGGTCAGGCTCATCTTGTTCTCTACTTCTTATTA
>CAZYHI010000028.1:0-20640 GCA_964647515.1 uncultured Micavibrio sp. | reverse complement strand
TTCTATGTTGGTTGTAAAGTGAAGACGACCTGCTTTGACTTGCTTGGCAACTAAATCTTCCAAGCCAGGTTCAAAAATTGGAATTTCACCTTTTTCAAGACATTCTATTTTTTCTGCTATTTTATCAACGCATGTGACATCAATACCAAACTCGGCAAAACATGTTCCTGATACAAGACCAACATAGCCAGTTCCAACCATTGTAAGACGCATAATATTTCCTCTATAATAAGCTTTATTTAAACTAAACTTTGTTAGACATAATATATTTCATTATTTAATACAGGGTAATAATAGACAAAATCATTCTCAACACAACAAACATTGCTAAATGCATGATTTTTTGTTTAAGTAGTAAATAATTTTCAATCTTCGTATCAAGTAAGGAATTCAAATGGCTAAGAAAAAAGAAGACAAAAAGAAGATAACAGCAAGCGCAAAAGAAAGCTCAAACGGTAAAGATAAGACACCGATGCCCTTATTTTACAAAGCCCCAATTCCTTTAGATAGCAAAGCCCATAAAGATTTAGGTCTTAAGCCAGAATTTGGTCTAAAATTCACCGAAGGCGTCAATGCCGTACCAATTAACATGATTGAAATGCCGCAAATCTGTCATTTCTACCCAATTGGATTTTCTCCAGACGATTCTGCGACACCCGTGGCAATTTTAGGTCTGCGTGATAATGAAAATCTTTTCTTAAACAAAAAGAACCAGTGGGAAGAAGACACATACATACCTGCGTATATTCGCCGTTATCCGTTCATTTTTTCAGAAATGCCAGAAAATGACCAATTGTCACTTTGCATTGATCTCAACAAAGATATTGTTGAATCAAAGGGAAAGCAGCCCTTCTTTGATGATGACAGCAAGCCCACACAATTGGCACAAAATGCGATGGAATTTTGTAAATCCTACCATGCGGCAGCACAGCAAACCTTAACCTTTGGTCAAGAATTGGCCAAATCAGGTATTTTGGTCGAAAGACAGGCTGAAATTAATATTGGCGAAGGAAAACGGATCAATTTCGCAGGCTTCCGCATTATCGATGAGAAAAAATTAGCTGATCTTGATGAAAAAACCTTCCTTGATTGGCGTAAAAAAGGATACCTGCCTTTCTTATATGCTCATCTATTTTCAGGCGCACAATGGCAAAAATTAACGCGTTTGCTCAATCAGCGCATTGACAAGAAGTAGTCATAAGTAAAATATAGTTGAATTAAGCCTAAATTGTCGCTATAAATTGTGGCATTCGTACTTATAACAGGGATAAAAACTATGGCTAAAGTAGGAGCACAACGTGCCGCCGAATTAACAGGCAAATCAAAATCAACTATTCAACGCGCCATGAATAATGGCAAATTGTCTTATGAAATGGACAATAATAAACGCCGCATCATTGATGTATCAGAATTAGAGCGCGTATATGGCTTAGCTGGCTCCTCCTCCTCAACTAGTGCTAATAATGCAAAAGTAGCCGTCGAAGCTGAATTGAAAAAAGCCACAGATATGATTGAAATGGAGCGTATGAAAGTTAAAATTAAAGCGCTTGAAGACCAGCTAGAGTTCACCACAACATCCATGGAAGACTTACGTGGGCAACGTGATCAATGGCAAAAACAAGCGCAACAAGTTTTAATCACCAGTCAATATAGCCAAAAACAAGCGGATGAGTATAAAACTGAGCTTAAAACACGCGAAGAAAAGGCAAAAAGACGCCGCGCTGAACGTGAAAAAAGCATGAGTGAGCGCATGAATAAAATGCAAGGTCAAAATGAAAACGCGCGCGGGGCACAATCACAGCGTAAAGCACCGCATCGGCCAAGTGGGCAAGAGCAAGGACGTCGCTTGAGCGAAGAAAACATGACCGCACAAAATAAATTGCTTGATGTCCAAGGGCTTTGGAAAAAAATCAAGGGCGGTAAGGCCGCTTAACACAACGTTTTCATTTTACGTCTCTCCTATGGTATAATATCTTATGTTTTATAATATAAGAACGCCGTTATCTTTATGTTTATTATTAACCCTTGTCGGTATCGCTACTGCGCCATCTACAGCACAAGCACAAAACAAAGATAGCTCTTACTATTTATCCGATGACGGTGTTTTTTCCGATGAAGAAAAAGATGCCGAAGCGGCAACAATCAAACATCACTGTGAGATCGGCACACTGACACGTACTTATTATAATTGTGCCTGCATCGCTGGTGCCTTTCGCCAAAAACGTGATGAACCAGAATTAACGCCGCAAGCACACATCATCAATAATTTATACACTGACACAAAATCAGAATGTGTTGATCCTATAAAAATCGCAGGGGATGCTTATAAATCATGCTCAAGTTACGCAAAGTTTTTTAGAACACGTGAAAATAATGATGAAGAATATTGCAAATGTGTTGCCAATAAAACGGCCAAAAATTTTACATTAGAGCCCAAACTTAAAAGCAAACATATCAATAAAATAAGGCTTAATGCCTTAACGTCATGCGAAAGAGAAATGAAATACGGTTCTTCTTAAAATTCTGCATTCAAAACACTTGATGCCCCACCCGTCACTGCCTTTAGATAAGCTTGCGCTTGGGGTAAAATATGTACCGCATAAAATTGCGCCGTATTAATTTTGTTTTTCAAGAATTCTTGATCTCCTGATCCGTCTTCTAAAGCGGTTTTCGCCACAATCACGCAGCGCGCCATCATACTCGCCCCTGCCACAAGGCCAAAAGCTTTTAGGTAAGGGACAGAAGAGGCAGAAACATTTTCTGCACCTTTCATACCTTGTTCTAAAATCCAATCATGCGCCTTCGTTAAATTTTCCAACACTGTGCTTAAACCATCAGAAAGTGAGGAAAGATCAGAATCATTTAAAGCGTTCAAATCATCCAAGACAGTTTTAATTTCGGATAAATAACTTTTTGTTGCTGCCCCTTGGTCACGCAATGTTTTTCTAAAGACCAAATCAAGCGCTTGAATACCATTCGTGCCTTCATAAATAGGTAGAATACGTGCATCACGATAATATTGTGCTGCGCCTGTTTCTTCGACAAAACCCATACCACCATGAATTTGCACCCCTGTTGATGTCACATCCAAGGCCATATCCGTCGCGCAAGATTTTACGATAGGTGTCAGTAAATCAACACGGGCTTGCGCGGCGACATCGCCTTGATTGGCCAAATCTAAATTTAACGCCGCCTCATAGGTCAACGCTCGCAAGGCTTCTATCTGCGCCTTCATCGACAGTAACATACGCTTCACATCCGCATGGTCAATAATCGGCACGCGTTTTGACTTATCGGTAAGTGCCGTACCTTGCTCACGCTCCTTCGCATAAGCCAAGGCGTGTTGATATGATCGCTCGGCAATGGCCACACCTTGTAAACCAACGCAAAGACGCGCGTTATTCATCATCGTGAACATATATTTTAAACCTTGGTTTTCTTCACCAACCAAATAACCAGTCGCGCCGCCCTTATCACCAAATTGCATCGTGCAGGTCGGGGAAGCGTGAATACCTAACTTATGTTCAATCCCCGTACAAACCACATCATTGCGAGACCCATCTTCCAAAATTTTAGGTACAATAAATAGAGAGATGCCTTTCACTCCGTCAGGAGCGTCAGGGGTACGCGCCAAAACAAGGTGGATAATGTTTTCCGCCATATCATGTTCACCGTAAGTGATGTAAATTTTCTGACCCGAAATTTTATAAGACCCATCATCTTGCGGTTCAGCCTTTGAACGTATTGCCGATAAATCCGACCCTGCCTGTGGTTCGGTTAGATTCATCGTCCCTGTCCATTCACCTGAAATTAATTTATCTAAATAAATCTCTTTCAATTCTTCGGAAGCGTGATTTTCAACAGCCTCAATGGCCCCTTGATTTAAAAGCGGACATAAACCAAAAGACATATTGGCCGATTGCCACATTTCTTGTAAAGGAAAAGCCACCAACCAAGGAAGTCCCTGCCCACCATGTTCGCCGTCAAAGGGAACTGCATTCCATCCTCCGTCACGATACGCGGCATAAGCCTCTTTAAAACCTTTCGCTGTCGTCACAACACCATCATTTAACTTTGCACCATCTTGATCGCCGCTATAATTAATAGGCGCGAGAACTTCCGAAGCCAATTTCGCCGCAGGCGTTAAAACACTTTCAATCATATCCATATCCAGCACCCCTAAATCAGCATGTTCAGACAATTTTTCCAAACCAATAACGTGATCGAGAATAAAGCGCATATCGGCAAGCGGCGGATTGTAATCAGACATATGTAAGAGCCTTTTAAAAAGAGATGAAAATTTGTAAAAACCACTATAAATCATCAACGAGTTTGAGAAAAGCGCAACTGGCATAGGACTTGTAATGTATAAAACAGAATAATTTTTAGTGAAATTAGAAAAACATTATGGACAACGCCTTAAAATCATTAGAAAACAACACCTTAGCTGCACTTTCGGCGCGCGCACCACAGGGGGTTGTCAATGCCATTAAGACCGCCAGTGCCAAAACAGGGGTAAGTTTTTCCTATCTGATGGAAAAAGCCGCCGCAGAAAGCAACTTTAACCCGAGCGTCAAAGCCAAAACCAGCTCCGCCACAGGCTTATTTCAGTTTATCGAAAGCACATGGATAGACATGATTAAACAACATGGTGATAAGCACGGCATCAACACCAACCAATCCAAGTCTAGTTTGTTAAATTTACGTAAGAACCCAGAGGTTGCCTCCCTCATGGCCGCAGAATTTGCCCAAGGGAACAAAGCCCATCTTGAAAAAACAATTGGTGGTGATATTGGCAATACAGAGCTTTATTTTGCCCACTTTATGGGCGCAGGCGGGGCGAGTGCCTTTTTAAGCCAGCTCAATAAAAATCCTGATGGAATTGCCGCAGATATTTTTCCAAAAGAAGCCAGAGCAAACCGTGGTGTTTTCTATGATTCAAAAACGGGAACACCACGGAGCTTTAGCCAAATTCATGATTTCTTTGATAAAAAATTCTCTAATAGTGATAGCGATATAGCCAATACAATGGCTCATAAACCAAATAACAGAACAGACAACCGCATAAGAAGCGAAGGATATCAACATATGCCCTTCTCGCTGAAAAAACCTATTCAAGTGATTAATGCATCAGATGCCCCATCACTAAACTCGCTGTACAAGTTGCAAAACAGGCTTGATGCGTTTTTTAGTCAACCTATCAATAGTTTTGAACAAACGCAGCTCAGACATTTCCCTTCATCTTTATACAGCAAAATAAACGATCCCTCATCTGCCTTGCTTGATATTTTGAAGTAGAAAGAAAACGTTAGCTTCTACTCATTTGGAATTCCAAACATATCCAATATTTCTTTTTGACGGCGTGCCAGCACATCAACATCAAAGTCTTTAATCATCTCATTAAACACTTGGTACCAATTAATTTCAGCCTGAAGATGTAAAAATACTGATCCGAGCCCTAGCGCAGCGCGATCCATAAAGACAAATTCACGTGGCACGGTGATGCCTGCATTAATTTTCTTTAACTTCGTATGAACGCTTTCGGCGATTTCACGGCCATAAACGCCGTTGCTGATATCACCAATGGGGCGGATTTTATCTTCCAAAATTGGCCCATATAAAAAACGCGCCCATTCATTTAAAATCTCCCCTTGTTCTTTCGATACATTTTTAAAACCCCATATCTCATAAGCATGCATAGAGCGATCCAAATCATTTTCTTGAAGTGAGCGATAAAGCTCAATCACCGCGCCGATAAATTGCGGTGGAAACACGCGCACACAACCAAAATCGAGCAAATTAATGCTGTTATCATCGCAGACAGAATAATTCCCCAAATGTGGGTCACCATGAATAATCCCGTAATAATAAAGCGGGACATACCATGCCCGAAACATGTTCATGGCAATCGCGTTACGTTGTTGTTGCGGTGCTTCTTTAAAGTTTAAAATTTTCTCGCCATCCAGCCATGTTGAGCATAATAGACGCTCCGTCGATAGATCATCAATAATATCAGGCACATGAACATTGGCCTCATCACGTAACATGTAATGATACATTTTCTCATTTTTTGCTTCGCGTTTATAATCTAATTCTTCTTTTAAGCGTTCTGATAATTCGGCATATATTTCACCTGTTTGAATAGAACGATCATAACGTCCATAAAGTGAAAAAATAATTTTAAGCTGATTAAGGTCCGCCTCAATCGCACTTTGCATGTCAGGATATTGAAGCTTACAAGCAATCTGCCTACCATCATGCGTTTCACCTTTATGTACTTGACCGAGGCTTGCCGCCGCGACGGCTTCTTGTTCAAACGACTTAAACTTATCTTGCCAATTACTCCCTAACTCCGCCTTCATACGACGGCGTACAAAAGACCACCCCATCGGCGGCGCATTCGATTGCAAAGCTTGAAAATCTTGCGCGTACTCGGCAGGCAAGGCTTCCGGTATTGTTGATAAAATTTGCCCGACTTTCATTAAGGGGCCTTTAAGATTGCCCAACGCTTGGGTCAATTGACGCGCATGGTCATCACGCTTAATATCAATACCTAGATAACGCTCCCCCACAACGCGCGTTGCCAAACCTGCCATCGCCGTCGACACACGTCCATAGCGTGCCATTCTATTGCCTAGCGTACTACGTTCTTTTTCTACCGCTGGTTCTTGTTTGTCTTCATTCTTCATAAGCTTATTTGTCTCTTATTCCAGCCTAAAATACCAGTATTATTATTAAACATGCCCTATACAATAATCATAATTTAAGGCATAAATTGGACTATGGTTACAGGCACAAAAAATATTCAAAATAAAATTTTACAAGAAGCGCTAAAAGATATCGCGTTTGATGGTTTAAATTGGAATACAATTTTGCGCGCCGCCGAAAAATCTGGCTATGATGCCGACGTAGCAACAAGTGTTTTCCCTGATAAAGTGACAAGCTTTCTACTATATTTTTCGACATGGATTGATGATGCCATGTTAAAAAAACTGAAAGAAACTGACCCTGAAACCATGAAAATCCGTGAACGTGTCCGCCATGGCGTTTGGGTTCGACTAAATACGTTAGAACCACACAAGGAAATCATTCGCCTTTCTTTGAATTATTGGATGAACCCGTTAAGAAAGCCCAAAGCCGCCAAAATGGTTTGGAAAACGGCCGATCATATTTGGAAATGGGCAGGTGACAACGCCATCGACTATAATAAATACACCAAACGCGCCTTATTAACAGGCGTTATAAGTGCCACAACATTGGCGTGGATCAATGATAGATCGGATAATCACGAGAAAACTGCCGCTTTTTTAGACCGTCGCATTGATAATGTCTTGGTCGTTGGCAAGCTTGCTGGTAAGATTCTTAATAAAGTGAGATCCTAATGGCGAAACAAAAAAATAAAATATTACAATTTTGGCGGGAAAGATTAATAGCTGTTTTGATCCCTTTATTTGTGGTCTGCTCCTTAATTTTTATACTTTTATATGCCTTTCACGTCAGCTTCGTCAAAAGACCACCAGAAAATGTTGAATTTGTTCAAGAACTTCGAGAAAAAATAGAAAAAGACACAGCAGAAAAAACAGTTTCACTTGATAAACCACACCGTACCGATAAAGAACTTAAAAAATTGATTACACAAGGTGTGTCAGAATCCTTATCCTTTAATAAAGCTAACTTTTCAAACGTCATGAAGAAAATGCGCGTTTACTTTTCTGAAGATGGTTTTCAAAAATATCGAGAATACCTACTATCCTCAGGCATTGCCGAAACTATCCGTACCAACGATTATGACGTCGGAGTCTATATCGAATCCGAACCCCTCCATTTAAACGGTATAGTTATTGATGGAAAATATAAGTGGCTCTACCAAATGCCCGTGACTTTAAGCTTCTTCCCCACAGGAAAGGCTATCACAGCAGAAAACTCGCAACAGCAAATAAACAATCAATTTAATTTGCGCGTCCAAGTCACACGGGCACAAGTCGGCGACTTCACCGAAGCCCTACAAATCGAAGATTGGGTCGTCAGCCCCAGATAACCAATAAATTTTACTTATTTTTTCGTGATTAATTCATAAAAATGCTGGTAATTGCGCCAAACTTGCGCTTAATTAGCGTCTCATCATTGATACAAAATTAAACTAAAGGAAAAGACCATGAGCAATTCAGGTAATGTTGCAGAATTTAAATCTGATGCCAAAGACGGCGAAGCAGGCGATGTCGCCGGTGTTGCAGGAAAGCGCCTTTTATCCTTTTTTGACCGTGTTGAACGCCTAGAAGAAGAAAAATCTGCTTTAGCCGAAGATATCAAAGATGTCTATGCCGAAGCCAAAGCTGCGGGATTTGAAGTTAAAATCATGCGCCGCATCATGAAATTGCGCAAAATGGAAGCTGAAAAACGCCATGAAGAAGATGAATTGCTGAATCTCTACATGGCCGCCATTGGCATGGAATAGCTGAACGCCATATAGCTATTCCCATTTCCTTTTAGATGTTTTTATATGAAAAACGTTTCAAGATTAATTGGGCATAAAAAACACATAAAAGAATATTCATCGGAATAGACCATATAACAATGTCATATCCGTGAATATGGGCGTGCCCTTTCAATATCACAAGCATACTAAGCGCACCGACAAATCCCAAAGCTATTGATATTAATAAAGCACGGTCTTGTGCAGGAAGTACCCTCATCTCACCTCTTTTTTTCAATAACCAAACAAAAAGTGGAATCATAAGTAATATTTGAGGAAACCCATATCCTTTAGAATCAACTAAGTAATTGCCGATAACGCCTAAAAGAGGTTCACGCGTGCTTTTCGCAACAATATCTTTCCTGCTCTCAAATCCTTCACCGCCATACGCCCTTTTCTCAAAACGATCCATAATGACAGATAAAGGATCAGAGGAGCCATAATTCGCTAAGGTATTCATATGATAAACAAAGGCCAAACCAACCCCTGCTAAACATAAAATACTGACAATAAACGAACGTGAGAACCACTTTTTAATACCCCAGCCATGATAAACAGCATAATAAGAAAAAGGAATAAGAGCGGAGACCAAAATGGTTGGTAAAAATTCATATCCCATCGCTGTCTTAAGCCCAATGGCGAAAGATATAAATGCGCCAATCATGATCGTCACACCATATCCTGGTACTTTATTTTTAGACGATGCAAACGCAAGTCCTAATGCGCTTATTGTAAACGGCAAAAACCAACTCCACATCATCCACCACATGCTACGCCCATAAAAACCTAAAATAGGTAACAAAATAATCATTAAGGCCAATGTGATATAGCCATGCTTCAATGAATATGCTTTCGTCACCCACAACAACAAAACGGCAAAAACCAAAGCATTAAAAAATGAGATGACCGTTTGAGAAATCAGCTTAAAATAGTAAATATCATATTTTTCTAATCGTTTAACCCAACGACTGCCTTTTCGACCCTTCTCCGTGATAAGGGATTTGACTTTATTCAACCCCAACCAAATTGGGTAAACAATATTATCTTGCAACCCACTATGAGACAGATACATATTCTTTTTTACATCTGGATCAGATATTTTTTGCTTTAATCTATAAAAATCTTCTTTATCTAAAGACATATAGATTTCATCCATATGGTCATAAAAGAAAAGAACGCCACCATAATCTTCTATATCATTTTCTAAGTTATAAATTGAGCGCGAAATAACAAATTGTTCTGACGGAAATTCTTCATCATAATATTCACTTAACGGTAAAGTTGATAAAATATGAGCCGAGAAATTAAGCGTCAACACAACAACGGTCAGAACAAAAAAGATAAATTTATTTTTCATTAAAAATCCATTTTTTGGAAACAATAAACGTCAGAATCATGACAGACAATGACCCTACAGTCAAAGCCAAAGAAGGATAAGCTTCAAAAAAAGGGAAGACTATTATCAAGCCAATATAAATAAGAAAATTAACCCCCTGCATCATAGAACAAGATAAAATATATCGTGGGAATGAATATAAAAAGCTGTTCTTTTGTTTTTTAAAAGTTGATCTTCTATGAAAAAAATACGTCACCAGAAGGGCAAAAAAGATTGATATTATGCGCGATATAATGAAACCAAATTCAAAAAATATTTGTACAATATTAAAAACCACAATATCCGTTACAAATCCAAGGCTACCAACAATTATAAATAAAATTATTTGCCAGTGCTTTTGTATAAAATCGGCTTTCATGTTACTTATTTCGAACAAACGGTATCTGCAAATATAATAAAATTTTGGCCTCTAACCGCGCGCGACTAACCCCATCTAGTATAACACCTGTAATAAAGCTTAAAAGACCAGAAATCATAACCCCCATACTAAGAAATGCTGTCGGAAATCGTTCAACAATCCCCATTTCAAGATACTCCAACACGACAGGGATTCCTAACCACAAAGATACAATCATCAAAAATAAAGAAATCAGAGTAAAAAACTCAAACGGTTTTACTTCTTTAAAATAAAAAATAATAAAACGTAGAATTTTTAAACCATCCTTATAGGTTGATAGCTTACTGGTTGTTCCTGCAATACGGTCTGCATAACGTGTTGGCATTTCGGCAAAAGATGCCTTCAACCTAAGCAAATGAACCGTCATTTCAGTTTCAATTTCAAAACCGTTTGATAAAACTGGAAAGCTTTTTACAAAACGCCGAGACATGACACGATAGCCTGAAAAAATATCGGTAAATCCTGCCCCAAACAAAGTGGAAACAATTTTATTAAAGAGCTGATTACCTGTTTTGTGACCTGCGCGATAGGCTTTATCACCCGTTTCTTCGGCCCTCGTTCCAATCACCATATCTAAATTTTCTACGCATAGACGGTCAATCATTTTAGGCAATGCTTCAACTTCATAAGTTCCATCACCATCCAACATAACGAAAACATCGCCTTTGGCCTCGGCAAAAAGCCTACGCATCGCGTTTCCTTTACCCTTTCGATACTCGCTTATAACAACAGCACCAGATTGCCCCGCAACCTCGGCCGTTTTATCTGTCGAGGCATTGTCACAAATGATAATTTCAGCCTCAGGCAAAATTTTCTTGAGCTGAGCAATCACAATCGCTATGGATTTTTCTTCATTATGACAAGGTATAAGAATAACAACGTTCATAAGAAACATCGTAGTAAAAAAGATATTTTATTTCAATGTGAATGTTTCAAAATGTAAAAAATTCAATATTTTCATAGTATTAGAGTCTACCGCCTGCATTACTTTTGCCATATTAACATTTTCGTAATGTTTTATGTATATCATTCTTTTATACAATAAAAAAAATATGGGAACTGGGACTTTATGGGTACTTCACTCAATAATGTGATGAATGAGATTGCGCGGGCAGAAAAAATTATCCCGTCTCCGCAATATATCAGCGCAGCAACACAATCATTAAGTGAGCTAGAAGCCTTTGCTATCCTTGATGAAACCTTAAACGACCTTCACAAACAATATTTAAGTGCCAAAGCACAGCGCAAAAGCTTAATTGTCACCAATAACACAGATGATCCTATGGTCTCCATCGCCATTGATATGGAAGACAGCCTATGGTGTGCGATGCAGGCACGTTACATTGAACTACGTCAGAAAAGGTGCCTGATGCAACGCGTACAAAAAATGATGCGTCAACATCAACAAAGCCTTGAGAACATGCAAGAACAAGCCATAAAACGTGAAGAAAAACAAAAAACGCAAGATTTCATCAATTTCTGTGAGCTTATGAGAACCCTTAAAGAAAGAAACAGATCATCACGCATTTTAGAATTTCTAATGATGTTCTTCTTATTAAAAGTTGATTTCATCGTAGGTTTATCGTTGAAACGTCAATTTAATCCTTAAACCTCAATATTAGGTGTCAGCCCCTTAACAAAAGACCTTTTTTTCACCGCTTCTCTATGTCATAAATAGCTCTGTATGAAATGGTTTAATAACATAATGTTAGCACTACTCTCTCTCGGCTTTTTAGGCGTGATTGGAGTTGTTGCTGGCTTTGCTTTTATTATCCATCATTTTGGTCAAGACTTGCCCGATCATGCACAATTAAAAAACTATGAACCCTCGATCATTACTCGTATTTACGCTGGTGATGGGGAATTATTGGCTGAATATGCCCAAGAAAAACGAGTTTTTTTACCCATCCAAAAAGTTCCACCCATTGTAAAACACGCTTTTTTATCGGCCGAAGATAGTGGTTTTTACAAGCATAACGGTGTTGATTTAAAAGCCGTTGCCCGCGCCATGGTCACAAACGTACGTAATTCAGGATCAGGGCGGCGCCTTGTTGGGGCATCGACAATTACGCAACAAGTGGCCAAGAACTTCCTACTAACCAATGAAGTATCTTATGAGCGGAAAATTAAAGAGGCGATATTGGCTATACGCATGGAAAAAGCGTTATCCAAAGAACAGCTTTTAGAACTTTATTTAAACGAAATATTTTTAGGACAACGCGCTTATGGTGTTGCCGCCGCCGCGCTGACTTACTTTGATAAATCGTTAGACGAGCTATCGATTGAAGAAGCGGCCTATCTCGCCGCCCTCCCTAAAGCACCAAATAATTACCATCCAACAAGAAAATTAAAAGCCGCAACAACGCGCCGTGACTGGGTGATTGAACGCTTATTTAAAGACGGACACATCACCAAAGATGAAATGAAATTGGCGCAAGCCAAGCCATTAAAAACCAAAAAACGTGTTTTCAAACAAAATATCGAAGCAGGTTTCTTTTCCGAAGAAATTCGCCGTGAACTTAAAGACAAATATGGCCAACAAAGCCTCTATCAAGGCGGATTATCTGTCCGTTCCAGTGTTGACCCAACATTACAAAACATTGCCGTTAAGACATTGCGTGATGGCCTAACCGCCTATGATAAGCGCCATGGATGGCGCGGCCCTGTCGCGACTTTAAAATCAATGGATGATTGGGCCAATAAACTCTCAAACATCGCCATACCAGAAGGCATGTTAACCAATTGGCGTATGGGCGTTGTCTTAAGTGCAGAAACCAATAGCGCCGAAATTGGTTTTAGCGGACAAGATAAAATCTCTTTAAAGCTTGAAGGTGTGAAATGGGCACGAAAATGCCTACAAGATTGTTATGCGCTTGGCGTTCCTGTTACGAGAGTCAGCCAAGTTATTAAAACAGGCCAAGTAATCATGGTTGAACAACAAGATGATGATAAACAATGGGTGCTACGCCAAGTGCCAAAGGTACAAGGGGCTATCATCGCCCTGAATCCGCATACGGGACGCGTTCTGGCTATGCAGGGGGGATGGACACAAAATTCCTCCAGCTTTAACCGCGCAACCCAGGCGCAACGCCAACCAGGATCTGCTTTTAAACCTTTCGTTTATTTAGCCGCGCTTGATAATGGCTTTACGCCATCAACAAAAGTCTTGGATGCACCATTTGTGATTGAACAAGCCCCCGGTGATTTTTGGCGTCCAACAAATTATTCCAATAAATTTTATGGTCCATCAACCATTCGCCTTGGCCTTGAAAAATCACGAAACCTGATGACGGTTCGTTTGGCCAATAAACTCGGCATGGAAACCATTGTTGATTATGCCACACGGTTTGGTATTGCCGATGACATGAAAAAGTTCTTGTCTTATTCCTTAGGCGCAGGAGAGACAACTTTGCTACGTCTGACAAGTGCCTATGGCATGTTGGTCAATGGTGGAAAAAAAATCACGCCAACATTTATTGACCGTATTCAAAACCGAAATGGTGAAACAATATTTTCATACGATCAGCGTTCTTGCACCAATTGTGGTGATATGATCCGTTGGGAAAATCAAAAAGTACCGAACGTGCGTGATACACGCGAACAAATTGCCGATGAAAAAACGGTTTATCAAATTACCTCTTTGTTGGAAGGTGTTGTACAACGCGGAACAGCACGTAAATTAAAAGAGCTTGGGCGTCCACTCGCCGGAAAAACAGGGACAACAAACAAATCAAAAGATACATGGTTTATTGGTTACTCCCCTGATTTGGTCGTTGGTGTTTTTGTTGGTTTTGATGAACCAAAATCTTTAGGGAAACGTGAGACAGGCTCCTCCGTCGCCGCGCCAATCTGGGGCGACTTTATGAAACAAGCCTTAGCAGATGTACCGCCCATGCCCTTTCGTGTTCCTTCAGGTATGAAAAATGTCCGCGTCAATGCCAAGACAGGCCGTCTCGCCAATGCTGGTGATGAAAATGCTATATGGGAAGCCTTTATCGCTGGAACAGAACCCGGCAGTGGTAATTTCGCCGACAGTGCCGATGTTATCGGCCCCGATGGCAAAATCATTCCGCAATATAATGATGACCCTTACGGGTATGATGATGATTTTGGTTATGAAGATGAATATGTCGAAGATATCGCAGGTGACCCTTCTGTTGAGGTCTATGGTGATTTTGGCGTTCAAAACAATAGCGGCCTGTCATACTTTGCCAATCGTAAACGCCAATTAGATCAAGGCCGTAACCCAGAACGTGTGGAATTCCCTCTACAAGATCAAAACAACAACCAACCTATATATCAACCTAACGACACGGATCGAACACGCCGAATTCCACAACCAACACGTGATAACAACACCCCTGTTTATACACCGCCTGCCGTCTCTCAACCACCAAAACCTGACCCTAATTTCACAGGAACAGGTGGGATTTATTAAAAAACATAGCCTAAGCTACACCTGAAATTTCTACAGAACTACCGTTAATAGACTTCATCTTCAAATTTTGTTGAGGAATTTTAGGCACAACATCATACTTTAAAAAAAGTTCCTTGTGCTCACGCATTCTTTCAACAAATTCCCTTTGTTGATCTTCACTAATATGTTCTCGATAAAATTCCATGTCAAAATTTTCTATCATCTGTAAACTATCATCAGACAAACCTAAAACCAAAGCTTTGTAACGTTCTGGATATTCTAAACTAGCATATTCGTAAGGTTTATGTGGATTGTGATAATCATTTTTTTGATACATTCCTTGTAAAAATTCCATTAGTGCAATCATGTGCCGTAGCGCAGGAATCACAAATTTTTGTGTCTCAGCTCCATAAACCTCAGAAGCAACATTATCAAAATAAGAATTTAAATCTGCGACTGTTACAGTCCGCTCAGCTAAATCATCCCCGTAAAAAACTCTAAAGATACACTCAGGGTTATATCGATTACCCTGTAAACTATCTAATAAAGTATCCTGCCAATCTTTAAACAGAGATACATATGTTATCATGCCTTTTGTTATATCCATTATGTAAATATACTTATTTTATCAGGTTTTGCAAGTTTTAAATAAATCTAACCTGAAAAAACCACCCCAAACAAGCGATGGTCTTGGAATGTTCCATTAATTTGTAGATAATTTTTGGCATACCCCTCTTCTTCAAAACCATGACGGAGCAACATATTGATACTACGGTCATTATCGGGCAGACACGCCGCATTTAAACGGTTTAAACCCAACACATGAAAGGCATAATCCATGACAAGGCCTGTGGCCTCATGCATATATCCAAACCCTTGAGACCCTTCATCCAACCAATAGCCCAATGAGGCCGAGCAAGCCGCGCCATATTGAATATTATTCAGGTTAACACCGCCAATAATATCATGGCTGTCTTTATGATGAATCAGAAAAAAAGCACCACGCCCCGCGTTCATTTCTTGGATTTGTAATTCCAAACGACGTTTAAAGAAATCTTCGCTTAAGGCATTTTCAGCCCATTGTGGCTCATACGGTTTTAAGAATTTCTGATTACGCGTACGCACTTTTTTCCAACGCGGATAATCCGATAATTGAGAAGGACGTAGAGTTATTCTCTGCCCCTCTAATTCTAATGGTGTATCAGAGTTAGGTCGAGAGTTTAAATTTATAGCCTTTTTTTTAAGCCGCCAGTTTTTTTTGAATGTCATCATAGGATTCAAGTTGATCTAAGGGGCCAAGCGCCGCCAAGGTTGGCCGGCCAGAAAAAATCCGCTGTGCCATTTTTTGAATGTCTTGCGGTTGAACAATATCAATTTTTTCAAGTAAATGCGACAAGCTAAAATCTTCATCAAAGCTTATCATATGCTTCGCCTGCCTATTGGCGCGGCTGAGCATTGATTCCCGCCCCATCAAAATCCCCGCACGCAATTGTGACTTTGCACGGTTTAACTCTTCTACATCCATTAGATTTTGTGATATTTTCTGCACTTCATCACAGATTACAGGGATCAGCTTAGGCAATTTATCCGCCCCCGTCCCTGCATAAATTTCAAACTGACCATCATCATTATATCCCGAATGTGCCGAATAGACCGAATAGACAAGACCGTGTTTTTCCCGCACTTCTTGAAATAGACGCGATGACATCCCACCACCCATGACCGTTGATAACAATGTCGCCGCATAATAATCAGGATCGCTTTTTTTAATGCCTTGAAAGCCCAAAACGATATGCGCTTGTTCCAATTCCTTATCTGAACGATGTTCGCCACCATGATACTCAGCTTTTTGATAGGTCGATTTACTTGACGTGGGTAAATCACAAAATAAACGATTCACTTCTTCCATCATTCTGTCATGGGTGACATTACCCGCCGCAGAAATAACCAAGTTTTCAGAGTTATAAAAATGCGTTACGTAATCAAACAATGTTTGCTTTGTCATGTTCTGGACGATATCCGCTGTCCCTAAAATCGGTGCCCCTAACGATTGTTGCGGATAGGCCGTTTGTTGATAGAGATCAAAAATCAAATCATCGGGTGTATCATTGGTCATCCCAATTTCTTGAATAATAACGCCGCGCTCTTTTTCAAGATCATTATCGGGAAAGGTTGGACGCTGAATCATATCGCTCAACACATCCAAGGCCAGCGGAAGGTCATCTTTCAAAAGATGGACGTAATAGGCGGTATTTTCACGGCTGGTATAGGCGTTCATCTGACCGCCAACATTTTCAATTTGCTCCACAATATCCTTGGCCGAACGGGTCGGCGTACCATTAAACATCATATGTTCCACCATATGCGCGACACCATTATGTGCCATATCTTCGTGACGCGCGCCAACGTCACACCAAATCCCTACAGCGACAGATTCCACCGTCGGTACATGGTCTGTTACAACCCGCAGGCCATTATCTAATCTTGTTGATTGAAGGGTCATTCACACATATCCACTTATATATTACTTTTTACAAATATATTACTTTTTACAAAATTTTTCACTTTGGTGAGGTCATTTTCAAGGGAAATGACATGTTCCTTGCGATCATATAAATCCGACAAATGCGGGGGTAATTCAGGACGTAAGCCTATCGCATCTTCAACCGCATCAGGGAATTTGGATGGGTGCGCACACGCCAAAGACACCAAAGGAATAGAAGGATCTTCACGCACCTGCATTCCTGCATATAAACCAACGGCGGTATGAGGATCAAGGATATAACCCGTTTCTTGATAACAAGCCTTCATCAGCATCTTTGTTTGGGCATCATCGCAACGAAAAGAATCAAAAACCTCACGCGCCTTATTCATATATTCATCACCGATTTTAAATCTACCCTTTTTCTTAAAAGAGTCCATAAGCTGACCAATGCTGTTTGTATCTCGTCCCAACAGGTCGCATAAATAACGTTCAAAATTACTAGAGATTTGAATATCCATACTGGGTGATAAGGATGGTTCAACATCATCCGTTTTCATAGTGCCTGTTTCAAAAAACCGCGTTAAAATATCATTGCGGTTTGAACCAATAACAAGGCGCTTAATCGGCAAACCCATTTGTTTGGCCGCATAGGCAGCATATACATTACCAAAGTTACCCGTTGGCACAGCAAAGGACACTTTACGATTTGGCCCCCCCAACGCCAAAGAGGCACTGACGTAATAAACAATTTGTGCCATAATCCGCGCCCAATTAATCGAATTCACTGCCGACATGTTTATATCTTGACGAAATGTTTCATCATTAAACATCGCTTTGACCATATCTTGGCAATCATCAAACGTGCCTTTTAAGGCAATGTTATGGACGTTTGGCGCATCAATCGTTGTCATCTGTCGGCGTTGCACTTCTGATGTACGCCCTTCTGGGTGCAGAATAAAGATATCAATATTCTTACAAGATTTACAAGCTTCAATCGCCGCACTCCCCGTATCACCAGAGGTTGCACCAACAATTGTCACACGCTCCCCCCGCTCTTCCAACACATGATCAAACAGCTTGCCCAACAATTGAAGGGCATAATCTTTAAATGCCAAGGTCGGTCCATGAAACAATTCCATGACCCAGACATTAGGGCTGATCTGCACCAATGGTGCCACAGCAGAATGTAAAAAGGATGACCCGCTGGCACCATCATAGCTGTCATTTATAATTTTCGTATAAACATCTTCGGATAAGTCATGTTGAACAAAAGGCGCAATCACGTATTTTGCCACTTCGCTATAAGGCAACCCCGCAAGAGAGCGTAATTTATCGGTTTCAAATTGCGGCCATGTCTCAGGAATGAAAAGCCCGCCATCAGGGGCTAAGCCTTTTAACAAGACATCTGTAAAGCTTTGAGGAGCAATCCCGCCCCGTGTTGAGATATAATGAACCATGTGCTGTTTAAACCATATTTAATACCATATGTCACGACATGATAAAGCATATTTAACGGCTTGTTAAGCCGCCTGTAAATACCGGTCTTCAAGGTGATTCAAAAGATGTTTAGTAGATAAATTAGCTCCTGTTAAATCTTCTAACAATTCATCTGTACGGCGCAAGCGACCCTTACTATGGATATTCTCACCGAGCCAATGACGAATAGGTTCAAATTGTCCACTTGCGATCAATTCTGGCATATTTTGAATATCTCTTTTCATCGGTTGATACACTTGCGCGGCCATCATATGACCCAATGTATAAGCAGGATAATACCCAAACTTCCCAACAAACCAATGAACATCTTGTAAACATCCTTGAGCGTGCGTGTCTGGCTCCTTACCAGAAAACTCTTTGACTTTGGCATTCCAAGCCTCTGGCAAATCCTTCACCAATAAACGTCCCGCGATCATATCACGCTCTAGCTCCATACGCATATTGATATGATAAAAATAGGTCACTTCATCGGCTGTCTTACGGTCAATATTGGCCTGAACGCGTGTTTTCAAAACATGAAGATTATCAGCACTCATGTAATCTTCGCCAAATCTTTGAAACAATCCTTCGACACGGGGCGATAAATAAGTAAAAAATTCTTTTTGACGGCCAATAATCATCTCGACCAATAATGCCTGTGATTCCTGTACAGCGGCGCCTAAATCCTGTCCGACAGGTTGGTAACGCCATTGTGAACGTGGCAAGCCTTGAATATACAAGCCATGTCCGCCCTCATGTAGGGCACTTTTCATACTTTCTAAAAAATTTTCAGTATCTGATGTTTTAATCACAAGACGCGTATCATCAGGCGTACCACCTTCCACGGGGTTATGCCCCGTTTCATATAACCCACCACGATCAAAATCAAAACCAAGCACCTTCAACAAGGATTTATTCAACCATAATTGTAAATCCGATGGGAACTCCCCTTCTAAGTCTTGCGGTACATCTTGTTTACTTTGCTTGTCGATTATTTTTGGCAATAATTTATCTATACCTGTTTTAAATTCGGCAAACAGCGTATCAATTTCATCCAAACGAGCACCAGGGATATATTCACGCATTAAGGCCTGATAAGCACCTTCAGTTTTATGATTATTGTCTTTTAAACACTTGCTTTCAGCAACTTGGCGTTGAATATCGATCATTTCTTGCAAGAAGCCTTGCGCGCTGTCCCAGTCATTATTTTTTAAAACATCACGATGGCGACGACGCCCCTCATAACTCAACTTCGCTCTTTTTTCCATGAGGTCGGAATCAATGCGGCAATGATGGCGATACATATTCTCCATCTCTGCCAGATTGGCATTATCCCACTCATCCCAGCATTTTTTGCTTTTACGCTGATGCCCCTGGGCTTTTTCAATATATTTGGCAATATCTTTATTCGCCAAATCTTCATGGAGACGGCGCGCCAAAAAAGCAATTTGCCCCAGACGGCTTTTATAAGCCCCTTCTGGCATCGCGGTCAGGAAGTCACGCCCCAATGCTTCAATAATCCCATGCATACGCCCAATATCACGAAAACGCATCTTAAGCACCATATAGTTGGGACAAGGGTGGTTTTGGTATTGTTTTGATAAATCCTGACCGCTTACATCGTGCGGTGCAGGAAGCTTCAAAAGCTCACCGTTAGGTTTTGTAACAACACTCACCCATTTTTTAATAGGCAAAGAATTAAACCAGTTTTGAAGTTTCATCATAAAAGAATGGGCGAAGAAGGGCATTTTGTATCTTTTCTTGTTATTTTTTGTTGCTATACTTGGAACAGGTCAGCATATCTATCAAAACATAAAAAATCACCCGCTACAAGAACGGGTGATTTGTAAATAATATTAAAAGCTAAAAGATTATCTTTTCTTTCTTGCAGGTGCTTTACGCTTCTTAGCTGCAGGCTTTCTTTTCTTAGCCGCTGTCTTGCGCTTAGGTGCTGCTTTTTTCTTAGCCGCTGTCTTACGCTTAGGTGCTGCTTTTT
>CAZYHI010000027.1:0-20889 GCA_964647515.1 uncultured Micavibrio sp. | reverse complement strand
TTAAATATTAACCCCTTCACCGCTCCATTTTCTTATTCATACAATCTATAAAATGAAAATATAAAGCGGTCTTTAAATTATAAAATAAATTTGCTTAAATCAGCGTTTTCGGCCAATTCAGCAACATTTTCCTGAACTTCTTTTTTATCAATGGTGATGGTCTCACCACTTCGGTCACTGGCGGTAAAGGAAATTTCATCTAGCAATTTTTCCATGACCGTTAGCAAGCGTCGTGCGCCAATATTTTCAACTGTCTCATTGACTTCGAAAGCAATACGCGCAATTTCTTTAATCGCATCATCGGTAAATTTAAGAGTGACACCTTCCGTACCAATCAACGCTTTATATTGCTTAATTAGGCAGTTTTGCGTTTCGGTTAGAATGCGAACAAAGTCTTCCTCAGTAAGCGCGCGTAATTCCACCCTAATAGGTAAACGTCCTTGAAGCTCAGCGAGCAAATCAGACGGTTTAGAATGATGAAACGCACCACTAGCGATGAATAAGATATGGTCTGTTTTTACAGGACCGTGCTTGGTATTAACAGTTGTGCCTTCAATGAGCGGCAATAGGTCACGCTGTACACCTTCGCGTGAGACACCGCCATCACGGCCGCTTGATTGCACGGCAATTTTATCAACCTCATCAAGAAAGACGATTCCATTTTGTTGCACCAGATCCAGTGCATTTTGCATCACTTTTTCTTCATCTAACAATTTATCGGCTTCTTCAGCCATGAGAATTTCGTAAGAATCTTCAACATTCATTTTCTTACGTTTGGTTTTTTCCATGCCCTTACCCAGCATATCGCCGATAGACATCATTGATACGCTGGCCCCAGGCATATCAGGTAAATCAAACATATTGGCCATGGGATTGGCGGTATCCTTCAAATCCAGCTCAATCTCTTTATCATTAAAATCACCAGCGCGCAGTTTTTCACGAAAAGACTTACGGGTGGCGTCACTGGCTTCATCCCCGACCAATGCATCCAAAACACGTTCCTCTGCATAAACTTCGGCCTGCGCATTAACAGATTTACGCATTTTTTCACGTACCATGTGGATGGCCATTTCAACCAAATCACGAATGATTGATTCGACATCTTTACCGACATAACCAACTTCCGTAAATTTTGTAGCCTCGACTTTGACAAAAGGGGCATGTGCCAATTTTGCCAAACGGCGAGCAATTTCGGTTTTACCCACCCCCGTTGGTCCAATCATCAGGATATTTTTGGGATATACCTCTTCTTGCATCACAGGGTCAAGCTGCATTCTCCGCCATCTATTACGTAAAGCGATAGAAACCGCCCGCTTTGCATCTTGCTGGCCAATAATGTTCTTATCTAATTCAGATACGATTTCACGTGGTGAGAAAGATGTCGATTCTAAAATTTTATCTTTGTGCTTAATTGTCATGGAAAAAGACTTAGCGAGACTTGGCGTAGAATTCAACCGCAAATCTAAAAATAGCTACATATACTATGTGATAAGGTTCATAGCTTATAATATTAACTAAATGGGCCGTAAAAACCAATGTGGCAAAAATACCACGAAAATAAAAAAATTGTGGTTTTTTTGCAAAAATCCATTTACGGCATGCGCGAATACAGGCTTAATCGTATTGTTACTTGGGTTCTCTAGGTAACTTCTTATAAGAGATTTAATATTAAAGTTTTTATAAGAATTTATTTTTTTAAGATTTCTTTTGGAGGAAATTAACAATGAAAAATTTACTTTTAGGTACAGCTGCTATTGCTGGTCTAGTTTTGGCTTCTGCTCCTGCAGCTGCTCAAATGGAACTAACAATCGGTGGTCATTCAAAAAACTACATTGGTTGGTTAGATCAAGATGAAGCTCCTGGTAACAATGTTAAAGAATTTGATATGATTCGCGAAACAGAGCTTCACTTTAACGGTGAATCAACTCTGAACAACGGTCTAACTTTTGGTTTCCAAGTTGAAGCTGAAGTTGATGGTGGCGATGATTCAAACACAATCGAAGAGTCATATATTTACTTGTCTAGCTCACTTGGTCGTGTAAATCTTGGTTCTGAAGATGGTGCGGCTTACTTGCTACAAGTTTCTGCTCCTTCAGCTGACTCAAACATTGATGGTATCCGTCAATACATTAACCCTGTGAATTATGACGCATTGTTAGGTTTGCCAGCTGGTACAACAGCGGCTGCTTTTGGTCCTAACTCACAAGGTGGTATTGTTCAAGATTATGCTCAAGATGCAACTTTGCAAGCTGAAAAAATCACTTACTTGTCACCTAACTTTGGTGGTCTACAAGTTGGTGCATCTTTCACACCTGATGCTGGTGACAACCAAAGTTCAACAGGCTTAGCTGGATTTAATACTGATACAGTTGGTCAATTGGATGATGTATATGAAGTTGCTGGACGTTATGAAGGCGTTGCAGGTAACTTTGGTTATGCTTTTGGTGCTGGTTATACAAAAGCTGACTCAAGCGATGCATGGAACGTTGGTGTTGATGTTGATGCTGGTCCTTTCGGTATTGGTGTTGTTTATACAGATGCTGATGCAAACTTGGCCTCTCAAGGTGTTGACCAAGATCAACTAGTTGTTGGTGTTGACTACACAACTGGCCCAGTTAAATTTGGTGCATCTTACTTTAACGAAGATGGTGACAACAACTTTGATGTTGATCGTTACACAGGTGGTGTTATCTACACAGCCGGTCCTGGTCTATCTTTCCGTGGTTCTGTAAGCTACATTGAATTGGATGCTGGTGCAGGTGCTGATGCTGATGCGACATCTGTTTTAGGTGGTGTTCAAATCAACTTCTAATCATCTGATTAGATATATAAGAATTTTAAAGGGCTTCTTCGGAAGCCCTTTTTTTGTTACAAGAAGGGATGGGTGCCATTAAAGAAAATTTAAAATATGTACATGATAAAATTGAAAACTCATGTATCCGCAATAAAGAAGAAATTCGTGATAAAGACGAAGTTAATCTGATCGCCGTCAGTAAGCGCCAAACACCGACAAAAATTCAAGAGATACTTAATTGTGGTCAACGCATCTTTGGTGAAAATCGTATCCAAGAAGCACAAGAACATTGGCAGGGATTACGTGAGTCTTATACCGATTTACAACTCCATCTTATTGGCCCCTTACAAACCAACAAAGTAAAAGAAGCTGTCGCGCTATTTGATATGATTCAAAGTGTTGATCGTCCGAAATTAGTTCATGCCCTTGCCAAAGAAATGACCAAGCAAGAGAAAAACATTCCTTGTTTCATTCAGGTTAATACAGGGGAAGAACCACAAAAATCAGGCATCTTACCGCATGAATTAGAAGATTTTCTAACGCTTTGCCGTAACGAAGGGCTAACTATTATTGGTTTGATGTGTATCCCGCCACAAAACGAGCCACCTGCACTGCATTTTGCCTTTTTGAAAAAACTGGCGGATCAGTACGATTTAAAAGAACTCAGCATGGGAATGAGTAGTGATTTTGAAAAAGCCATTCCACTCGGTGCTACTTATATACGCGTCGGTACGGCTCTATTTGGCGAGCGTACTACCCCGTAAGAATGTAATTCAGGGAATGACGAAAAGTAAGGTTTATAATTTTTCGATGATAATATTCTGATTGGTATAAACGCAAATATCACTAGCAATGTTTAAGGCTTTTGTCGCAATGGTTTCGGCACTCATCTCTTTTTGATCATAAAGTGCACGCGCCGCTGCTAAAGCAAAATTTCCGCCTGAGCCAATACCAATGATACCATCTTCGGGTTCAACGACATCGCCTGTACCTGATAAGATAAGCGCCGTATCTTTATCACATACGGCCATTAAGGCCTCTAATTTACGCAAATACTTATCCGTACGCCAATCCTTGGCCAGCTCAACGCAGGCACGCGTTAATTGCCCTGGATGTGCCTCTAATTTGGCTTCCAAACGCTCAAACAACGTAAACGCATCCGCCGTTGCACCAGCAAACCCTGCTATAATTTGACCGTCTTTACCAAGGCGGCGTACTTTGCGTGCATTGGCCTTCATTACCGTTTGCCCTAATGAGACTTGACCATCGCCGGCCACCACCGTTTGATTATCTTTTCGAATTGCTAAAATTGTTGTCATAGATTATGAATTAATAGATTTAATCGTCACAAGCAAGTAAAGAATGAAGTTAAAAAATTAAAGGAATATCATGACGCACCGTACAGCAAGCATTACGCGTGATACCAAAGAAACAAAAATTAAATTAGAGCTCAATTTAGATGGCTCTGGTCAGGCTGATATTAAAACGGGCTTGGCCTTTTTTGACCATATGCTCGACCAAATTGCCAAGCATGCCTTGTTTGATTTAACCCTACATTGTGATGGGGATTTAGAAATTGATGCCCACCACACCGTTGAAGATTGCGGTTTGGCTTTAGGTGAAGCAATTAAACAAGCCATTGGTGATAAAAGCGGTATTCGCCGTTTTGGTCACGGTTATGTCCCTATGGATGAATGTTTAAGCCGTGTGGCCTTGGATTTATCAAACCGCGCATATTGTGTCTGGAAGGTCAAATTTTCTATTGATCGTTTGGGTGAAAACATGGAAACAGAGCTGTTTTCTCACTTTTTTGAATCAATGGCACAAAAAGGTGGCATCACGCTTCATTGTGAAAATTTATATGGTGAAAATAACCATCATATTGTTGAGAGCGTTTTTAAAGCTTTTGCTAAAGCCATTAAAATGGCCGTTGAGCATGACCCACGTGCGGCAGGTATTTTACCAAGCACCAAAGGCGCTTTATAATTGGTATTAGAAAATGAGACCTATCGGTTGTTCATCACAAACGCCACTAAAAAATATCATCTGTTGGTGGATAAATGCGTGATGTTCAAATGTTAGCTCGTCACTCTAGTCTCAATATGACACAACGTTATATCGAATCTGATATAGACGTACAGAAAGAAGTTATTGATTTAATTTAAATATAATAAATGTTCACTTTCGGCCAATAGCGGACGCTCAGTTGTACCGTCTATTTATTTTTACATAATTATTGACAAATGATTAATATTGGTGTAAGTTACCGCAAAATACAAAGGAATAGAACATGTTTAACTCTTTAAAAAAATTCAAAGCAGACCCTTTTGGCTTTAAAGCTAAAAAAGAAAAAGCATTAGCAGAAAAAGCTGAGCAGGCAGAACTTGAAAACTTTAAAAGAGAGAATATTACCCCTTCAGACGAACGGTATCAGGTACTTCCAGAAAAGAGTCGCTGGATTACAGCATTTGCTAAAAATTATGTATCTACAGCTGTTAGGATGGTAGATCAATTTAAAAAAGAGAGTTTAAAAGGTAAAGCCTTAACCATTGGGTTACTCGGAGCAGTAGGTGTTTCTACAGGTGTTTGGGGAGCAGTGGCAATACCTGCTGCAGCCACTGGCCTTATATCCTTAATTGAAACAGTCGGTAAGGTATCAAAAATGGCATGGAGAGATAAGCTATATAAAAAACAAATTCGTTTTGAGAATAAAGTAAATTCTCATACTGGTTTTAAATCTGATTTTTCTAACAAATTAGTAGACCTTAGAGCAGAATTTTCTCGTAACATTGCGCTTGCTTATAAGCACTATGAAAACATAGCTGCTGAGGGGAAACTAAGTAACAGTCAACAAGAAGCATTTCAAATAGTCAAATCAGCAGCCATTGCACAAAATATAGATGTAACCAGCGCCAGTGCGAGGCAAGAAAGTGCTATTACGCCTATCGAATTGGAGGATGATTTATATGATACACCTGCGTTTGGATATAGAGAACTTAATAGTAAATCACTTGCAGTTGAAAAGGCTCTTAATAAATTTCAAGCCGCATGGATAAAAGTTGAAAAAACTTCCTCTTCTGCGGGTAGCTGGACACAAGTAAATCGTAATCATGCTCTTACAAAAAAATTAGCTGATACTGCCCAGAAAATAGAAGATATTGAGCAACAGTTCACAGAATGGAACCAAAAATCACTTGTTCATGAAGTTAGGTTATATGATGAAAGTATTAGACGACAAAGTGAAGTTGAAAACTTAATGCCTTCTGTAAAAACTGCACAGGACACTCTTGTAAGTACTTTACAAGACCGTGGTGAGGATGTTTTTGAAGCAGCATATCTCTTAGGTAATATGAAGGATTTTCCTATAATTACGCGCGATGCTTTTGGTGATAGTGATAGTATTGAACAAGCTGAAAAGTCACCAAACACTCTAGCAGAAAAATTTGTTGCTGGTGCTACTGCAAAAATAGATAGTTTATTACAATCTCCAGACAATAAGCACTTCACCATGCGTTTAAAAGAAGATTTACCTAATGAAATGTTTGATAGAGCAAGAAACTTTGTTGAACGTGCATCTATGTCTATACCGGCATAATTCATCCCATTGTGAACGTCCGCTTTGGGTCGGAAGCAGACATTAATATTTAAAGAAATAAAACTGAAAAATTTTGTATTTCTGGCGGATAATCACGATTTAAACGTTCATCACGTATAGCTTTTTCTTAACAATCGAATGTACGTGTGTTCCTCTAAAAGTTTTATTTCTTGGTGTTTTATACTCATTTTCATTTAGATAACATGCAATTTTATTATAACTTAGTCCCTTATTTCTTAAGCTTATAATGACTCTCCACAATTCTTCCTGATATTCAGAATACGGTGAAACCCATAGTTTCGTTGAGCGCAAGATAAGATCAAACGTGATATAGGGTGTCAGCCCAATACCCCCGAACGAAACTACTCCACCGTGACGGACTTGGCGAGGTTACGTGGTTGGTCAACGTCTGTCCCTTTGGCCACGGCAACATGGTAAGATAGAAGCTGTACAGGGATGGTGTACAAGATAGGCGCGACAAAGGGATGAACTTCACCCAGTGTCACAGACCATTTCGTCATATCAGACATTTTTTTTGTACCTGTTTGATCGGAGAACAACATAATTTGACCACCGCGGGCATTTGTTTCTTGTACGTTCGATAATGTTTTATCAAATAAACGTTCGTTCGATGGTGCAATCACAACAATAGGGACATTTTCATCAATAAGCGCGATTGGCCCATGCTTCATCTCCCCCGCAGCGTAGCCTTCGGCATGGATATAAGAAATTTCTTTCAGCTTGAGCGCCCCTTCCAAAGCAATAGGGTAAAGCGACCCACGCGCAATATAGAGCATATCGCGTGCTTTAAAAACATCACGCGCAATCTCTTTTATTTCATCATCATAATTTAAAATATCCGCCGCCAGTTTTGGCAATTGACGCAAAGCGTCAGCGTAATCTTTACGCGCGTCTTCTTTTATGGTGCCGCGTCGAAAAGCCAAGGCCAAAACAAGGCACGCCAGCGTTGTGAGTTGCGTTGTAAAAGCCTTAGTCGACGCCACACCAATTTCAGGGCCAGCCAAAGTATGTAAGACCAAATCAGATTCGCGTTCAATCGTGCTTTCAATGGTATTCACAACCGAAAGAATTGTTTGATTTTGACGTTTGCAATAACGCAAAGCTTCCAATGTATCAAGCGTTTCACCGCTTTGTGAAATAAAGATAGCCACGCCATCTTTGGGCATCGGTGCTTCGCGATAACGAAATTCAGACGCGATATCGACTTCACAAGGAATGCGGACAATTTGTTCCAACCAATATTTAGCCACCATGCAAGCATAAGAGGCCGTACCACACGCAATCAACGTAATACGCGGTGCGTTTTCAATTGTTTCCAACATATCATCAGGTAGCGTAATTTCGCCTGTGGCGGGATTAATGAAAGAGTTTAGCGTATCGCCGATAACAGCGGGCTGTTCATAAATTTCCTTCAACATAAAGTGAGGATATTCACCCTTACCCGTTGTTGCCCCGCTTTGCGCTGTAATACGGATTTGGCGTTCAACATTATCATTTGTCGCCGTATAAATACGCACCGATTCTTTTGTTAATGTGACACGGTCACCATCTTCCAAGAAACATATTTTTTTAGTGAGCGGCGCCAGCGCATAAGAGTCAGACGCCAAAAACATTTCACCATCGCCATACCCAACAGCCAGGGGCGTTCCCTGCCGTGCGCCAATCATTAAATTATCTTGTCCCGCAAAAATAATCGCCAAGGCATATGCCCCTTCAAGACGACCAAATGTTTTATCGGCGGCTTCTTGCGCGCTTAACCCTTGTGTTAGGTAATGTGTTAAAAGATGTGCAATAACTTCAGTATCTGTTTCAGTTTCAAAGCGACATTGAAGCCCTTTTAACTCTTCTCTTAACTCAACATAATTCTCAATAATGCCATTATGAACCACGGCGACTTTTTCTGTCGCATGAGGATGCGCGTTGTTTGTTGTTGGTCCACCATGTGTTGCCCAGCGCGTGTGACCAATACCAATTGAGCCATCCAAATCGTTATCATTTAATAGGTTCTTTAGATTAACAAGTTTACCTTCGGCGCGGCGGCGATCAATCTTCCCATTATGAAGCGTTGCGATACCTGCCGAGTCATAGCCGCGATATTCAAGACGTTGCAATCCTTCCAATAACTGAGGGGAGGCTTGCCCATTACCAATAATACCTACAATACCGCACATAATTTAATCTTCTTCTTGATGTCTTTTTTGTTCTTTTTTAACGTAGCGATATTGCGTCGCCCAACCCAAATGGTTTTCTTGGCGAGAACGACCAATCGCCATCGCATTTTCTGTGATGTCTTTATTTACATTTGACCCAGCCGCAATGATAGCCCCATCACCAACAGACACAGGTGAAATGATGGTGGAATTGGAACCCACAAAAACATTTTTACCGATTGTGGTTTTATGTTTAAAAAACCCATCATAATTGGCAATAATTGTTCCCGCACCAATATTGGCACCTTCACCAATTTCTGCATCACCAAGATAGGCTGCATGTTTGGCTTTTGCACCCGCCTTAATGACAGAACGATTAATCTCGATAAAATTACCAACGCTTGCGCCTTCACCAATCACAGATTTAGGACGAATACGAGCAAAAGGCCCGACTTCAGCACCCGCCTCAATGATCGCCCCTTCAATATGTGACATAGCATGAATGGTGGCGTTATCTTCAATAGACGTCCATGGTCCTATATAAATATTCGGTTCTAACACAACGTCTTGACCAAATTCTGTATCCCACGACAGCGTCACACTATTAGGGTCAATCATTGTTACACCGCCCTGCATCGCGCGCTCACGTAAAATTTCTTGCGCGTGTTTTTCATGAGCTGCTAATTGAACACGGTTATTAATTCCCCAACCAATAACGGCATCAGCGTTAAACATCTTCGTTTTCACACCCTCTTTAGCGGCCAATTCAGGCAAATCTGTTAAAATATATTCACCTTGCGCATTATCGTTTGTAATTTGGTTGACCCAATGCTCTAACTTCTCTGCTGGAATACAGTAATTTCCTGCATTACCAACTTTGATTTGACGCTGTTCATCGGTACAATCTTTTTCTTCGACAATGCATTGTAAGAAACCATTATCATCAGCGATCATACGTCCTAAGCCTGTAGGGTCATCAAGGGTAACAGCCATAGCAGAAATACCATCATAATCAATCATGCCACGCACAATATCTAAATCAACGAAAGGTTCATCCCCTAATAAAATAAGGACACGGCCCTTAAAATCTTTTAAATATTCTAACGCAGGCTTAACCGCATCACCCGTTCCCTTTTGTTCAGTTTGAAAAACCACTTGATGCGGGGCAACAGCATCAACCACATCTTTCATGTCAGGCGCGGTCACAACGATTAACTTTTCAGGATTTAAGGCTTCACAACTTTCAATCAACCACCCTAACATAGGGCGACCAGCGATTTTATGCATGACCTTAGGCAAAGAGGACTTCATACGCGTCCCCTTACCAGCAGCTAAGATTATAATGGCTAAATCAGAATTATTTTTCATTCTAATATTTATACGGATTCTAAGACGTAAAACAAGTCACAGCATGTTGCAAAAAGTAACATTAAAACATCCACCCTTTATAAGGTGTGAGGTTGCCATCGTAACCTTTATCTTCCTCATTGAGAGAAATTTTATTTTTTCTTTACAGGCAAGACTGTATCCAATGCTTGGTATTTTGTCATTTGCATGAAGAGTGTTCCATAAGATGTTTTAACACGCACCTTCACAGGCACGGCCAATTCCCCTTCTTTGACTTTTGCAAACCAAACCGTAGGCAGTGCGCCTTGGGTACGCCCTTGTTCTTGAATAGACATCCAACCACGGGGTTTTTCATGCCATTTACCTACAATCGGTACAACTTCGGCGCTACATTCAATGGCGGGGCCTTCATAAACGCTCCAGCGTGATGCTTTTAAATTTACTTGCGCAATTTCTTTAAAAATCAATTTAAATCGACGCTTACCATCAAACACCTCGCTTACCCCTTCGCATTTTCCTGTCGCGGCAATTTTTTGCATCGTGTTTAATGTAGCAGTTAACACATCGCTGGTGTTTTTTGTTAATTTACTATCAACCTTTTTGGGGCTCTTGTCTTTGTTGTTCTTGTGTACGCTATATGAATTAAACGAGCCATCTTTATTGTAATTATATTTTTTAATTTCATCACTGTCGCGCCATGTTGTTGTCGCTTGATGAAGTTCTGGTTTAAAAGTTTTATCATGCCAACCATGGCTTTCAAATTTTCCACTCCATGGGGCAAGCTTCCCCAAAAGACCATAAGTCTTGGCTGTCAGATCAACATCATAACGCGCGTCATCGCGAACAAATATGTTTAGATTTGCTTTTAAAGCATGAATACCACCCGCATAAACATCATATTGAATCTGTTGCTGACCTTTGCTAAGCGGCGTTTGAGCATAAGAGGGTAGAGCAAAAGAAAGCAGTAAAAATACACTAGCAATAATGCCCAACCAAAGTGCTGGCTGTTGCTCCTGTGCCTTCTTTAAATTTGCGAATGCCTTTGGCTGTTTCGTCATGGTTAATGCCTCCTAAATCTAAATCATAAATACCGCATGAGCGTAATATAGAACGGGCGCGCCAGAGAAGTAAATGATGCGCACAATATTTTCGTCCTTCATCTGATGACCATCCAATTTGGTAGGTCGCGCTTTGGCCATGTGTTAAAAATAACATCGCCGCAACATCACGCCCATCTTTTGTTGTTACTTTCGCTATGATCATAGGATTTTTTAATGTTGAAAATAAGGCTAGATTATCCAATAATTTAGGCGATATGCCGCTGTATCCTCTGTTTTTCTTATCTTCTTCATAAACATGGCGTAACCAAGAATAATCCTTACCTTCACTATCCCACGTTATTGTCAGTTCTTGTTTCTCTACTTTTTGCTCTGCTTTTTTTAGGGCGCCGCGCCAATTATTTTTTAAGTTTGCACGGGCGATCGCTTCATCTTCATTTAAATCCCACCACAAAGTTTGGTATTTTTGTGTTTCAGGAACAACATTAAAACCAGATTGCGTTAATATATTTTCAATTGTTGAGCCATTTTCAACTTCAGGAATAATGCGTCGTTTTCGTCCCATACGTTTTGGAAAGGTTGTATTAAATTCTTGAAAGAACGCCGCGATATGCGCCGCGCCACCATAACCATCAAACCATAAAGGCCCACGATCTAAGATAACGCCATGAAAGAGATTCAATAAAAAACTGGCTTCAATCATTTGAACAATGCCCGCCTCAACGCTATCAATCGTGATAAGCCCCCAGCGCGCCGATTGGTGGTTAAGTTTGCGACATGCCTTCGCATAAGAATAATCTTGTAGAATGTTGCTGCGCTTTACGTCATCAAAGCATTGTCCCCATTCTTGTACGCTTAATGTATTCCATAGAATTTCACATTTCATAGGCGTATTATAACGATTGAAAATATGTTAGATATAAAAAAGAGATGCTGAACAAAGTTAAAAATTGTGGCCTAATACTTTACACCGCCTTCAAACGTATGTTGGATGAAGACGGCATGATGGCCGCAGGTCATATTGCCTTTACGGCGTTCTTATCGCTTTTTCCGTTTCTTATTTTCTTGGCCGCACTGGCTGGTTTTTTAAGTACCGAAAACGACATCGCCGACATCATTGACCTGATGTTTAAATTCATGCCACCCGAAGTGGCCGAAGCCATGGCACCAACGGTAACCGAGGTCATCAGCATGAAGCCGACGGGTTTGTTGACCTTTGGTGCGATTGGAACATTATGGGCAGCATCTAGCGGTGTTGAATCTTTAAGGATTGCCTTAAACCGTGCTTATATCGTCAGGCGCAAACGCCCGATATGGCGCAGGCGATTACAAAGCCTGTTCTTTGTGGCTCTTGCCGCCTTTCTTATTTTCTTTATGTCATTGCTTGTTTTATTTGGCCCTGCGCTGTGGCAACTGGCTGAAAAAATTCTTTATTTTAGCGCTCTACAAGAAATGGTCTTTGATGTATCACGTTACTTTTCTGCCTTACTTGTTCTTATGGGTGCTTTAATGATTTTACATCGTTTCTTACCCCATAGGGAGGAACCAGCGCGATATCTTCTGCCTGGTGTGGTGTTTACCGCATTCGCGTTCTTATTAGGGGGAACTGCTTTTTCTGCCTATATCGCCAATTTTGGTAATTTTAATGTCACTTACGGCTCACTCGGCAGTATTATGCTGACCCTATTCTTTTTCTATGTAACGGCGAATTTGTTTATTTATGGGGCGTATTTAAATGCCGCTATTGATAAGTTTAGAAAAAATGAAGACTTGATGTAACGCTTGCTTTCTCTCTTGATTTTTTTTGGTCAACATGGTGAATTGTCCTCATCATATTATGGAGAAATAGTGATGCAAAATATTATAGATCAAGCATGGGACAATACAATCAACGGTAACGATCCTGTTAATTTAGAGACGACAGGCGAAATTCGTGATGCCGTTGAGGAAGCTCTCAATAATCTTGATAATGGATCAATGCGTATTGCTGAAAAGAAAGACGGTCAGTGGCATGTTAATCAATGGCTGAAAAAAGCGGTTCTGTTAGGGTTTCGCCTTAATGATATGTCTCTACAAAGTGGGGGACCTGAAGGCGGCAACTGGTGGGATAAAGTTCCGTCTAAATTTAAAGATTGGAGCGCAGAAGAATTTAAAGCCGCAGGCTTTCGTGCTGTACCAAATTGCATTGTCCGTCATTCAGCCTATATTGCGCCCAATGTTGTGCTCATGCCCAGCTTCGTGAATTTGGGTGCATATGTTGATGAGGGTACAATGGTTGACACATGGGCGACGATTGGTTCTTGTGCGCAAATCGGTAAGAACTGTCATATCTCTGGCGGAACAGGCATCGGCGGGGTGTTAGAACCTTTACAGGCAGGTCCCGTAATTATTGAAGATAATGTCTTTATTGGTGCAAGATCAGAAGTCGCCGAAGGCGTTGTCGTCGAAGAAGGGGCTGTGATTTCTATGGGTGTTTTCCTTGGTGCCTCAACAAAAATTGTCGACCGTGAGAGCGGCGAGATTCATTTTGGCCGTATTCCTGCCTACTCCGTTGTTGTTCCGGGAACTTTACCAGGTAAAACCCCCGATGCACCGCATTTGGCTTGCGCCGTGATTGTAAAGCGCGTTGACGAAAAAACCCGATCCAAAACGTCCATTAATGACTTATTACGGGATTAATAAACGACGTCTCTTCCTCGCCAATCGAACCTGAACGCCGATTTTCCACCTAAAATAGTATTTTTATGCTATGATAAGATCATTACAGCGTAACACTGCATTGTTTTTCATAATTTTCTTGACTTGAAGCGGTCCAAAGGGTAAGCATTCACTCGCTATAATAGCGGGAAGGTTATCATGGACACTAAAACTAATTTTATTGAAGCTACACTTACAGAAAAGCAACTACAGGCTTTACAAACAAAGGCCTCGGAAATTGGTATAAGTTATCAAAAATTAGTCCAACTCGCGACAGCCTCGGTTTATGAAGCACGCGACAAAGAACAGCGCCTACGCACTTTTTACCAAGACCAAGAAACAACCAAAGACTGGATAGTACCAACACCCAGTCTAGATTATTTAAGGCAATTCAAGCCAGAGGGTAAAACCAGAAAAAACGGTGTGAAACAAAGTATTTTGCATGAATTAGATGCAGCACTTTGGGCCGCACGACTTTATCAAGCAGGCCTCATCCCAGAAAAAGTTACATATGAAGTCATTAATGATCAGCGACATGACATTCCTGAAGAACATCAATCCACTCAATATATTCAATCGACAACCACAACACATGATACTTTTGAAGAGTTTGCAGGCGCCGCAAGAGCAGGATTGATCGCTCACTTAAGACAACATGCACCCCATCCACAATCAATGTCCAATGAGTTTAGAGAAGCAATGATCCAGCATCAAGGTGATGCAACAGACGCCATTACTTTTGATATGAAAATGTTTGATGAAAACCAAAATGTCTATCGTCAATCAAAATATAGAAACGACGATCGTCAGCCCTATAGTGATATCATGATTCAAATATGGTCGGCGATTGGCACCAAAGGTCCTGACAGAATGGGGGGGAATATTATGAGATTTGATCAAATACCTGATGTTTTCACCTATGACCAACAACTAAATTACTTGGAAGAAACGGAAGATCTTTTCATGTTAAGACAAATACTTGAAAAAATGCAGGAACGTTATCCTGAATTAGAAGATTTTTTCAGCATCACAAATGCCAATTTAAGCATTGCCATGCGTATTTTCAAAGGTGCTTTAAAATTACATTCGAGTAATCCAAACTACGAAGAAAACGTTAAAAAAGATATTCGTATTGATATTGATAAAAAAATATTAGAGGAAGCATTTAGAGGTGCTAAATTTATTGAGCGCGACATCGCTCCCATGCAAGCTTTATTAGAAAATTATCAAGCATTGGCAGAAAGAAAGCCAATCTTCAGTAAATATGTTGATCAAATTGAAACGATGCTACAACCGTATTTAAGCAGACATCCTAAAAAATTACCAGATTACGACATAGCTAAACAACCGCAGCCTATTCCAGCATAATACCGCTATTGATTCTTACTCCAAAAACTGACAAAAGATAAGGTATGAAATCTATAGACCTTATTAAACTGACCCAAGACCTGATACGTTGCGCTTCTGTGACGCCTGCGGATGAAGGCGCGCAAGAAACATTAAAAAAGCCCTTACGTGATATGGGTTTTGAGATCTTTGACCTGCCCTTTGAAGGCAATGGCGGATCATACCCTGTAAAGAATTTCTTTGCGCGTTTAGGTACAGGCGCTCCTCATATTTGTTATGGAGGTCATACCGATGTTGTGCCTGCTGGTGATGAGGCGGCATGGGCACATCCCCCTTTTGAGGCCGCCATTAAAGACGGCATTATGTATGGCCGTGGCACCGTTGATATGAAAGGCGGTAACACCGCTTTTGTTACGGCCATCTCTCGATTTTTAGAGACCAATCCAGACTTTAAAGGCTCCATCAGCTTGCTTATCACGGGTGATGAAGAAGCCGAAAGCATTAACGGCACACAACGTGTTTTAGAATGGATGAAAGAAAATAACCATATCCCTGATATTACTCTTGTTGGTGAACCGACAAATAGTGAGGTTATCGGTGATACCGTTAAAATAGGCCGGCGAGGTTATACAGGCGGCCTTATCACCGTGCATGGTGTTAAAGGTCATGTTGCTTACCCTCAATTGGCGTTAAACCCTTTGCCCCATTTGGCGAAACTCATCCATGAAATTAATAATGTTGTTTTAGATGAGGGGAACGAACATTTCGAACCTAGTAATTTAGAGTTCGTTAATATAGAAGGTGGTGCAGGGGCCAGCAATGTTATACCTGATAAAGCTGTCGTTAAGTTTGGCATTCGATATAATAATATTCACACGCCTGAAACTTTAGAAAAAATCATTCAAGATAAAATTGATGAACTAACGAACGGTACTGATTATAAGGTCGATCTTGCCATGAAAAGCCGAAGTAGTAGCAATGCCTTCATCACCGAAACAAATGAAACAGTTGATATGTTTTGTGATTGTATTACCAATGTCACAGGGCATAAACCTGCCTTGTCAACGGGTGGCGGCACATCAGATGCACGTTTTATCAAAAACTATTGTCCTGTTTTTGAATTTGGTCTTTTGAATAAAACCGCCCATCATACGGACGAGCATATCTCAATCGAGGCCTTAGAAACATTGGCCGATATTTACACCAAGTTTTTACAAACATATTTTAAAGCGGCTTAAAAACACATGATTTTAAATAAAAAAATTATGGATGCGATTGCGCATTTTTCAAACATATCAGAACATCATAACTTCTATCTTTATGATACATCTGTTATGCAAGGTAAAATAAAGCAATTAAAAGAGACTTTGCCAAAATCGGTTCAAATTTATTATGCGATGAAGGCCAACCCCCATCCTGAATTTTTAAAAACAGCCTTAAATGCAGATGTGAAAGGTATCGAAATCGCCAGTATTGGTGAAGCAAAAAAGGCTATAGAAGTCGGTTTTTTGTCTTCGCAGATTATATTTACAGGTCCTGGAAAGACCGAGGCGGAATTACGGTGGAGTGTTGAAAATAAAATTCAAAAAATTCACATTGAATCATTGGTTGAGGCACATCGTTTAAATAATATTTGTGAGCAGCAAGACCACAAACAAGATATCTTAATACGCGTAAACCCCAATTTTGATATTCATGGGGCGCAAGCAAAATTTTCTGGAGATTCTAGTAAATTTGGTATCGATCAAGATATGTTCTTTGAAGTATTACCACAAATTTTAGACCTACCACATTTGAGCTTCCGTGGCCTGCATGTTTATGCGGCTTCAGGTGTTTTAAAAGTCGAAGACCTACTAGATAATTGCCGCCGTGTCTTTACCATCGCGCGTGATATTGAAACGCGCTATACCGATATTCGTTGTGATATTATTGATTTTGGCGGTGGCTTTGGCATTGATTATTTAGAAACAGGGAATGATTTTTCTATTGATCTATACACCAAAGAGCTACGTCAGCTGATTCATGATTTCGATTTTACGGATCGTCAATTTATTATTGAACTAGGGCGTTATTTGGCCGCAGATTCTGGTTGGTACTGCACAAAAATCACCGATATCAAAACCAGTCTTGGTAAAAAACAAGTCATCTGTACTGGCGGTGCGCATCATTTTAGACGTCCCGTCGCTTTAAACATTAATCATCCCTTATGTATCATTGCACAGAACGAAGATAAAGTTTTCGATGCTCAAGAATCTGTTCAAGATGAAATGGTTTTTGTCGCAGGTCCTTTATGTAATGGTGCAGCAGATAAATTATCAGCAAAAGATATATATATCGAAAAAGCAGAAATTGGAGACATCGCTGTCTTAGGTTTAGCGGGGGCGTATGGGCTTTCGATGTCTCACGTTAATTTCTTAAGCCACCCAGAACCCGATGAATTTTTTATCGATTAAAACGCATTTAAACGTAATCAATGGATTGTAGATAAAGCCCGCCTGCGGGGGCGGTTGGCCCTGCTTTGGTACGGTCTCTGGCGTTTAAAATGGCTTGCATGTTTTCGACTTGCCATTTACCCGTCCCAACATAAACAAGCGATCCCACAATGTTGCGTACCATGTGATGTAAAAACGCCATGCCTTTCGCATGAATAAAAACTTCCTGCCCGTTAATAATCGGCGTGGCCTCAATATATAACTCATCAATACTGCGGATGGGTGATTTCGCCTGACATTCACTATCGCGGAAACTGCTAAAATCATGCTCACCAATAAGATATTGCGCGGCTTTATTCATCGTCTCAATATCAAGGGGGTGCTTCGCCCACCACGCATAACCTTGGTCAATCGCCAAATTATGGGGACGGTTCACAATACGATAAATATAATGTTTTTGTTTGGCCTCAAAACGGGCATGAAAATCATGGCCAACCTCAACCGCATCAATAATGGCAATCGGTTGTGGGGTTAAATGTGCATTAATGGCTTTAATAAGTTCAAATGCGCTTAAGGGTCGTGGATTGCCATTTTGCATACGGTAATCAAGATCAAAATGAGCGATTTGCGCGCGCGCATGAACGCCTGCATCGGTACGCCCAGCCATAATGATATCGATTTTCTGCTGACAAAATTTATATAAAGCGTTTTCAATTTCACCTTGAACAGTAGCAATATCGGGTTGTTTTTGAGACCCTGCATAAGGCGCGCCATTATATTCAATTGTAATCTTCCACCGCGTCATGAAAGTAGGTTTCCCGCGGTCAATCCACTACCATTTAAAACATCTGTGATGCTCATTGCTTTTTTATTTTCAGGTTGGACAATTATAAATTGTAAAACTGTTTTAGATCCGCAAGAAATTTTACCACCTTCTAACATTGTACCAGCGGGGCTATCTGCTGTTTCATTTGTAACGACCGCCTCAATAATTTTTAAACGTTTACCTTGTTCATCCAAACACCATGTCCCTGGCCATGGGTTTAGACCACGAATTTGTTGGTTAATTTCACCTGCATTTTGGCTCCAATCAATACGTCCGTGATCTTTGGTTAAAAGTTTACAATAGCTAACGCCGTTATCGCTTTGTGGGGTGTTTTTTAACTTCTCTGTTTGCGCCAAATCATCAAGCGCGTTTATAAGCAAATCATTTCCCATCGACCAGAGTTTTTTATTTAAATTTTCAAAATTTGTATCGACACAAATAGGCATTTTTTCTTGGGCAATAATAGGACCCGTATCCATTGATTTTTCAAGCGACATCACCGAAACGCCTGTCTCAACGTCCCCCTTCCAAATTGCATATTGAATCGGCGAAGGCCCGCGCCAGCGTGGAAGAAGCGAGGGATGAATATTAATGCAGCCATACTTGGGGGTATCTAAAATAACCTGTGGAAGCAACATGCCATAAGCCGCAACAATGGCGACATCAAGATTCAAATCTTTAAAAGCTTGAACATCACCATCGGATTTAAAATTATGCGGATGGCACACCTCAATTCCTACACCTTCTGCCATAAGATGAATAGGTGTTTTTTCTAATTTTTTATGACGACCTTTTTCACGCGGAGGTTGCGTATAAATACAGACCAAATCATGTGGAGAATCAATCAAAGCTTGAACCGTCGGACCCACAAAATCTGGCGTCCCCATAAAGGCAATGCGTAAAGGCTTTGGCATCATGTAAAGTTATCCTTTAAGTCGCACCCTATAGTGCAGCATCTTCTTTGTTTATTTTTTTCATTTTACGCAAAATCATATTGCGTTTTAAACTGGATAAATAGTCAATAAATAATACGCCATTCAAATGATCTATTTCATGTTGAACACAATGTGAATCAAGTCCATCAAATAATTCTTCATGAGTTTGACCTTCTATATCTTGAAATTTTACCCGTACTTGCGAAGGACGAACAACCTCTCCATATTGATTGGGCATGGATAAACAGCCTTCATCGTAAACGGATTTTGATTCAGATTGCCAAATCACTTCAGGGTTAATGAAAGCGCGCGGTTGACGTATTAAGTTTTCTTCTTTTTCACCACTGCGATACCCCGCTTCGATGGTTAAAACGCCATCAATTTCAGGACCATACTTCCAAAGCCCTTCGGGTAAATCCATCACAAACATACGATTTAATAATCCTACTTGATTAGCCGCCAAGCCAATACCTGCTGCGGCATGCATCGTATTTATCATACGTTCGGCTTGCAGTTTTATATCCGCATTGATGCTCTCGATCACATTTCCTGTTTCTTTCAAAACAGGGTCAGGAACCTTCACAACATGGTATAAATCAGACATTTATGCGGCTTTCGAACTTTTCTTTTTTGTTAAATCCAGTAAAGTTGATTCTACAATTTCTTCATTATCATCTAAAGACAACATCTCTTTAGGTAATGACTTTGAAGCCTTCGCGCCTAACTCTTTCAAATTTTCTGTACGACTTAAAATACTACCCTTACCCGTTGAAAGTTTATTCATGGCACCATCATAAGTTTTTTCAATTGCTTTTAAATTTTTCCCTAATACTTGCATATCACCAACGAATCCTGACATTTTATCATAAAGCGCGCCACCTTTTTTAGCAATTTCAATTGCATTTTGATTTTGCAATACCAAACGCCACAACGAAGAAATAGTTTTTAAACTACTAAATAATGTAGAAGGGCAAACAATAGCAACCCCCTTATCCCACGCAAAGCTATGAAGTTCCCTATCAGATTGCAACGCCAGCATATAGGCACTTTCAATTGGCATAAACATTAATACAAAATCAGGTGTGCCCAACTGATCTGTATCTTGATAACGCCGCTTTTCTAAATCTTTAACGTGCTGACGTACAGAATTAAGAAAATCTTTTAAATGAACTTCCCGTTCAACATCATCTTCTTCACCATGCCAACGCTCATAATGGGTGAGCGAAACTTTGGAATCTAAAATAACATGTTTTTCTTCGGGCAAGTTTACAATAAAATCAGGCTTTAAAGTCTGTCCCGTTTCATTGTGCTTTATCCCAAGGCCAACGCCTTGTTTAATATAATCGACATCTTTGCGTAAACCAGAATCTTCTAATATACGTTCTAACATAACCTCACCCCAATCTCCTTGGGTTTTGCTGTCACCTTTTAGTGCGCTTGCTAAATTCTCAGCTTGTAATGTGATTTTATCATTCGCTTCAACAATTGATTTTATTTGTTCCTTTAACGCAAACTGTTCTTTGGCTTGGTTGCCAAAGGAATCGTCAACTTTCTTTTGAAAATCTTGAAGTTTATCTTTTAAAGGACTTAAAATTTGGTCTAAATTTTCTTGTGATTGTTTTTTAAACTTAGTTGTTTTTTCATCAAAAATTTTATGCGCTAAATTTTCAAATTGCGCTTCGAATAA
>CAZYHI010000026.1:0-20995 GCA_964647515.1 uncultured Micavibrio sp. | reverse complement strand
TGCACTTATTGACGGTAAATTTGCGCCCGACCTGCCTTGCATCACGCAAACGGTGATTAAGGGTGACGCCACATCTCTTTGCATTGCCGCTGCCTCTATTATAGCCAAAGTCACGCGTGATAGACTGATGACAAAATTACATGAGGAATATCCGCATTATGGCTGGGACACCAATTCTGGCTATGGCACAAAAACCCATATGGAAGGCTTGCAAAGCCATGGTCTGACCCCGTTTCACCGACTATCTTTTGCTCCGTGTGCTAAGTTACGCAACATATGAAGCACTCCGTAGCGGGCTTGCCCGCCTGAGGGTATTAAAAATTTACTTTAAATTTTTTAAATAAACTCCTGACTCTAAACAATTTTTTTATTTTTATCTTGACGGCGAATCTCAAATGACTCATGATGCCTCCACAATTTAATACAGGAGTTATCCACATGGTCAAAAAGGCGTTAAAGGCACCCAAAATTAATGAAATCACCAAAGGTGATTGTATTGAGGTGCTAAAAACCACCCCTGCTGGCTCTGTTGATATGATTTTTGCTGACCCACCCTATAATTTACAACTTGGAGGAGAGCTGCACCGCCCCAACCATACAAAAGTCGATGCGTGTGACGATCATTGGGATCAATTTGATAGCTTGAAAGTTTACGATGATTTCACCCGTGAATGGTTAAGCGCGGCGCGCGAAACTTTAAAGGATGACGGTTCTATCTGGGTTATAGGCTCATATCACAACATCTTCCGCCTTGGCGCAATTTTACAAGATTTAGGGTATTGGATACTTAATGACGTAATCTGGCGTAAAACCAACCCGATGCCGAATTTTCGCGGGCGTCGTTTTACCAACGCGCACGAAACAATGATTTGGGCAGGAAAATCTGAGAAATCAAAATATACCTTCAATTATGATTCAATGAAGGCCCTCAACGAAGACCTTCAAATGCGTTCAGATTGGTTTATTCCACTATGCACTGGTGGCGAGCGTTTAAAAGACGAAAATGGTGATAAAGCGCACCCGACGCAAAAGCCCGAAGCCCTGCTTCACCGCGTTATATTGTCCTCAACAAAGCCTGAAGAAGTGGTGCTTGACCCCTTCTTTGGTACGGGAACAACAGGCGCAGTGGCGAAAAAGCTAGGGCGTAACTTCATTGGTATTGAACGTGAAGATGATTACATTAAAGTTGCCAAACAACGTATTGATAAAATTACGAAATGTGACGAAGATTCTATTGCCCTTGTTCAAAAACGTGAGCAAATGCGTATCCCCTTCGGATGGTTGCTAGAGCACGGCATGTTAGAGCCTGGAACGCAATTGCAGGACAGTAAAGGGCGTAATAAGGTCAAAATCGCCGCTGATGCCAACATCAAGACAACTGAAGGCACGCATCGCGGTTCCATCCATAAAGTTGGCGCGGCGGTTCAAAACGCGCCTTCTTGCAATGGCTGGACTTATTGGCACTATAAAGAGGGTAACCAACTTATCCCCATTGATGCGCTTCGCCAGAAATTAAGATTGAAAATTGAAGGTGATATTGCTATTCCAAACAATACGACAATTCAATAACATATATCCGTAGGTAGTAATTATGAACACTCTATTTCAAACGATAACAACACGTTCTTCACAATCAAAAGATGAAAAATCAATCGTTTCTTTTAACGAGTTTATAGAGTCAAACCATCAAATATTAATTGAAGAATTAATGTTAGAGATGTCTATCGGCATCCTTGAACATGAAAAGCTAAACAAGCAACGCGTTATCATTGACCTTGAGATTTCATTAAACGAAAAAACAAGTTATGACGACGACATTTCCCAAACAGTTTCTTACGCTGAAATTATTGAAAAAGTTAAAGCGCTTTCAACAAGCAAGCATTTTAACTTGATAGAAACACTGGCTGAAAATATTTTGGATGAATGCATGAATTATGCGGCGGTTACTAAAACAAAGGTAACCGTGAAAAAGCCAGACATTATATTGGAAACAAAATCTGTAGGTTTTTCAATGACGCGCAAAAAAACCGTTTAGAGGTTGCTCCGATTTAAATTTTCAGGAGCATCAATACTTCCCCTCACCAGTAAAAAGTTCTTTCGCTTTTTTTGCCGATTCCGCAGGTGTTTCTATAATGATTTTTTCATCTGGTTCATGATAAGTTTCTGAAGCAATCAGTCCTGTCTCATCTGCGTTTTGAAATATATCAATTCCATCTACACGTCCAAACATCACAGCAAAAGGTGTTTCATAAAGTTCTTTATGAATATCTTGATATTCCAAAAAACGCATACGAATACGTGCAAAGACAGGACGTCCATATGTTTTTTCTGAAAACTCCAAAGGAATAGTTGGCTTTGTTTTGTTATATCGTTCAATAAAACTTTTTGCTAACCCCTCTTCCATTTTAACAAATTTATAACTATATGGCTTATTCAAAACAAGAAGAGCGTTTTTAGGGTAATAAGGTATTCCCCACGCTTTACCACAAACATACTCATCCTTACCGCCAATTTTAACACGCTTCATGTTTTCTATCTTGGTATAATTAACAAGATGGAAGCCCTGTTGTTTAGTATCATACCGCCCCAAATCCAATGGTACAATAATCTTAAATCTGTCAGAATATGTGTGAAGACTCGACTTAATATACTGGCGCGTGGCTTTACGCACCTCTTCCCATTTAAAGTCGTTTATAATGTATTTGTCATATAACTTGCAGTCATTGATAAGAACAAAATTATCAATGACAGTATCTTCATTAATATCTAAAGCGCCCTTCATCCAATATAATTTAGATAAATTGACAACAGTAGAGTCTTGATAAAGATCGTTATATTTATCATCAATAAAATGAATCAGGTCTTTTTCTTCTTTATTCTGCGCAAAGGCAAAAGAAGAAAAAGATAAAAGAACCATGAAAAATATCAAAAATGTTTTATTCATATCTATATTATATCTCTGATTTGGAAATTAAATCAAACTCTCGTTTTATTTCATTAACTTAACAACTTTTTTAAATAATGTTGGTAAACCGACTTCATTCAGCTTCGATAATGGCATCCAAATATAGTCATTCTGTGGCAATTCCATGCCTTTTTCATACCGAAAGCACTGTATGTAGAGCTTCAAATCAAAATGCGTAAAGCTATGCGTGATAAAATCTTTTTGGTACTTATCTAGTTTTTCAGCAACATCCACCCATTCAGACGTTGGTAAACTTAACATACCACCCAGCATTTCTTTTTCACCACGGCGTACAAAAGCAAGCTCGTTATGGTCATTCACAATCCAATAAACTACACCATGTTTTTGCGGTTTAGCCTTTTTCTTTTGACGCCTGGGTAAGTCCGCCGCAATACCCTTCTTATCCGCCAAGCAATAATTACGAACAGGGCATAATGCACATTTAGGTGATTTAGGTGTACATATCCCCGCTCCTAAATCCATTAGGCTTTGTGCATAATCACCAGGCTTATCTTCGCGGCCGTTTGTCAACCCTGCCGCAAGCTCTTTTAGCATCGGTTTGCTTCTTGGTAATGGCTCTTCAAGCGCATAAAGCCGCGCCATGACGCGTTCAACATTACCATCAACAACATTGGCAGCTTTGCCAAAGGCAATAGCGCGTATCGCCGCACTGGTATAGCTCCCTATCCCGGGCAATTCTTCCAACTCTTTTTGGCTTTGCGGAAAGATGCCGTTTAACGTCTCACTAACCATTTGGGCGCATTTATGTAAGTTTCGCGCCCGTGCGTAATAACCAAGCCCCGCCCATTCATGCATGACAACATCGCGATCCGCTTTAGCTAAATCATGAATTGTTGGCCATTTATGAATAAATTTTTCAAAATATGGCCCCACCGTTACGACTGTTGTTTGTTGCAACATAATCTCAGACAGCCATGTATAGTAAGGATTGCGTTCTTTCTTTTTGATTGCCCGCCAAGGCAACACGCGTTGGTGCTTGGCATACCAACCCAACATAGATTGGCGAAAATCATCAACGTCAATATCGTGAGTTCGCTTGTTATTATTCAAAGAATTTGCCATAGTAGAGTCAATATGTGTGCCTTAAAACTCGTTTCAACTGCCGTTCCAAAAGTGACGGATAAAACCTTCAAGCGTAAATATATAGCTTTGGGTAAAATTGTCACGCGATGGCGTGAAATTATAGGTGATAAAATGGCCGCTCATGCTCAACCCCTTAAAATCCACTATCGCAAACCAAAGCGCAAAGGCGATAATCCGTCAGTGACATTGGATATAGCAACCTCATCGGCACAGGCCGCGACGCTTATCATGCAAAAGGGTATTATCCTTGAAAAAATCAATATGATTATGGATGGCGCGCCTGTGACAGACATTCGCTTTGTCCACCAAGCTCTTGCCAGCAAGGAGCGTCCCACCAAAAAAGCTTCACCTTTAACCGAGAATGAAAAAAACAGTTTATCCCAAATGCTTAATGAGATAGAAGATAGTGAGTTGAAAGAACGGCTCAGCTCAATGGGCGAAGCCGTCATAAAAGACAGCAATAAAAGATAAAAACTAAAAATTAGGATTTAAGTTATGAAGGTTGCGGCAATCACTCTACGCAAAGGCAATGTACTTGAGCATAATAACAAGCTCATGATCGTGACAGATTATGAAATTATGCAGCCTGGTAAAGGTGCGTCGGTGATTCAGGTGGAGATGCGCGATATTCGTACTGGTAACAAAGACAATGTTCGCTTCCGTACGCAAGAAACATTAGAGCGTATCCGTCTTGATCAAACAGAACACCAATATCTATTCAGCGATGGTGAAACATTTACATTCATGAATAACGAAACTTATGAACAAATTACTGTTTCAAAAGAAATCATCGGCGAGCCTGCAGTATTTTTACAAGACGGTATGATGGTTTCCATCGAAACACATGAAGGTGAACCTTTAGGCGTAAAGCTTCCTGACCAAGTGACCATGAAAATTGTTGAAGCGGAACCTGTTGTTAAAGGACAAACAGCGACAACATCGTATAAACCAGCTATCTTAGAAAATGGTGCAAAGGTTATGGTGCCCCCATTTATTGATGTCGATACGCGCATCATTGTTAAAACAGAAGATTCAACCTATGTTGAACGCGCAAAAGATTAACGCATAAAGGACTCATAACAAATGGCGAACCTATCCCCTATTCTTAACATTATGATTAAGGCCGCTGAAAAAGCGGGACGGTCTTTAACGCGGGACTTTGGTGAAGTTGAAAATCTTCAAGTTTCACGCAAGGGCCCCGCGAACTTTGTAACCGCCGCCGATAAACGTGCCGAAGAAATCATTTTTGAAGAACTAAAAAAAGCACGCCCTGATTATTCCTTCCTAATGGAGGAAAGCGGTGTGGTCAAAGGCGCAAACGAAGAAAATATATGGATTATTGATCCTCTTGATGGCACCCATAATTTTATGCATGGTATTCCGCATTGGTGTGTGTCGATTGCTCTGGAAAGCAAAGGCCGTATCGAAGCAGGTGTTGTTTACGACCCAATAAAAGAAGAAACATTTGTCGCCGAACGTAATGGCGGCGCATGGCTTAATAATCGTAAGCGTCTTCGTGTATCAAGCCGTAATGATTTAGAATCTTCAACAATTGCTTTTGGTTCAGCCAACATAAACGCTGAAAAACAACATCGCTTTATTACAGAGCTGAATGATGTTTCTATTCAAGCCCCAATGGTTCGCCGTATGGGTGCTGCCGCGCTTGATTTATCATACGTTGCCGCTGGACGTCTTGATGGCTATTGGGAACGCGATATACAACCATGGGATTTAGCCGCTGGTGTCTTGATACTTAAAGAATCCGGTGGTTTTGCTACCTCCATCGATGATGAAACAAACCCAATTTACAACAATCAAATTGTATCTGGTAATCAAGCCATCTATACGCATCTTCGTAAAATTTTACGCGAAACAGCCAAAAAAGCCGCCTAATGATAAAGCCGCTGATAATATTGGCAGCATTTTTATTTCTCTTGCCCGTTACACCACAAGCGCAAGAAACTTTAGAAGGTTACGTCCCCCCGCCTTTATTTGGCTCTGCACCGCGCGTTACACCGCTTGAAGAAAAACCTAAATTAATAAAACCTCAGCCTACAAAAAAACCAAAAATAACAAGTGATACAATTGTCATTCCATTAAAAAAACCGCTTCACCCAAAGGAAGCATTTCAAGGAAGGCCTATTGAGGAAATGGAAACCATTGAACCTATAAAAGAAATAGGACGTGTTGAAAAAAATGAAGTGATGCAGGGAATTGAACCTATTGACTTAATCAAAAAACAAACCGCAAAACCCAAGTCAACGTTCCAAGGCGTTGTAACGGGCCCTAAAACAATGCCTGCTTATAAAAAACAAAATGTTGAATCTGAAGTTTTATTTGAGCCCGAAATAAATCAAACACCGAATTTACTAGATCGTGTTCAAAAAAAGAAGGTGAACAATGAGACGGAAATATCAAAAGAACCTTCACAAGCTGGCCTAACGGAATCTTTTGAGTTACCTGATTTTAATATTTTACCTGACGGTAGCCGCAAGCTTAATATTACCTTTACCAAAGATCAGCAAGCCTTGACCCCTGAGCAAGTAAACGCCCTTAACCTTCTCATCAAGCCAATCTTAAATGACAATAAAAACAATCGTTTACGCCTCGAGTCTTATGCTAGCCCACCACAAGGTAAAAGCCTCAACGGAGACCGTCGCATCGCCCTGATACGTGCCATGGCTGTGCGAAGGCACCTCCTGTTAAACCAAAAAATAGAGCCAAATCGCATTGATATCCGCTCATTAGGGGCACAAACCGATGTACAGCCAATGGATAGAATTGAGATTTTTGCCCTGAAATAACCCTTTCTTTAACCCTGGCTGATAAAGCTTTGTGGATAAAGAACTTTCCCAAGCCCCCTTTTATTGACATTAAACCCTCCCTTAGCGCACTTTATAGTGGATTTCTACAAACAACTGCTTTACATATACACCAAGATTGGTCAAGTTATGTATATAGCTTATAAATGAAAGGTTTCGACACATGTCTTCCAACAAAAGGTCTTTGGGCTCATTGATTGTACTTCTTCTTATTTTTGCTCTTGTAGCAGCAGGAAGTTGGTTCTTCTTCAATAAGAAAAATGGCGTGGACTTAACCCAAGCCAAAAACGACATAGCTGATAAAATAGCGCAAGGTATAAACACTGGTGATGAAGCAGAAGACTCAGATGGCCATGGAGGACACGCTCACGGCGATCATGGTGATGGTGTCTCAAATGTCGATATGGGTACAAAAGGAACAATTTGTAAACTAAACCCACCTGCCCTTTATGGTACGCGTGGCGTTGGTAACCCTGATGCCCCAGTTCATATCCAAGAATTCTTTTCTTTGACTTGTAATCACTGTGCGGCCTTCCACAAAGAAACATACCAAGAAATCAAAACAAACCTGATCGATACAGGTAAAGTATATTTCATCTATCAAGAATTTCCTTTAAACGGTCCTGCCCTTTACGGTTCAATGATTGCCAGATGTTTACCCGAAGAACGTTACACAGGTTTCGTTGATATTTTACTTCGTAGCCAAGATAAATGGGCTTTCGGCGGGGACTTCAAAGGCGCGTTATTACAAAACGCAAAATTGGCAGGTATGAGTGAAGAAGAATTTAACACTTGCTTCAACAATAAAGAGCTTCAAAAAACAGTCGCGAGCAACATCAAAGAAGCATCAGAAGCTTGGAAAGTTAATTCCACACCAAGCTTTGTCTTTAATGATGGTGAGCGTATCTTATATGGCGGTAAGCCTTATGAATCATTTGAAGCAATTGTGAATGAGCTTACTGGTGAAAATGTAAGCGGTAAATCAACAGAAGAATTAGAGCTAGACAGAGCCATCATTGATATTAAAGATAAAACTGTTGATAGCCTTGAAGCTATGGAAGAAAAACTTGGTGCGCCAATCAAGGATTTTAATGATGGTGCAGCCAGTAAATTAAAAGGTGTTATTCAAAAAGGCGCAGATGTTGCGGGTGATGCCAAGAATGCGGCAACAAAAACGCTTGAAGGCGCAATGGAAAATGACACTGTTAAGGTCACGATGGAAAAAGTTGATGGTGTCATTGATAGCGTCACTGAAAGCACTTCGGAAACAATTGGTGAAACAATCAACGAAGCGGCTGAATAAGCAATTTAGCCGAATAAGAATTTATAAGAGTATAATTTATGATCCAGTTTACTAAATTACGATTAAATGGTTTTAAATCTTTCGTTGATAAAACGGAGCTTGAAATCAACACAGGTTTAACAGGGATTGTTGGCCCCAATGGCTGTGGTAAATCTAATTTGGTTGAAGCCTTACGCTGGGTCATGGGTGAAACCTCCTCTAAACGTATGCGTGGTGGCACGGGGTCTATGGAAGATGTTATCTTCAATGGAACAGGTACACGCCCACCGCGTAACTTTGCTGAGGTTTCTCTTTTACTTGATAACACGGCACGCGAAGCCCCATCGGTCTATAACGCCGATGAAGATATAGAGGTTGTTCGTAAAATCGAAAAAGACAAAGGTTCGGTGTATAAAGTAAATAGCAAAACCACGCGGGCGCGTGATGTTCAAATGCTGTTCGCCGATACAGTCACGGGGGCAAACTCCCCTGCCCTTGTTTCGCAAGGCCGTGTGACGGCAATGATTAACGCCAAACCGCAAGAACGCCGTTTAATTTTAGAAGAGTCCGCCGGTGTTTCTGGGCTTTATGTCCGTCGCCACGAAGCAGAATTAAGATTGCGTGCCGCCGATAACAACCTTCAACGTGTAGAAGATTTGGTTGGCACAATGGAAGGCCGCCTTGGTGCGTTGAAAAAACAAGCCCGTCAGGCCATTCGTTATAAAGAATTAAGCACAGATATTAGAGAGCTTGAAACTTCTATCGCCTATCTTGAATGGCGCGTTTTGGTCAATAAGATCGACAATGCTAAATCAAAATTTGGCGACGCTGAAAGTGTTGTTGCCGAGCGTATGACAACGGTCACTCAGCTCACTAAAACACAGAATTCGCAAGCTGAAGAGCTTCCCACTTTACGTCAAAAAGAAGCCGAGAGTGCCGCCGCCCTTCAGGCACAAAAATTGACTTTACAACGCATTGAAGACCAAGAACGTGAAATTGAAAACCGTCTTAACGAAACCAAGCAACAGCTTGAGCAATTAAAACAAGATAAAGGCCATGAGCAAGAAAGCTTAACCGAAAACAGCGCAACGTCAGAGCGTTTAAAACAAGAAGAGGAAAGACTGCAAAACAGCTCATCTTCTGATGAAAAAATTCTAAGCGAAAAAATTGCGATAAAAGACAGCCTCGAAAAAGATGTCAGCGACCTAGAACAAGAATATGAAAGTTTCATGTCACGCTTGGCCGAAACACGTGCAGGACGGCAATCTATCGAACGTCAAATTCATAACGACGAAAACCGTTTAAGCCAAGCACAAAGCCGCAAAGAAAAATTAGAAGATGATCTAAAAGCATCACAAGAGCAATTCCAACAAGGAAATGACCATGACGCGCTTAAGGCGTCTATCGTTGCGATGGAAACGCAAAACGCGACAATCCGTAATCAACTGAACGATGCGGAAACACAAACGACACAGGCTGAAATATCCCTTGATCAAGCCCGCCAACAACAACAAGAACTTGACAAAATTGAAGCGGAAATTTTAACGGAGATTAAAACATTAGAAACTGTCTTGGATTCAAAAGATAAAACTGAATTTCAGCCAATTCTAAACGACATTGAGCCAGAAGCGGGTTTTGAAACCGCTCTATCACGCGCCCTTGGTGACACGTTAATGGCCTCAACAGACAGTGATGCGCCCATGGTTTGGATGAATCGTAATTTTGACGTTTCAGAATTTCCTGCCCTACCCAATGGCGCACAAACGTTAGAACCACATGTTAAAGCCCCAAGTCATTTAAAAGCCGCGCTTTCACTTATTGGCGTAGTCAGCGACAATGCGACAGGACAGAATTGCGCCAATCAATTAAAACCAGGACAATCTATTGTGTCACAAGATGGCGCTTATTGGCGTTGGGATGGCCTGCATATTAAGGCCGATGCTTCTGACCGTCATGCGTTATTTTTGCAACAAACAAATCGTTTGAAAGAACTACAAGAATCTTTACCTGCTGCACAAGATAACGCGACACAAGCACGTGACGCTCTGGAAACGGCAAAATCTGACAAAGCGCAAAAACAAGAAAATTTTGATACGCTTCAAAGTGATATTCGTCAAAAAGAACAATCCTTAGGCGCAGCGCAATCTGAGTTGGGTGAACTTATTGAACAACGCTCTGGCCTGTTTGCCAACATGGCCAAATGTGAAGAAGCCTTAGCCAACACCTCAAAAGACATTGAAGAAATAACAACAAGCTTAAATGAAAATAAAAAGTCACTTGATAATAATGATGAGCAAGCGCTAGAAGAACAAAATCAACGTGTTGAAAAGGTTCGCGCTCAGCTAACCGAAGTCAGAGAGTCTTTAAGCGAAGCTTTGCGTGAACTTGACCGCGTTCAACAAGAACAAAGTCGTCGTAAGGCACGTTTGCATGGTATTGCCGATGAAACAGTCAATCTGAATAACAAAGTTATTCGTTCACAAGAACGCTTGAAAGAATTGGAGACACGTGAAGAACAACTCACGCAAAAACGTGAAGAGTTACAAAACGCACCAAAAACATACAGCACAGAGCGTGAAGGTTTGATGTCTCGCGTATCTGACCTCGAAACACAGCGCAACATCGATGCCGATAAATTGGCGGGCGTTGAAAATGAATTATCCGAAACAAACCGTGCGTTAAAAGAAGCTGAAAACATCTTAACAGAAGCTCGCGAAGGCCGCGCCCATGCTCAAGCTACCGCCTCAGCAGGTCAGGAACAGCTTGATGAAATCGTCCTCGGTATTGGTGAAAAATTTGATATGGCGCCCGAGGCGTTAATTGCAGAAACAAAACTTTCTATTGGCGAGGATCAAGAACTTCCCGAAATTGAGCCGTTGAAAGAAAGGAAAGAAAAATCAATACGCAGTCGTGACCTCATTGGTGCGGTCAATCTACGCGCTGAACAAGAAGCCAGCGAACTTGAAACAGAAGTCGGCGGTGTACTTGAAGAACGTGACGACCTCGTCCAAGCTATCACAGAATTGCGTGAAGGCATCGAAACATTAAATGTCGAAGCGCGTGAGCGTTTGACAAAAGCCTTTGACCAAGTGAACGAACATTTCCAACGTTTATTCGCTCAACTTTATGGTGGTGGTCAGGCGCATTTAGCACTGATTGACTCAGACGATCCACTTAATTCAGGGTTAGAAATTTTTGCTCAACCACCAGGAAAATCTTTGCAATCATTATCATTGCTCTCTGGTGGAGAGCAAACGCTGGCCTCTATCGCGTTGATTTTTGCCATGTTCCTAACCAACCCCTCCCCGATTTGCGTGTTGGATGAGATTGACGCGCCACTTGATGATGCCAATGTTGATCGTGTTTGCGACCTGTTGGAACAAATTGCAGGACGTGGTGAGACGCGCTTTCTTGTCATTACCCATCACCGTTTAACGATGGCACGTATGGATCGATTATTTGGCGTAACTATGGCCGAACGCGGGGTCTCTCAACTCGTCTCCGTTGACCTCAGCCAGCAAGAGTTAGACTTCCTCGAAGCGGCGGAGTAATGCTCTATTTCAGTTTATTCTTGGCAGGATATTTAATTTTATTAACGCCTGGTCCAGTTTTTGTGGCTAACCTCTCTCTCATATCACGAGAAGGACGACTCAAAGGCTTGCAACTAATGGCTGGCGCCTTTATAGGAGACGCTCTTTGGTTGGCTCTAACCTGCTTAACTTTAATTGAATCCGATTTATTACCCCCTACTCTTTTCAATATATTAGCCATTATTTGCGGCTCATACATTATCTATTTAGCTTACAAAATTTACAAAAGCGCCTCTTTAGAGCACGGAAACATAACATTTAAACGTCCTTTTATTGACGGCCTGATGTTGGGAGTTTTTCACCCCAAGAGCTATGCTGCTTTTTTAGCTATTTTTTCAGCTTTGGCGCTTGAACACATGGAATACGTAACATGGGGTGACTTCCCTGTTATTTTTCTTTTTGGAGCCATAGGATTTATTGCTTCATACGCAACGGTGTTGTTCTTTGCTGGCTTTAAAGTCATCAAAAGCTTCTACAATAATAATTTTAAATATTTATCTTATCTATTTGCTACAATTTTTGTATATTTCGGCGTAACACTAATTATTGGAATATTTTAATATGGCTATAACACCTGATGATGACCCAAAACTTCAAAAGCTTGATAAAGAGCTCAAAGCCGCACGCCAAGAATTTGAAGATGATTACAATCCCAAACCTGACCCTAGCGATGAAAATGTCGGTGTTGGCGCGCGTGCAGGAGTAGAGCTAGTCGGCTCTATTCTCGGCGGTGGCCTCATCGGCTATGGCCTTGATCACGTCTTCGAAACCTCTCCAATTTTCTTCTTAATCTTCATTTTATTGGGCGTTATTACAGGTTTTTATAATATTTATAAAATAACTATGAATTTTGGCACATCAGTTGGCTTTAAGGGGTTGAAAAACCCGCCAAAAGACGCTAAACAATCATCAAATTACGATGACGACGATTACTAATATAAAGGGAATAATTCGTGGCCAATCCTATTAAGCAATTTGAAATCCAACCTCTTGTGCCATTGCACGTTGGTAACTTTGATATTTCCTATACAAATTCAGCTCTTTGGATGACAATCGCCGTTATTGTCTCAACAATCCTATTCTCCGTATCTATGCGTAAACGCGCTCTTGTACCGGGCAGAATGCAAGCTTTTGCCGAAATGATTTATGAATTTGTCGCCAGTATGATTCGTGAAAATATCGGCTCTAAAGGCCGTCAGTACTTTCCGCTTATCTTCACACTATTTATGATTGTGTTATTGGGAAATATGCTGGGCATGCTCCCCTACTCATTCACTTACACCTCACACATCATTGTAACGGCGGCTTTAGCCTTCTTTATCTTCCTTGTTGTGATGGTTATCGGCATCTTTAAACATGGCACGCATTTCTTCAGCCTGTTTATCCCGCCTGGTGTTCCGTGGTGGTTGATGCCATTGATTGTCCCTATTGAGATCATGTCTTTCATGATCCGTCCCGTGACCTTGTCGGTGCGTTTATTCGCCAATATGATTGCTGGCCATATTATGTTAAAAGTTTTTGCGGGCTTTAGCGTTGGTATGTTTGCCGCTGGTGGTGCGCTAACCTTCGCCGGTATCGGCCCTATGTTATTTAATTCTGTCTTGATCGGGTTTGAATTTTTGATCGCGTTCTTGCAGGCTTATGTTTTTGCCATTTTGAGCTGTATCTATTTAAAAGATACGGTTGAAATTGGTCATTAGATTTGTTAATTGAGTTTTAGTTTAAAAAGAAAAGGAAAAAACTATGGAATTAGAAGCTGTTAAATTATTGGCGGGTGCAATTGCCCTTTTACCACTTATCGGTGTTGGTATTGGTTTGGGTTTGATCTTCGCATCATACAACGAAGCTGTCGGTCGTAACCCAAATGCTGCTGAATTGCTTGATAAAAAATACTTCCTTGCTTTCGCATTGACAGAAGCGCTTGCGATTTTCGCACTTTTGATCTCTCTATACCTCGTTTTCGTTGGCTAATTGTAGAGTTAATAAGAGTTTTAAAATGAAAAAACTATCCGCCTTACTTATTGGTTTCACAATGTTCCCTTTTGTGGCTTTTGCCGCTGACGATGCGCATGGTGAAGCCTCAAAAGGCGGATTACCACAATTTGATCCAACATGGTTTGCCTCGCAAATCTTTTGGCTCGCAATCAGCTTTGCTGTTCTTTACATGATCTTTGCGAAAAAGACTCTGCCCGATATTTCTGGAGTCATTGAAAATCGTAAAAATCATATTCAATCTGATTTAGAGACAGCTGAAAAACTAACCGCCGAAGCAGATGCCGTTCAAGATGCCTACCAAGAAAACTTGAACAAGGCACAAATAGACGCCAGTGAAGCGATTAAAACGGTTGAAAACAAGTCAAAGGCCAATGCTGAACAAGCGATGGAGACCTTCCGCGTTAAAGCCGAAGATCAAGTCAAAGATGCCGAAGCCAATATCGAAACGTCCAAAAATGCCGCCATGGATGACATGAGCAAAATCGCCATTGATGCGGCGGCAGCGGCGGTTGAAAAAATCATCGGTTTTGCCCCTGATAATTCAAAAATCGAAGCGGCTGTTAAAAACATCAATAGTAAAAACAGCTCAATTAAAGCAAAGGCAGCATAATGTTAGATCTTCTTACACATGACACGGGCTTATGGGTTGCGATTTCATTCTTCGTCTTTTTGGCGGTTGCTTATAAATTAGGCCGCAAATCAATCGTCAGCGGTCTTGATTCCCGTATTGCTGAAGTTAAAAATGAAATTGAAACGGCAGAACGTTTACGTGTAGAAGCGCAAGAATTATTGGCACAATATCAGCGTAAACAACGTGACGCCGAAAAAGAAGCGACTGACATCATTAAGAATGCAGAAAAGCAAGCACAGCAGGTTGCAAAGACTGCTGAAGTAGAGCTCAAAGAAACGGTCGCCCGACGTGAAGAACAACTCACATCACGTTTAAAACGTTTGGAAGAAAACGCCATCGCGCAAATTCAAAACCATGCAGCAGAGATTGCCGTTGCGGCAACAACTGAAGTCATTCAACAAACGCTCGATTCAAAAGTGAATGCGGAGCTAAATGAAAAGACTATCGCCGCCTTACCTCAAAACTTGAATTAAGCTTTTTTTAAACCACCAAGAACACCAAGCCTTGTTTTCTGCTTTTCCTGCGTAGGCAGGAATCTTTTGTATAAAAGTTATGAGCCCCCTGCCTTCGCAGGGGAAGCAAGAACAGCATATCCGCTAGCAGATTGCCCTAGAATTCGCGTTGCAAATTCAGGCAATGACAAAAAATGGCAATAACTATAAAACCCTTGGTGAGTTCGTGTCTTAATGTTAAAAAACACTATGACACAAAAACAAAATATCGTAGATATCCCGCCCCATATCATTATTGGTGATATCGGTCTGCAAGCAAAGAGCGCGGCTTCACTCATCGCCCAAGCGCCTATTGATGTCATTCACAAAACATTAAATGACATTGCTGAAGCGTTAATCGAACAAAGCGATGTTTTAATCAGCATTAATGAAAAAGATGTCAACGCGGCGAAAGACAAAGACCTCACTCCTGCCTTGATTGACCGCTTAACGCTGGGTGCGTCACGGATTAAAGTTATCTCAAACAGTGTGCGCGATATTATTAAACTTGATGACCCCGTTGGTAATATATTAGAAAGCACAACACGCCCCAACGGTCTTGTCATTGATAAAGTCTCTGTCCCTATTGGTGTCTTGGGTATGATTTATGAATCCCGCCCTAACGTCACCATTGATGCGGCGGCGCTTTGTTTGAAATCACGCAATACCGTGATATTACGCGGTGGCTCTGAAAGCTTTCATACTTCACGCGCGCTTCATGCGCTCATTCAAGATTGTCTAAAAATCAATGATTTGCCAGAGGCGGCAGTCTCTATGCTACCCTCGACAGATCGCGCCCTTGTCGGTGAAATGTTAAAGGCTCATGAATATATCGATGTGATGATTCCACGTGGTGGTAAGGGCTTAACAGGGCGCGTGATGGAAGAGGCAAAAATGCCCGTCTTTGCCCATCTGGATGGTAATTGTCATGTCTATATCCATGAAAGTGCCAATGGGCAGCTTGCGTTAAACGTCATTAAAAATTCAAAACTTCGCCGTACAGGCATTTGTGGCGCGGCAGAATCCCTGCTGTTTGATGAAAGTTTTAAAGATCCCACCCCTATTATCCAAATGTTATTGGATGAAGGTTGCGCCATCATGGGCGATGACGCCATTCAAAAACTGGATAAACGTGTAGAACCTGCCACCAATGATGATTGGTCATGTGAGTATCTTGAAAAGAAAATCAGCGCAAAAATCGTTTCCAACATTGATGAAGCCGTGACGCATATCAACAAATATGGCTCGCACCATACCGATGCCATCTTAAGTGAAGATGAAACCGCTACACGTGCCTTTCAATCACAAGTCGACAGCGCGATTATCATGCACAACACCTCAACCCAATTTGCCGATGGCGGTGAATTTGGTATGGGTGCAGAGATTGGTATTGGTACAGGCAAGCTTCATGCGCGTGGGCCTGTCGGGTTAAAACAGCTCACTACTTTTAAATATTTGGTCAAAGGATCGGGACAAACGCGTTCTTCATAAAGTCACAAAAAAACATCCATCTATGTCAAAAAAATTAAATCCATTCACACCGCCAACATTAAGAGACTCACAACGCTGGCGTGGTTTGCGTGTTGGTTTATTTGGCGGATCGTTCAACCCCCCTCATGCAGGACATGTCCACGTGGCGCGTTTGGCGCGGGTAAAGTTTGATCTAGATTTTGTTTGGTGGATTGTGACCCCGCAAAATCCCTTAAAAGATACACGTGACACGCGCCCCTATGACGAGCGTTATCACAATGTAGAACAAATGCTAAGCGGCTTTCCCAAACAATTACCCACGCATTTAGAGGCAGATCTTGGTTCTCAATACACTTATGAAACAACATCGCGTTTAAAAACCGTCTTTCCTCACACCGACTTTCTATGGATAGGTGGTATGGATAACGCCTATATTTTTCACAAATGGGATCGATGGCAAGACATCCTTGCGACCATGCCCATCGCCTTTATCGCCCGCCCACCAGCCACAGATTTGGTTAAGTCTTGCCCTTTACGCATGATGAGCCATATTGACCATAAATTCGAAACTTATGGTGCCAAGACAGATTTATCAAAACCTGCTATTTATTGGCTCGCGGGGAATAAAATGTTGGATATATCCTCCACTCAAATAAGAAAAAATAAAGCAAAATCAAATACTTAATTGATTTTATTGGAAAATTTATTGTTGATTCATAGAATCCTGCGTATAATAGAGGTAGATAAACAATTTTTAATAAAGGAAAAGTATGAAAGAAAGGAAGGCTCATTGATCGTAAAATCAACACGAAGCGTTTTTATCTTATCTATTCCTGCTTTTGACAGATGTTAAGCTGACCTTTCATAAAGGTTGGCTTTTTTTATGTCATTTTTGCTAAATATGTTTATTTTATACTTGTTGGCTATAACAGAAAAAAGGAGAGACTCATTCTGACAACAACAAACAAAGGACAACTTAATATGTCCGACCTTAAGGACTTTGTCACAAAATCGCTAGACGATGACAAAGCCCTAGATATCGAAGTTATTGATTTGGCAAGCCAGTCCGCTATTGCAGATTATATTGTCGTTGCTTCGGGAACATCAACCGCCCACGTTAAAGGGCTGGCCGATAAATTACGAGATCGTTTGGCCGCACGTGGTATTAAAGGCATCCGCCTTGAAGGCCTATCCCAAGGTGATTGGGTTGTCATGGATGCTGGCGACATCGTCGTCCATGTCTTTAGACCCGAAGTTCGCGAATTTTATAACATTGAAAAAATGTGGTCGATGGGACTAGGAACAAGCCAAGGCTCAACCCCACCACATGATGGCTTAAATACAGCTTAAAACTTAAGCAAGACAGCCGAAAACCACTTTATTTTTAAAATAGATAGTGCCACCATGTGGCATGGCTTTTCTTTCCCAAATCATTGCTGTTGGAAAAATAAAAAACACCTCTCATTTTTATGCGCCTTATGCCGAGTATGAAAAACGTATGAAGGGCAAAATAGAACTGATTGAGCTTGAAGGCCGCAACCAACAAGACGAACTTGCAAAAATCAAAGCCAAGCTTGCCCCTTCTTCCCCTATCATTGCGCTTGATGAAAAAGGTAAATCTTTATCTAGTGTGGAGCTAGCAAAAAAAATCACTGATATCCAACAAATCAAAACAGGAAAATTTCAATTTATCATTGGCGGCGCAGATGGTCTTAATAACGAGATACGGTCACAGGCCGACCTTGTTTTAAGCTTCGGCAAGCTGACATGGCCGCACATGCTGGCGCGTGTCATGTTGATTGAACAAATTTACAGGGCGCAGCAAATCATCGCTGGTCACCCTTACCACAGGGAAGGATAGATATGAAACTTCTTCCCCTTGCCTTCCTCATCATAATTTTCATTGCGCCATTATCGTGGGCGCAAACACCGTCCCAGCACCCAACAAAAGCTGTCGAACAAAAGCGCAAGGCCACAGAAGATAAAAAGAGACAGCTACAAAAAGATTTAAAATCAATCAAAAATGATTTAGAAGCACAGCGTAAAAAATCTATCGCTATCGCCAAAGATATAAAACGTAACGAACAAAGGCTGAGTAACCTTGAACGAGACATCGCCAAACAACAGGCAGATCAAAAACAGATAGAAGATAATTTATCTGAAGATAAAAAATCTATCTCTCAATTAGTCTTGGCGTTGGAACGTATCAGACGTATTCCACCAGAGGCCATTATCTCACGTCCAGAAACGCCGTTAAAAACCGCGCAAGGTTCTATGTTGTTACAAAGTATATTGCCCCGTATTTACAACCGCGCTGATAAGTTAAAGGAGGATTTAGAAACCCTAGAAACCCTTATCACAAGTTTAGAAAGAGACAGGAAACAAGCTTTATCCTTATCTGAAAAATTAAAAACAGACCAAAAGCAACTCACCGCTTTACTTTCAAGCCGTGAGAGCATTTACGCCAAGACAGAAAAAGATATAAAAAATCAGCAAGCTGAACTGAAGCAAATTTCATTACAAGCCAAAAACCTAAAAGATCTTGTGAAGAAAATAGAAAAAAGCAAACAACAGAAAAAGCCGCAAGCACTTAAACCACGTGCCACCCCTATTCCAAAGCTTGGCGCGGCGCAATTACCCGCAAGCGGCACGATGCTGATAAGTTACGGAAAAACTGATAATATTGGTGCCATTTCAAAAGGCATTAAAATCAAAACCCGCCCGAATGCGCTTATTGTTGCTCCTATGGGTGGAGTGGTTGAATATGCGGGCATATTTAAGGGATATGGAAATATTGTTATCCTCAAACATCAAAGGGAATATCACAGCCTTATTGCAGGTTTAGCAAAAATTGATACATTGGTTGGACGCGCCGTTGCCGCAGGTGAGCCAATTGGTAAAATGTCTGGTAATAACTCGGATTCTGGCGATAATAGAACAACGCATATATTGTATTATGAGTTACGTTACAAAGGGCAGCCAGTAAACCCTTCAAAAAAAATATCTGGCTTAAGATAAAAACGAAAATGAAAATAAGAGGAATTTAATAATGCGTTTTCTAGGATATGTTCTTTTAAGCTTCACTCTATTGTCTGTTCCATTTGCGACAGACGCATATGCGCAAGCCTTAGAGAAAGAAAGCCCCACCGAGGCAAGTGAAGAAAAAGAACCAACCGCTGAAGAAAAAGTAGCCGCACAAACACCTCAAGACACATATCGTCAACTTAATTTATTCGGTGATGTGTTTGAACGCGTTCGCAGTCAATATGTTGAACCTTTAACCGATGAAGAATTGGTTGAAAATGCCGTTCAAGGATTACTATCAAGCCTTGACCCTCATTCCTCTTACCTTGACGACGACGACTTCAAAGATATGCAAGTCCAAACACGTGGTGAATTTGGCGGGCTTGGTATTGAGGTCACCATGGAAAATGGTTTTGTTAAAGTTGTCTCCCCTATTGATGAAACACCCGCGGCCAATGCAGGCGTGGAAGCGGGTGATTACATCACACATTTGGATGATGAACCTGTTTTGGGTCTATCTTTGTCCGAAGCTGTTGACAAAATGCGCGGTAAAGTCGGTGCACCGATTATCCTCACTATTGCCCGTGAAGGTGCAGAAGAAAAGATTGAGCTAGAGATCATTCGTGACATCATCAAAATCCAATCGGTCAAAAATCGTATTGAACAAGAAGATGTTGGCTACTTGCGTATCACAACATTTAACCAAAACACCATGCCTGGCCTTGAAAAAGCCGTTGCCAAAATTAAAGAAGAGGCTGGCGACAAAGTTATTGGATATATTTTAGATTTGCGGAATAACCCAGGCGGCTTATTAGATCAAGCGATCAGTGTTTCTGACGCCTTTCTTGATAAAGGTGAAATTGTTTCCACACGTGGGCGTAACGAAAGCGATACAAAACGTGATAATGCGGCGCGAGGAGACCTAACAGATGGTAAACCTATCATTGTTCTTATCAATGGCGGTTCGGCGTCGGCCTCTGAAATTGTTGCAGGGGCGTTGCAAGACCATCGTCGTGCCATTATCGTCGGAACGCAAAGTTTTGGTAAAGGTTCTGTTCAAACGGTTATACCGCTTCCGGGTCATGGTGCCATGCGCTTGACGACGGCACGTTACTACACCCCGTCTGGTCGCTCTATTCAAGCCGAAGGTATCGAGCCAGACATCATTGTTGAGCAAGCCAAATTGGAAGAAGTTGAAAGCAAATATAAACGAACACGTGAAAGCGATCTTCGTGGTGCGATCACCAACGACAGTAAAGTCAAAAATAAGAAAAAATCTGGTAAAGATGGTGAAGAGGAAGATGAAAAGCCTGAAGATTATCAGCTAAACCGTGCGATTGACCTCTTACGTGGTGTCGTCCTTTACGGTGATAGACTTAATGAATCACCGCTACATATTCATAAAACTGATGCTAAAAAAGCACAATAAAGATAATGAATGCTTTCCAAGACAATCTGGATCAAGAGCTTGATAAACGGCGTACCGAAGAGGCAGAGCAAAGCGATGAGGGTTTGGAGTCACCTACAAAAACAAGCGACAGCAAAAAAGCAAAAAAACAAAAAGAAAAAAAATTACATTTTTCTTCTTCACATAATTACAGCTATTGTTATTTTACAATCA
>CAZYHI010000025.1:0-21206 GCA_964647515.1 uncultured Micavibrio sp. | reverse complement strand
TGCAACATACGACAAAGAAATCACGCTTCAGGCCGAAGATATCGCCCCCACCGTCACATGGGGGACAACGCCCGAGGATGTCTTGCCCATCACGTCAAGCGTCCCTGCCCCATCCGATTTTAATGACGACGCCAAACAAAAATCAGTGATGCGTATGCTCGATTATATGGGCATAGAATCTGGGGTTAAGTTAGAGGATATCTTGGTGGATAAAGTGTTCATAGGCTCCTGCACCAATGGACGGATTGAGGATTTACGCGCCGTTGCCGCTGTGGCAAAAGGCAAAAAGGTGGCGGATAATATCAAGCTCGCCATGGTTGTCCCGGGTTCTGGCTTGGTCAAGGAAATGGCCGAAGCCGAAGGCATCGCCGATATCTTAATCGAGGCAGGCTTTGACTGGCGTGAACCGGGATGCTCCATGTGTCTGGCGATGAATGCTGATAAGTTAGAGGCGGGAGAGCGTTGCGCCTCGACCTCCAACCGTAACTTCGAAGGTCGTCAAGGACGCGGTGGACGCACGCATTTAATGAGCCCTGCTATGGCCGCCGCCGCCGCGATCACGGGTAAACTAACCGACGTGCGTAAGCTTTAACATCATTGCCCCATAAATTCGTCATTGCGAGGAACGCAGTGACGAAGCAATCCCCCTCCACTTATGAGATTGCCACGTCAGCCTTTTTTATGCTCAGGCGGGCAAGCCCGTTACGCAACGGCTTTCCTCGCAATGACAATAGGGCACAAAAAAAAGCCGAACATATTGCCCGACTTTTTAAGAATTATTATTTTATAATTACTATCGCGGTGCACATTTCACGCCAGCCGCCGCAACGAATTTAATAGCTTGAGCGGTGAAATCAACACCGTTATGACCTGCTTCAGATGCTGCTGCTTGAAAAGATTCGAACGCATACTCTGTGTTAGATTGACTACCATCAGCATTCGATTTAACACCATCTGTTGTCAGTGGCTTACCATTTGCTCCAAGGCAATTAGCATCATCACGAAGAGCTGTTTGCGCTGCACGAACACCCTCATCACCTTTTGTCTTTTTCTTATCCAAACCACCAATAGCTGCACCTGCTTGTTCGGCAGCATTATTAAGTCCCCCTCCAATTCTAGCTTTAGCAGCAGCAGCAGACTTAAAAGTTTTACATGCAACCCCATTAGGGTTTGTTTTACATGCGCTTGCTCCTGCACTTGATACAAGGCCACCACCTGGTATTCCTGTTGCAGCACAACTCGATAATACTGCAGCAACTGCAGCAACTGCAGCCGTGCCAAAAATTTTCGTTGATCTTTTCATATTCTTATCCTTCTCTATTACAACTTGTTTTACACATTAAAAGTCTTAATGGATAAGGTTTTACGCTCTTTTTTAAAATTATGCAAATAAAATATTGTAATAACCTTTAAAAAGAAATAATCTTTCCAAATATTAACAATAAAAAAGGGCTAAAACACAATGCGACACCCTATTATCAAGGCGATAGCTCCAATATTTCTTGCCCTTGCCGCCTGCCAAAGCCCTGCCCCTAAAGAAGAAAGCCAGTATTCTTTTAATCATCCATTGGTTATTCCACAATCTATTCAAACCGATCCACTGCATGAAGAAACTAACTATAGACTTGAGAATGGTATGATCCCTGGAATAGACTGTGACAACACAAGCCTTTATAACGATGACATGCAACGTGCAATGCCCTGTCAATTAATGCTTTAAATCACCTATATTCTCTTACCCTTGCCTATTACAACTTGCTTTAAACATTAAAAAATCACTATGAGCACGGCTCTACATTTTTTTGTTGACCTGCTTATTTTGTTATGTTAAACGAGCAAAATAAACAACATTATGTTAAGGAAATGAAATGAATAATAAATTATTGACAATAGCACCCTTGGTTTTTGCTAGCCTTTTTAATGCTGCCTGTAGTAGCACCCCAGCAAGGGATGATTCAAGCCATTATCCAAAAACGCAATACTTAAATAGTGATGGTAATATGTGGGTGATCGAAGAAGTTAAATGTATTTGGAACGCAGATGGAACAACTACATGCTACAGACCTCAATAAAATCTAACCGCCCCAAAGCCTTTCTTTTATTAATTTAACCCTATTGAGAAGCGCTTCTCTCTCCTTTTCGGATGCAGATGGGCAGCTATGTTTTTGTTTCCGTACATTGCTGGCTGTACCAGAAAATATATCGCGGTAAATTATATTCTTCTCAGAATGTTCATTATTGGCTTGTTCCAAACGCATATGCGCCACAGCAACATCTTCATCTGAAAAACTGTCGGTCGCTCCTTGAGGCAAACACCCCCGCACCTGAAGTGCAGAAATATATTCACCGTTTGAACTGTTAAAATGCTCCCCTATCGAAGAAGCACAGCTGGAGACCATCATAACTCCCGCGGCAAGGAATACACCTTTTAATATATTTTTTTTACGCATAAACACTCTCCATTATTACCATTATGGTAATAATGTATTACCCACATTTTTGTCAATAAAAAGCTACACAAAATCTAAGAACAGGCGTATAACCCAAACCATGACGACCCCCAAAGACATTGACGCGCTCATCGAAAGTTATGACGTCACGAACGACCCTATCCTTCACCCACACTATCAAAGCGTTGAAAAATTGCTGTGGCAACGCATTGAAAATTACGCACAGAGTGTTAACGAATATGGCGGCGTCATGTCAAAACATTTACAACGCACATCGTCCATCGGTGCGGAGTTCATTAAAACACTGGGCTTTAGCGAACGTGCCGCACAAAATTTTTATGAAGCAAACTTACTCCATGACCTCGGCAAGACGCATGACAGTTACTGCCCTCATATTTGGCAAACACCACATCGCCCGACACCACAAGAACGCGAAGATAAGCGCGCGCATACACGATTGGGGGTTGAGTTACTGGATTTAGCCCTGACCAAATCCTCTTATGAGCTGCAAACGCACCCGCATATTGAACTGACGCACGCCCTGCAACGCTATCACCATGAACGTATTGACGGTAACGGTTATGAAGGCTTCAAAGGCGCACAGCTTGGAAAAATCATCAAAGCCATTTGTATCATTGATGCCTTTGACGGGGATATGATCCACCGCCCGCATCAATCCGCCAAACGCACACCGAAAGAGGCACTCAACCGTCTCAAAACAGGGGCAAAATATCAAAACGCCTTTGATGAAGATATTTTAGAGCAATTTATTGCTTTTACCCTTAATTAAAGTACGCTCAGGCGTGTAAACACGCTACGCGTTTCTTATTATATTGATTTACCTTTTATGAAGCATTAGAAATAGTGCTATGGATAAATTTACACAACTCAGCGGTGTTGCCGCGCCGTTACGGATGATTAATGTTGATACCGACATCATCATTCCCAAACAATTTTTAAAGACCATTAAACGCTCTGGTCTTGGTGTTCATGCCTTTCACGATCTTCGCTATAACGAAGATGGCAGTGAAAAAGCAGACTTTACTCTCAACAAAGCAGAATATAAAAATGCAAGCATTCTTCTGACGGGTGAGAATTTTGGCTGTGGTTCATCCCGCGAACATGCGCCATGGGCGATTTTGGATATGGGAATACGCTGTATTATCGCGCCCAGCTTTGCCGATATCTTTTACAATAACAGTTTTAAAAATGGTATTTTGCCTATTCAACTCCCCCAAAATCAAGTCGATCAACTGATGGATGAGGCCGAAGCCAACCCCGACGCACCATTGGAAATCGACCTTGAAAAACAAAAAATTAAACGCGGCAATGTCTTGAGTTTTGATTTTGAGATAGACCCTGCGCGTAAGCATTCTTTATTAAATGGCTTGGATGATATCGGCCTGACATTAGAAAAAAAGGCGCATATCACGCAATTTGAAAATAAAGACAAAGAAAAAAGAAGTTGGTTGTATACATGACAAAAAATATTATTGTTGTTACAAGATCATACCGATTTACTAAAGATACTATAAACTTATTATCTAAGCATGATAAGACAATGAAACAGCGGTATATAACACCTAATGGAAGAATAACAACAGGTGAGCCAGCTTGGGACAGTGATAAAGCAACTAAATTCGCGCTAAAACTTTCCGAAGAAAGAATACCAGACTTAATTCAAGCTATTAAAAACACGAAACTAATAAGTGTTGTTACTGAAGCCAATAAAGATTGGTCTGTTCCTGAAAAAAGGCATGCCAATGTTTTGTATGAGCATATAAATACAGTAAGTGGAAAAAGTTATTTTAATATTGCAAGAGATCATCTTCTAGGGGCAATAGACTATAGATTAGGGCCAGCTGGCCAAGAACAAGAACGCAGGACGGTAATTCAGCGAAAACTTGAGTTGCCACCACAGACAAATACAATGGACCATAATTAATGACAAAAAATTACACCCAAGAAATTAATTTGGCAATCCTCCCTGGTGACGGCATAGGTCCTGAAGCAATGGCTGAAGTTCGTAAGGTAATTACTTGGTTAGAAAGCAATAATGGCCTTTCCTTTACTTTACATGAAGATGATATTGGTGGCACGGCCTATGACCGTTATGGCGTTCCGCTGGCGGATGAAACGCTGGAAAAATGTAAAGCGTCCGACGCGGTCATCATGGGCTCTGTCGGGGGGCCACAATGGGATGATGCCCCTTACGATAAACGCCCAGAGGCTGGCTTGCTCCGCCTTCGTAAAGAAATGGGGCTGTTCGCCAATTTGCGTCCTGCTCTTGTGTTTGATGCATTAATTGATGCATCAACACTCAAGCCTGAAATTGTTAAAGGTTTAGACATTCTCATCGTTCGTGAATTAACGGGCGGTGTTTATTTCGGTGAACCACGCGGAATTGATGATCTGGGCAATGGGCAGCGCAAAGGCTATAACACGCAAGTTTATGAGACATATGAGATTGAACGTGTCAGCCGTGTTGCATTTGATTTGGCGCGCAAACGAGGTAATAAAGTTCACTCTTGCGAAAAGGCCAATGTCATGGAATCTGGCAAACTTTGGCGTGAAGATGTCACCGCACTTCATGCGAAAGATTATAGCGACGTGAACCTCGAACATATGTATGCCGATAACTGTGCGATGCAACTCTTACGCAACCCCTCGCAATTTGATGTAATTGTCACCGACAACTTATTTGGTGATATATTATCTGACGCCGCGGCAATGCTGACAGGGTCACTCGGTATGCTTCCTTCTGCCTCACTCGGCGAAGCAGGCAAGCCTGGCTTATATGAACCCGTTCATGGCTCCGCCCCCGATATTGCAGGGCAAGGAAAAGCCAATCCACTTGCCACAATATTAAGCTTTGCCATGGCATTACGATATTCTCTTAATTTATCAAATGAAGCTGATATGATTGAAAACGCCGTACAAGATGTGTTGATAAGCGGGCAACGCACGCCAGACATCATGGCCGAAGGTTGCAGCGAAATATCGACATCACAAATGGGCGATGCGCTGATTAACGCGCTTAATCAACAACAAGCCAAGGCGGCTTAAAGTCATGGAACAAGAAGCTATCCTCGCCAGTCAAGCATGGATCAATGCCGGTGGTATGATCTTGATACTGCTTGGCTTTTCCTTTGTGTTGATTGAATTTTTTCTGCCCTCCTTTGGATTGTTTGGTTTTTCAGGGGCGTGCGCCTTTTTGGTTGGCATCATACAGCTTCACCAGACAGGCTATATCGAACATTTACCGATCAGCGTCAATGCACTCGTCATCATGGCACTTATTGTCTTTGCTTTGGCTGCCGTAGGTGGTTATTTTACCTTTAAGCTCTATCAAAAACGCAATACAACAGGCGTAGAGGCGATGTTAGGCGAAGCCGCCACCATTATCAGTTGGAGTAGTAAAAAAGGCCGCGTCTCCATTGATGGTGAACAATGGCAGGCCTACGCCGATGATACGTATGACTTACGATCGGGCGATAAAGTGCTGGTCTCAAAAATAGATGGCTTAAAAATAAAAATCGCTTATACAGACTCACAACACTAAACAAGGCAACATTAAATAACACAACCATAAAAAGGAAAATATCATGGAACTTCTTGTCATACCTTTATTTGTCACGGCGATTATCGTGGCCTCGTCCATCAAGGTCATCAAAGAATATGAACGCGGTATCGTTTATACGTTAGGAAAATATACAGGCACACGTAATGCGGGGCTTCGTTTTATTATTCCTTTCATTCAACAGATGGTTCGTGTTGATGTGCGTATCCGTACCGAAGACATCCCTTCACAGGATGTTATTTCCAAGGATAATGTCTCGGTCAAGGTCAATGCGGTTGTTTATTACCGCGTCATTGACCCCGCCAATGCGATTAATAAAGTGGAACATTTCGGTCATGCCACAAGTTTATTGGCACAAACAACGCTTCGCTCCGTCCTTGGTAAGCATGAGCTGGATGATATGTTATCCAAACGTGATCAGCTTAGCACCGATGTGCAACAGCTGCTCGATAGTCAGGCCGAAGGCTGGGGGATTAAGATCGCCAATGTGGAAATTAAAGATGTTGACATTGATCCATCCATGGTGCGCGCCATTGCTAAACAAGCCGAAGCCGAACGTGAACGCCGCGCCAAAATCATTAATGCCGAAGGGGAGCTGCAAGCCGCTGAGCAACTTGACGAAGCCGCCACTATTTTGGCCAAGCGTCCAGAAACAATGCAACTTCGTTATTTAGGAACCTTGGGTGAGTTTGTAAATTCGCCGAACTCTAAGACGGTGTTGCCTATCCCTATGGATTTACTCGCGGCGATTGGTGGAAAAAAGTAAGTTAACAACACTCGTCATTGCGAGTCCAAATTTATTTGGGTGAAGCTATCTGTAATTCTTAGTCGCTCACGCTCCTCGCAATGACAGAAAAGCAATAAAAAAGGCCGCATAAAGCGGCCTTTAAAATTCTTATATTGTTTAGGTTATATTAACCTTGAACGCGGAAAATCATATTACACACGTTACCCGCACCTTCATCATATAAACCAGCAGTAGCTGAACGACAATCATCGCCATCAGCAATAACACTACCAGAAGTAGGAGAACCATCATCTAACTTACGATCCATTTGCGCTGCACGACTAGGAGGAAGAGCACCATTTTCATTTGCAATGTTAGCAACTGTTCCAGTATAAACTAAATAATGTCCTGCTCTAGCCTCTGTAGCCGCAGAGATGTTAGTCACCTCGCCATCATCTGAATAAGCAAGCCAAAAACCACCACCTGTTTTTGCTTCAGGAAGAGCACTTCCAAAAGCATCAGTTCCAGCAGCTGTATCAATTCCCGAAAGAAGATCACCCGCAGCTAAGTGAACAAAAGCCTGTAATGTCTCATCTCCAATTCTGGCCGCTTGGTTTGCATCTCGTCCATCAATACGCCCACTTGCATCACCATTTTCACAAACTGTAGGTGCGACGGAACATTGGCTCAAGCGTACCGTTGCGTTATTTAGATCTCCAGGCAGTGCTGAATATTTATCACGGAAAGTAGATACCGCCGCATCAATACCTTTTACTTGCGCAATTGTTGCAGTCACTTGTGAGTTTGCGATCAATTCTTGACCTTTTAGAATTCCACCGATCAAAAGACCAATAATAATCATCACAATCGCAAGTTCAACCAGTGTAAAACCGCCTTCTCGCTTTTGCTGTTCTATAGTTTCTATTTTCATAGAGTTTTCTCCTTCATGGATGTTTAAGTTTTATAAAAACGTCGAAATATTTTACCTTAGATTCACTATTATTCAAACCACGTAATCAGGTTAAAAAACCGACATCATCAATCCTATCGCGATTTGGTTAATTTTTCTTATCAGATATCTATTTTGAGTAGTCAAAATGACAAAATGAGGCGTGTGTCATTACAGCTTTCGATACTCTGTAGGAGAAATACCCACTATCTCTTTGAAAACTCTATTAAAAGTCGCGATGGAATTAAACCCTGACTCTTCGCTAATAATAATCACATCTGCTTCTGTTTCTTTCAATAAATGCTTGGCATCCTCAACTCTGTACGTGTTTAGAAGCTGTGGCACGCTTTTTTCAAAGTAAATATTAACAATTTTGGACAAATGCGCTTCAGTCACATCGCATTCACGGGCTAAATCTGACCTTTTATAGCTTGTTTCTTGATAAACCTTCTCTAAATGAAAGAGGTTTTCGATCTTCATCGCAATTTCAACATCAGAATCCGTTAAATACCCTTCTTTTTCTTCGTTTTTTTGCGGTGCAATAGATACAGCTTGCGGGTAAATTCTAAAAAGGCTGGTCGAGGCCAGATAAATAAAACTAATTCCAATGACATGGCGTATCATTTCAAAATTATCCGCCCATTCCGTATTATTAACGAAAACAAAATTAATCGCCAATAGGCCAATATTTAACACAATCAATGAAATAATCAGCCAATATCGCTCTTTACCATTTTTACGTCTATGAAGCTCATCAAGAAACTGCCTTTCACTCCAAATGACCAACAAGCTGATCCCGCCAATAATAACCGCGCCTAAATACAACCATTTTTCAAATTCACCATACGATTGTGCCAATAGACTGGAAAATACATACGCAATGGGAATAAGAGTAAATCCTGCCCATAATTTCACCGTTGGGGGCTTCGTGACTTTGGCTATTTGCAAAATAAGCAGTGCGCTTAATGGGAAGAGCAGTGCCCATAAAAACCACTTTACAACTTCATAGGAGGCAAACAAGCTTGCCCATCTGCTTTCGGCCAATCCCAAAAAAAAGACCGCAGCCAATACAGTGAAAAATAATGAGGGGATTAAAGCGCGGGATAAACGTCCAGAACGCAAGCTCATAAAAACCAAGACATATATAGATTGTGTTAAACCCAATAAGGCAACAACTTCACTTAGACTAAAGCTTAATGTCCCTGCCCCAAACATAGCTATGTTCCTTGCTGGTTACAAAATGTTGGCGGAGTCACCTTCGGTAAGTCTGGCAGTAATGTGTTGCAGATATAATCTTGCATGTAATTAATTTCATTGGGGTGTAGTGTGTCAATATTGCTGATTAAAATATTGAGCATAATTTTATAGGCAAGTGCGCTCTGCCCGTCCGCTTGTAAAATAAAGGCTGGCATTTGCTTGGCCCAATCCGCCAAATCAGGGTTTTTATTGTTCGCTAATTTATAAGCAAGCTCCAACGCTTTATCATTATCTTTTTGAACATGCCTTGCCAAAAAAACACCATGCGCCAGCCACCGCCATTTTTCTTTTTCAGGGCGAGAGCCAGCCACCGCTAAATAATCTAAAACATGGTTTAACTTTTCGCCATCATCCACAGCCCCAAAATATGACGAAGCCAGCATCGGCACAGCATCCGACAGCGGGTCCAGCTCATCACTTAAAAAAAACCATTTCTTCAAACGTTCATAATCATATTCTTTTAAAGCAACTCCACGCCCACCTGTATTACCAATATTTTGTAACATCGTGGCATAATAACGATAAGCCAGTTGCTCATCCCCTAACGTTAACAATGTAGCACGTGCCTGTTCTGGTACGGGTGGAACATTCGCCCACGAAGACTTCACATGGTGAGAATAAAACCAAAACGCAATATTACTGAGAAGCATAAAAATAAAAAGTAAGAATGGAATACGCTTTTTATAATCCATTAAAACTGCCTTTTATTAAGATCCAACCAAGCCGCAGAGAACACAAAAATAGAAAATATACTTCCCTGTAACAAAATAAACAGCAGGTTTATTTCTTCTGATACGCCATATAACAGCCAGCTGCTTTGCGCCATCATGTCCAACCTTGGGATAAACACTGAAATAACCAGCATTGCTTTTTCCATCAATGCATAGACTCCACTATTCCCTGCTGCTTCAATAATACCTAATATATCACCAATAAGGCGTGCCATAATATAAAAAGCAAAGCTGGCCAAGGATGCGGTTACCGCGCTTGATAATGCTAAAGAAAAAAACATAGCGATTAAAACCATGATACAGAACTCAACCCAAAGACTAATCCCCCATATAAAATAAGGCGGTGTCACACCAGATATCGGCATCGCAACCAAGAACAAGGTCACCAAAAACGCGGCGCAAAAAGACAATATAATAAAAGCTAATCCATGGGCTAACAAAAATTGAAATTTTGAAATAGGGCGAGAAAGAAGGTACTCAACATCGCGCGCCTCAAAAGATCGTCTCAAATAAAAAACGACAAAAAGAATAAGGGCTATATTTCCTGCTATACGCAAAGATGAGCTCGCAAAAATCAATGAAAATTGATCAGATTCGGTAATCGCGGAAGAACCTAAGAATAAAGAAATGCTAGTTCCAACAAGCAATAATGCCAAAAACCCTAGTAATAATTTGTCACGATAAGCTGCTGTTAAAACATATTTCGTTAAGATTAAAAGCATTCTCTCTCATCATAAAAAATTATATTAAAACTTTAATGGCCTACGATCGCTTGAAAAAGTTCTATACAAGTCTTTATCTGTATTGTGAATTGTATCCGCACCATCAACAATTGTCGCTTTCAAGAAAACAACCAATTCTGTCTTCTCTACCGAATCTTGTTGGTTTCTAAACAACCCACCCAGCAGAGGAACTTCTGATAAAACTGGCGTTCCATTACGCGTTGATTGTACACGATCTTGTATCAAACCACCAAGTACAACGGCTTGGCCATCTTCAACTTGAATAATGGAATCAAACTCTTGTACATTCACCTGCGGCACATTATTACCTGCATTAACCGGATCTGGAACACGCTCTGTAATTGTCGTAATTGTTGGACGAATAGCCATTGCAATACGGCGTAACTCATTATCAATAGCAGGTTGAACATTAATTAAAACGCCTTCAGGAACCGAACGCGCTTCAGATTCAGTTGTTGTTACAGAGCCCGCTTCAGTTGAAGTTGTCTCCACTTCTATTTCAAAATACACCACATTCTCTGCCACATTCAATGCCGCTGATTGGTTATTTAAAACTGTTAGGCGTGGACTAGCCAATGCCTGAACCGTACCAAAGCGAGCAAGCGCGTCAACCGCAGCTGAAAAATCACCTTTTGAATATGAAATATTAGAATTAGAAGAAATAGTACCGTTATTAGAATCTAGCACTCCTCTAACAAGGCCACCAGCTGCTCCTGTTGGGCCAAATCCAAATGCTCCAGTTCCACCAAATAAATTTATATCAACTTGGCTCCAATCAATACCCGCCGAAAACTCATCCGTTAAGGAAACTTCTAAGACTTTAGCCTCAATAAGAACTTGTGATGTGACGGATTTTTTCAAATCATCCATATAAGAAGCCAATTTTTTGTGCAATCTTTCTGGCGCAAAAACAGAGATTAAGCCCGCTTGTCTATTAACCGAAAAACGAGCCTCAAAAGGGTCTTCATCATCATTTTGTAGGTTTTCATCTTCCAAAGGAAGAGAGGCAACATTTAACACAGCCTCTGGCGCTTGAACCTGTACACCTGGCCCATTCTCTGTAATATCTCCATTCTCATCAATAGACAAGGGCTGAACAGGCGCTGGATTACTATCAGCTACCGTCACACGGGGGTCACGCTGTGTGGCTAAGCGGTTACTATCACGGTTAGATTGCACAATTTGCGTTAAGTTTGTTTCCAACTCCTGCCAAAAATCAATCACGCTCTCATTTGACGCTTCAAATTCAGAGCCTGTATCAGAGCCTTCTCCCGAAACAACCGAAATATTATTACTAATAGAACTGGCATTTGTACGCGTCAGTGCCAAGTAGTTAATTTTATAGGTTTCATGATATGGCGTGTCCAACTCAACACGTAAAATATCATCCTCAAATTTATAACGAAGACCTGAAATCTCAGCAATTCTTTCAATCACCATATCAAGTGGGCGGTTACGCGCCGTAAAAATAATAGACCCTTTAATACGCGGGTCAATCTCTGCCTCATAACCTGCTTGTTGTGTTATTTCATAAATAACATCGCGCAATGGTATTGTTTGATTAACAGAAACAGAAACCAATGGCACAGGTTTATAATTCAAATCAGGTTGTGCCACATAAGGCTTTAATTCAGGAATTTTCCCCGCCGCGCCAGCATCTTTATCTAAAGAAGCTTGCCTTGGCGCAAGCGCGTCACGGTAATCCTGTGGTTCAAAATTATTCTCACGGTCATGCTTCGTATAATTTTGCGCCAATTCACAAGACGACAGTACAGGTAAGCTTAATAAAGCAAAGCCAGACACAAGAAGAAGTTTTCTAAAAGATGATTGCATTTTCATAGCTATTTTTTCCGCAAGATTTTAAAATTAGTCATCACTCAATTCGTGCATTGCACACAAATTTACGAATCTATAGCTAAGAATACCTAATTTGAAAGAACATGACCAGCACTACATTAGGATTAACCGCATTTTAATCCGTCATCGACAAGAGAGAAGTGTCCATATTATGTAATCCATCCCCTTGGACATTCCTCTTAACTTGCTCCAACTTAACTTTCATGTCGCTGGCTTTATCCGCTTGATTAATCACCGCCTTCTCTTCAATAAGGCCTTCTACAAACAACTCCAACAAAGACTGGTCAAACGTCTTCATTCCCATTGGTGTGTTTTGCTCCATAACGTCAGTTATTTTCTCATACTGCCCTTTCACAATTAGATCCCGAATAAGAGCCTCATTCAACATAACTTCCAAAGCAGGAACAAGCCCTCCCATAATTGACGGAAGCAATCTTTGCGAAACAATAGCCTTCAAATTCATCGACAAATTCATCCGCACTTGGCTTTGCTGATCCTCTGGGAAAAAATTAACAATACGTTCAATCGCTTGATAAGAATTACTCGTATGCAAAGTAGCCAAACATAAATGTCCCGTTTCAGCGATAGTCAACGCCTGCTCCATCACAGTTTTATCGCGTATCTCACCAATAAGAATAACGTCTGGGCGCTGACGTAATGAGTTTTTTAAAGCGACTTCATAACTTTCCGTATCAACCCCGACCTCACGCTGAGTAATAACACTCATATTATGCTCATGATAATACTCAATAGGATCTTCAATCGTTAGAATATGCCCTGCCATTCTTTGGTTACGATGATTAATCATCGAAGCCAAGGTCGTTGATTTACCAGAGCCTGTCATCCCCGTCAGCAATATTAAGCCACGCTTTTCTAACGCTAATCTTTCCAAAACAGGCGGTAATTTTAAGTCACGTATCGCGGGGATTTTTGAAATAATTCGGCGAATAACCAACCCAGGACTTTGACGTTGTTTCAAAACATTAATACGAAAACGACCATACTCCCCCATATCAAGAGACGTGTTCAAATCCCAACTTAACTCAAAATCACGACGTTGCTTCGTCGTCAGGATGCTATTAATAATCTCATTCACATTCTCAATGTCCAAAACTTCATCCGACAAAGAAAATAAATCATCATCGACGCGAATAGTCGGCACGCGCCCAACCGTCAAATAAAGATCGCTCGCATTGCGATCATTCATTTGCGTTAAATATTTAAAGGCTAACGGTTCACTCAAAACGAATAACTCCCACCATCATCTTGTGTTTCTTTTTCAGACTGTGGCTTTACTGCCACTTGCGCTTGCGCCTTCTCTTTCTCCTGCTCATCTTCTTCAAATTCAGCGCCAATACCTTCATCACCCGCACGAACAAGAGCGGCACGTGCTTGAGAAGCATCAATAGCCCCTTCTTCAAGCAGGTTATTAATCGATTCTTCCATGGTAATCATGCCGTAACGTGATCCCGTCTGCATCATTGAATAAATCTGCGGCACTTGGTTTTCACGAATAAGGTTTCTAACCGCATTTGTACCAACAAGAACTTCAAATACACCAACACGTCCGCCACCATCAGCTTTTTTCAAAAGCGTTTGGGCAATAACACCTTCTAAAGAGCTAGACAACATCGCCCGCACCATCTCTTTATCTCCTGTTGGAAACACATCAATAATACGATCAACCGTTTTGGCTGCCGAATTCGCATGCAATGTTGCAAAAACCAAATGTCCTGTTTCTGCGGCGGTCAGTGCCAGTGATATCGTTTCATAATCACGCATCTCACCAACAAGAATAACATCAGGATCTTCACGCAACGCGCTCTTCAATGCATTTTTAAACGAATGTGTATCACGCCCCAGCTCACGATGGTTAATCAAACAATTTTTAGACGTATGAAAAAATTCAACGGGATCTTCAATCGTCAAAATATGCTTCTTTTTTGTTGTATTAATTTGATTAATAAGCGATGCAAGGGTCGTCGACTTACCAGAGCCTGTTGGCCCTGTCACAATAACAATACCTTTGTTTAATTCCGCAAATTTTCGAATAGCAGGCGGTAAGCTCAACTCTTCCATTGTTGGTATGTCCGATGGAATTGTTCTAAAAACCGCAGCAGCACCATTTCTGGTATTAAAAGCATTGACACGAAAGCGTGCTTTTTCACCAAAAGAAATCGCCATATCAACTTCATAATCACGTTCATAAACGGCACGCTGATCCTCCGACATCACAGAGTAAAGCATCGAGCGGATATCCTCGCTTGAAAGTTCATCTGTCTTAACGCGCTTCATCTCACCACTCACGCGAATAATCGGCTGGCATGTTGCACTTAAATGAAGGTCTGATGCGTTATTTTGCATTGCAAATGCAAGAAGTTGGGTTAGGTCCACTTTTCTTCTCCCTTGTTGAAATATGTACTCTTTAACTTATATCGTATTATTACCAAAGACAGGGTAAACAAGACTCGGTACAGTTTGAGCCATCATTGATACATGGTCAATCATATAAAATAATTATAGAAATAAAATTAACATGCCCCCTAAAATAATAATTGATAACAAAAGCTTTGATATCATCTTATATTGTATCATTAAGATGGTCTGGCTCACAATAAAAGGCGACAAAATCATAACAGCCAAAGAGTGTAGGCTTAATCCCAACAAGCCATAAATAAACAAAGCAACAATAATTAAAGTAACTTCAGTATAAATATATGATTTTGCGATTGGCTCTTTGCAATAACGGCAACACCCTTTTTGCAGCAACCAAGACAAAACAGGCACTAAATCTTTAACACCCAACACATGCTGACAAGATGGGCAAAAAGATCGTGCCTCATGTTCATGAAGCTTATTCCACACCCATGATTGATTATGCCGCGTACGGTAAATAATGGCTGTCGTAAAGCTACCAAACAATGCCCCCAAGAATAAGACAATAATTAATTCAACCGCAGGGTAATTTGATAGTAAATCAAACAAAGATGTCTCAAAAATTTCTACAACCGACGTAACTCAGCCAAACGGTCATAAATTTGTTCCCGAGGAAGAGAAGAGCCGTTCTTATTAGAAACATCTACTTCCAACGCTTTTTGATAAGACTCGATCGCAAATCTAGGTGATTGAGCCTGATCCAACACAATCGCTAAGTTATAATGGTGCAACGCGTTATTAGGCTCTAAAGAAGAGGCTATTCCTAAGTAACGACTAGCTTCGTCATAGTTACCCAGCTTTGCACTGACCAAACCAAGTTGCGCCGCAACGGCAGGGTTTTGACCACCCCTATTCCACAATTTTTGAAGCTTTTTATAAGCCACACGCGGCTGATTACGTTCAAGCAAACCCATTAAATTCACCATAGCGCCTGTATGGCGGGGATTTCTTTTTAAAATCTCCTCATAGGTTGCAATAGCAGATTCATTAAAACCATTATGTTGTTGTGCAACGGCCAACCCCATAACAACCTGCATATTCTTAGGATTCTTTTTATAGAGTTTTTCATACAGCTCTAAAGCCGCAGCATAGCGTCCCAATTTTAAAGCACGTTGCGCCGCAACAATATTTGCCTGTCGACTAGATGAAGAAGCGTCCTTCTTAACAACAACAAAACTAGATCCTGGCTCATATCTTGGGTCAACCTTACGTGGCCCAGCAGAAGCACCAAGCTCACTAGGGCCGATAGAATCAGAATCATAATAGGTTCCAGAATGCGGTATTTGCACAGGGTTCGCAGGTTGTTGTGCAGCAAATTCTTGAGGGGTTTCTTCAGGTTCTTCTTCTAACTCATTCAACGGTACTGTCGGTGCAGCAGGAGGAACAACCGTTTCACCCTGAACAATAGGTAGCTCCTCTGCATCGAAAGTGACATCCTCTGCAGCAAAAACAACATCATCATCGGGCAATATTGATTGTGCGGGTTGAGGAGGCAAACCATCGACATCTTGAGATACCGCAGGCATTGAAAGGGACGATACAAAAGCAACGCTAAGAGCTGTTGTCTTCAAAAGATTTGAAATGTTAAAAAACATATTGAAAATACCTTAAATGGTTGCATTGGAAAAAGTAAATAAAAATCACTGTCTAATAGTGTAACAAAAAAAACAACAAAAGGAAATTATGAAATAGCGCCCTTGGAATCATATGCCGCTAATAAGGATAAAAAAGCTTTTTCTAAGCTATCATCACCCCCTTTTGCCTTTAATTCCTTTGGTGTTCCATTAAAAACAATCGACTTATCATGAAAAACAGCCACACGATCGCATAATTCGGACACATCAGCCAAAATATGAGAACACATAAAGACTGAACGTCCCTCCGCCTTTGTTTCCAAGATAATCTTTTTCACGTCTTGGCGTGCCTTAGGATCAAGCCCACTCATCGGTTCATCCAATATCAATACAGGCGCATCCGTTAAAAACGTCGCCAAAAGACCCAATTTTTGCCGCATACCTTTTGAATAAGTATGAACACGATGGTCTAAAAAATCAGGATTAAGAGAAACGCGTTCTACTTCTTGCTTGGCCTGCTCTTTTGTTATTTCCTTTTTATATAGACTTAAAGAAAAGCGAATAAAATCATAACCTGATAAAAACCACGGCGGATCAAATCTTTCTGGCAAATAGGACAACTGATCCTGCCCTGCCATCTCGATATTGCCGCCTAATTTTTCTCTTAAACCCAATATAGTTTTAATAAGCGTTGTCTTTCCTACCCCATTCAGCCCAACGAGACCAAATATCTCTCCTTCTTTCACATCAAAAGAAACGGCATCGACAACTTTATTTTTTGAGTATCCTGCGGATAACGACTCAACAGAAAGAATATTATCAGATGTCATCTTGAAAGCTTTTAATTTCCTAATGAAATTTCTTGAGGATTCTCACCAGGCAAGAAAATTCGCGTATCTATATTAAAACGTTGATGAGGTTTAAGCTTAATAGGAAAGATTTGATTTGTGTAAGCATCAAACCATTTTAGCTTAATATATTTTTTACGCACTTTGATATCTAAAATCTCAGGAGGCAATCGCTTTGGCGTTATTTTTTGACCATTCATCCAGATGCTCCAATCTGAAGATGAAGCATAAATAATCCCCCCTAATGATAACTCTCGCGGTCCACGTGGGATATTCCCATCTTCAGCCTGACGCAACTCAGAATCTGTTGGCGCTCTGGTTGTCAAACCCAAACGAGCCTCAGCGATAAGACTTTGTTCCGATGGTGTAAAAAAAAGTGACGGGATTTGATTTAAATCTATATCGGGTCGAACAATATCAAGCCTATCAGCAAGAGGTTTCAACGCCTGATCTTGCAAATTTTCAATTGGGTTATAATACTCATTTTGAATTTCCTGTCCTGCAATTTGTGCAAAAACAAAACTTGGCACAACAACACCCAAAAACAAAACAAAAATAATAATGGAAGTTTTTTTCATCGGCCACCCCCTTGAGTGCTTAATGCACCATCGGTGACCGCCATGGTTTCATCAAGAACCATTGTCTTCCACGTCACATTTAATGACGCATTTACAACAGCCACAGCTTCACCCACACCAATTTTTCTGAGCAACGGTTGTGTAATCTCCTCATCACGAGACAATGAAAAATCATTAATGATAATTTGACCTGGAAGACCGTAATTTAAAATATAAATAAATTTATAGACATCAGAGTCTTCAATCGCTTCCAAATCAAATGCAATCTCTGTCGTCAAAATTTTGGCACCTGCTTCCTTCGCCATTTTATTGTCATCCGAACGTGCTGGCTTTATTTGATATTTAGCCGACAACAACCGACTTTCTTTTTGTATAGCTGTAATAAATTGCCGCGCCTCAACACGATTTTGCGAATTAAAAAAACCTAAATTTTGAACACGTTCAAAATCAATTTTTTGTTTTTCAAAATTCTGAAGATTTCCAGATAACTCAGTCAAGTTCCTTGTCATTTCAGCCATTTCAGATGAATTAGCTCTTAAAACGCGCTCCTTTTTATCCAAACTAGGTTTCAGTACATTCTGATTGTACAAAAAGGCAGCAACCAAGCAACCAAGCAAAATGACAATTAACAACGTTTTATTATATCCAATTGATTTTATCATCGTACAGGCCCCTCCACGACAATCTCTGCCTCATAATTTTGAGGGTCACCAGAATCAGAAAGATTGGCATCTCCCGTCTCTCCAATAAAATTACCTGTATAACTCAAATCAGCCACCTGCTTGACAACATTAACATCATAATTAGGCAAACGCAGCTGTAAACTCTGCTGTAAATTATTCACTTTACGCACACCAACATCAGGATCAACGGAGCTATCAAAGGATAAGATCATAACAGCTTTAATCTTAGCTGTTTTATCCTCTTTTTTTCCTTCTTCTTGATTATCAGCATACAAGTCAAATTTACTCTTTTCTTTGGGTTGAATAGCTTCAATATCCAATCGATCTAAGCGAAGATCCGCTCCTAATGATTGACCTATTTCACTAATAACGGGCAATGGTTTAATTTTTTGCTTTTCAAAATCATCAAACAAATCAACAGAATTACTGACCAATAAAAAATCAAAGCCAATTTCTTTCTTCTTTGCAAGCTCCAGATCATACTCCTGCTTAACAGATCTTTTGCGTTCTTCTGTTACACGAATCTCATCTCCAATTTTCACTGTCTTAGACCATGATGTGAATGCTTGATACCCAAAATAAGCACACCCCGCCAACAAACCTAAAACAACAAGAGAGGCTACCTTTCTTGGACGCGTCACATTCTCAATCGTCGCCGATTGCATCGGTAAACGGAATTTTGACTTTCGCCCTAAATAAGCCACATGCAACGCATCGGCATAGCGCAAATCATTTTGAATACCCGTATTTGTACCAATTAACCGTCCCGCTTGCTGAACATTCAGCACATGTAAATTACACTCAATTTGAATAAGCCTTTTCAAGTCTTCTTCCGCACGCTCATTGGCAATAACAATCACGTTAAGTCCATCAGACTCCTTATAACCAAAGCGCGATAAATAACTCATCGTCGCCTCCAATTCGGTAGACATTTCTTTTGCCCAAAGCTCAGGCTCAACATCCGTATCAACAACAGGACTCATACGCGTAAGTGCCAAATCATTATTGCGTGTTACGATTTGCCTCACACTACCATTATGATGTTGCCCCATAAAAATAGTCCATGACGCCTTTGACTTTCGCCCCTTAGATAACTTGGAGGCCAACTCCTTCACCATAGAAGCCGCCTCAACAGGTAACAAATAAAGCCCAACAACTGTAGCACTAGATAAGCTTACAGCCCGCATCACTTTCAAAAACGTCTCAGACGAAGGAATAGCCGCAAAAAGATAAGGCCTCCCCCTTCCTTCTAACGACGCATTTTTTTCATCCAGCTTTAAAGCGGCACGTATTTTATAATTTGGAAAAGCGACACCTAAACGTCTTTTTAAGACGTTTGCATTATCCATGATGCCAACCTTAGGGACACGCTCCTTACGATAATGCTGCTCCACCATATCATTAAGTATAACAACAGGCTTGCGCTTACATTTTCGAACAAGAACATCTTTAACACTCGTTTCAAATTCAACCGTATCCCAAGGCACAAAATCAACCAACCTCGTGCGAGAGCGCACAACATCGTAAATTTGCAGCCCCTCATCAGCAAGAATAAGAACCGAACGTGAAGAAGAAAAAAGAGACACTATCGTTAAAAACCCTATAAATTAAAAATCAATATTTTCAAAACTTGAATAGATCGGACCAAAGACTCCAACCGCAATCCACAATATCATACCACCAAGTAAGGCCGTAAGTGAAGGCTCAATCATTGTAATAACTTTTTGAACTTCCTCATCAACATCATTGGTATAAAATTCAGACACCTGATTAAGCACATCCGTCAACCCACCAGATTCCTCTCCAACTCTTACCATCCGTACAACCATTGAAGGGAACTCTCCACTTTTATTCAAGGCTTCTGAAAGGGCATCTCCAGACTTCACATGCCGCTGAACATTTTCCAACCCTTCACGTAAAACACGGTTTCCAACCGTATTTGTCGCCGAATCCAGTGCTTTTAACACATCAATCCCACCAGCAAACAACGCTCCAAAAGTTTGAGCAAAACGGGCGATGTTGATTTTCCTTATCAATTCCCCCATCACAGGCAACTTCAATATTAACGCATCAACACGATAAGCAAAAGAATCGGACGTCCTCGAAAAGAAGATTATTAAAATCACCGCAATAACAGGAATAAGCAAACACCATAGCCAATAGGCTGCAAAAAAATCAGACGTTGCAATAAGGGATGTCGTAGAAAAAGGTAACTCTTGATCAAGGTTCCGAATAAAATCAACAATTTGAGGGACAACAAACCCCATCATAATAACAACAGTCAAAAGCACAACAGCCAACAAAACCATAGGATAACGCGTGGCTTTACGCACACGCACCTGCATATCATCCAACCATTTCAAGTAATCAACCAGTTGACCACAAGCCTCTTGCAAATCACCGCTTTCCTCGCTTGAAGCCACTAATGAAACCTCTAAATTACCAAAAACACGCGGATGATTGGCCATCCCTTCTGAAAGAGAGCTTCCTTCCGAAACATCACGATAAAGCTCTGACAGAACATCACGAAAAGTATCTTTATCTGCCGTATCTCTCAAATCAGCCAGCGCATCAAGCAAAGGGATACCAGCACCTTGCATTTGCTTAAGGTGCATAAAAAACTGTATCATTTCACGGATTTTAACTTTTTTTCCAATAGAAAATTTTCCTGTTTTAGACTTTACAGGAGAACATTGCACAAGCTCCAAGCTCATTGCTTGAAGCTGATTAAAAAGATCTGTCTCATTCGCAGCCGTCAACACACCACGTATAGGACGCCCCGCATCATTGACC
>CAZYHI010000024.1:6785-21256 GCA_964647515.1 uncultured Micavibrio sp. | reverse complement strand
AACTTCAACATCTTCACCTTCTTGAACCGTGATAGAGCTGATCACACCTGCCGCAGGGGAATTCACCTCCAACGTCACCTTATCTGTTTCCAACTCCACCAAAGGCTCGTCCAGCGCAACCGTATCGCCCTCTTTCTTTAACCACGTGGCGACAGTCGCCTCAGATACAGATTCACCCAATGTAGGTACGATAATTTGTGTCATTTTTTATTCTTTCTCTATTTCATTAACCACAGATAAACACAGATGGACACAGATTGCTATATAACAGCTCTGCCATTCCATAAAATTTTTAAAATTAAATACAGAGCCTAACCTTAAACCACTTACCTTTAAATAATGCAAAATTTGATCTTGGCTCTTATTATAAATAAAACGCATAGTACAATTACATACTTGAGACCTAACTTTATCTAATCCGTGTTTATCCGTGTGCATCTGTGATTGAATCATCTTCTACAAACTCAACGCTTCATCAACCAATTTTTCTTGTTGAATGTTATGCACCCGCAGGCTACCTGTCGCTGGCGATGCGGCTTCATTACGACCGATATAAACAGGACGACCTGCTTTATGTTTGGCGTCACGCAACGCGCCCTCAATCAAGCGATCAACAAAATTCCAATAACCAAAATTTTGATGTTCTTCTTGGCACCAAACAATTTCAGCGTTCGGATATTGTGCCAATTCTTCCACCAACACATCATGCGGAAACGGATATAATTGCTCAAGACGCATCAACATCACATCATCAATTTTACGATTTCGACGTTCTTCTAACAGATCGTAATAAACCTTACCCGTACATAAAACCACACGTTTAATTTTTTCTGGTGTGGCAAGAGCGTCCCTATCATCATCCCACAGCACACGGTGGAAGCTAGATCCCTCAACAAAGTCCTCCATCTTGGAGACACATAACTTATGACGCAACAATGATTTTGGCGTCATCAGAATTAACGGTTTCCTAAAATCACGGCACATTTGACGGCGCAATACATGGAAATAATTCGCCGGCGTTGTACAATTTGCCACTTGCCAATTATCTTCCGCACTATTTTGTAAAAAACGCTCTGGTCTGGCGGAGCTATGCTCTGGCCCTTGCCCTTCCATCCCATGCGGTAACATCAGGACAAGTCCATTCATACGCAACCATTTTGTTTCACCAGAAGATAAAAACTGGTCAATAATTGTCTGTGCGCCATTGACGAAGTCACCAAACTGACCTTCCCACAATGTCAAGGTTTTGGGATCGGCAGAGGCATAACCATATTCAAACCCCATCACCGCAAATTCTGACAATGGGCTGTCATGCGCTTCAAAACGCGCTTGGTCATTGGCGATATTTTCCAATGGTAAATATTTTTTCTCTGTTTGCTGATCGTACAAAATCGCATGACGTTGAGAGAACGTCCCCCGCCCGACATCTTGCCCTGATAAGCGCACCGCAAAATCTTGGTTTAACAACGACCCAAAGGCCATCGCCTCACCCGTTGCCCAATCAAATCCTTCACCCGTTTCAAACATTTTGGTTTTGGCTTTTAACTGACGCTTAATCTTGCTGTTTACATTAAAATCATCTGGTACGGCACTTAAAATTTTACCAATTTTCTGCAACGTTTTTTCATCGACGGCGGTATCACCACGGCGATCCTTATTGGCATCAGGCGCAGTTGTCATCCCTGCCCATTTACCTTCTAAATAATCGGCTTTATTAGGTTTATAATTTTCTGCTGCGCTAAATTCTTTTGCTAAATGTTCATTAAACTTATCAATTTCGCCTTGCGCTTCATCTGCGCTCAACAACCCCTCGGCGACCAATTGCGCGCCATATTTCTCACGTGTTGATTGTTGCGTTTTGATTTGTTTATACATCAAAGGCTGGGTGAAGCTTGGCTCATCACCTTCATTGTGACCATTACGGCGGTAACAAAACATATCAATCACAACATCTTTTTTGAACGTCTGACGGAACTCCGTCGCAATGCGCGCCACATGCGTCACGGCCTCTGGGTCATCGCCATTGACGTGAAAAATTGGCGCGGCCAGCATTTTTGCTACATCCGTACAATATGGACCAGAACGCCCAAAAGCTGGACGCGTTGTAAAACCAATTTGATTGTTAATCACAATATGGATTGTCCCACCAACGCTATAACCAGGAAGCTCCGAAATCATCAATGTTTCTGGCACAACCCCCTGCCCTGCAAACGCGGCATCACCATGCAATAACAAGGGCATGACTTGTTCAGCCTCTTTATCATTGGCTAAAATTTGTTTGGCACGGACTTTACCAACCACAACAGGGTTTACACACTCTAAATGCGATGGGTTCGGTGCCAAAGATAGATGAATATTATTCCCATCAAAGTCTCGGTCACTTGATGTCCCCATGTGGTACTTCACATCACCAGAACCCTGCACATCATCAGGCATAGAAGATGTTCCTTGAAATTCGCTAAACATCGCGGTGAAGGATTTTCCCATCACATTGGTCAGCACGTTTAAACGCCCACGATGCGCCATCCCCACGGCAATTTCTTTTAAACCCAATTGCCCGCCACGCTTCATGATCTGTTCAATACATGGGACAAGACTTTCCCCACCATCCAGACCAAAACGCTTTGTCCCCGGGTACTTCACGCCCAAGAAACGCTCAAACCCTTCGGCAGCGACAAGGCGCCCATAAATCGCTTTCTTCCCTTCTGGCGTAAAATCAGTTTTATTATGCGGTTCTTCGATGCGTTCTTGAACCCAGCTTTTCTCAGTTGGGTCGGTCAAATGCATAAACTCTACTCCGATTTTATCGCAATATGTTTCTTTTAAAATTTCTGTCATCTGGCGCAGCGTTGCGGTTTCTAACCCCAACACGCCACCAATGAAAATCGGACGGTCATAATCGCTTTCATTAAAACCATAATGGCTCGGCTCTAATTCTGGGTGATCTTCCATGTCACGCAAACCCAACGGATCAAGGTCGGCTTCCAAATGCCCCCGCGCACGATACGCACGGATTAACATAATCGCACGGATAGAATCCTGCGCCGCTTGTTGGGCATCACCAGAAGAACTTGGTGTATTCTCATTCGATGTATTGTGCGCCGCATCAGCCACTTGCCTTTCTTGAAGTGCAATGCCATTGCCCTCGCGGCGGTTCTCATCGGGTGTCCAGCTTGCCCCATGCAGCTCTTGCAACACGCCAACCTCTTCATCATTCAATCCGTCAAAAAACTTTTTCCAACTCGGGTCAACGGATGACCCGCTACGCTTATATTGCGCATATAAATGCGCGATATATTCAGAGTTAATACCAGTTAAAAAGGATAGATTTTCAGACATGTTGTTTCACTTGTTGCAAAAAGGTAATTGAGGCTTAACTTTTAAGAATTTTACGCAATTTGTTCAAGGCTATTTTTTCCTCTTTGCTCATATTTTCGGGGTTTTTCCCTATTTTAGGGCCACCACCTAATAAGCGTCCAAAAAAGTTGTTAAAATGCATTTCATTATCAGGATCGATATGCTCGCCATAAGCCTGCGCCACAACCAAACCGACACGCCATATCGTTTGCTTATAATGGCTCAACTCTTTACCTTTGGTTTTCGCCGCGCATAGCGCAAGGGCCTTTTCAACATCGGCTAAGACACCTTCCTCATCACACATCTGATCCCACGACGCCCACGCCCCTTTATTTTGTTCCACATCGCGCATCACGGCGGCGGCAAATGGAATCTGCTGACTTTTACTCGCTAAATCAGAAATAACCATCTCCAACGCCTTGCGCTCATCCTTATCATCAGCCTGCGTACCTGTATTATCGTCTGAATTGGATATCCAAATCCCAACCCGATACGGCACTGACGCCAAAAAAGCCCGTTCTTTTTCATTAAATTGTGGTGAATCAGTCATAAATAAACGCCCTTTTATTTTTGATATGAGAATAAACCACCCCATAATGCCACGCAGCGCGCAAAAAAAGAAGGGATAGGCTCAACAATCTTAAAATTGTCAACGCCTATCCCTTAAGAGGGCCTTTTACAAATTCTCATAAAAAGGCTGGGGGGTGTGGCCATCCATCAAACGAAGGGGCAAGATGAGATGACCGGGTATGTTTACAAAAATATAGTTATCTTTACAGTCGTTTGGCTTTATTTTGTGACAAGGCACGAGCGATAACATGTAGGTTCCTACCTGTAGAGCGAAGTAACGAGTCACAAAGTAAATGCAAATGACTGTAATTAAAATCCAATGACTTGACCAGCAAGACCCGTCATGTTTTCGATCGGGTTATAATCGGCAATTTTCGCCAAAGCGATCAACCATAATGTTGTTCCAGTAAAGTATATCGTGTTTGTTATATGCATTTGAATGCTCCCATATTCATTATTGTTCGTATCTGAATAAAACATTGCAAGCGCAATGCCAGAAATAAAACGTTATAAATCAATGATTTACCGAGTGGGATTGGCCGATGTAGTCACCCACCCTCTCGGCAAAAAAAGAGGGGGCGGTAATATTTTCCGTATTCACTAATTTTTTGTTAATTTTAAGGGCAGTGTCATCCCCGTCTCCTGTGTTTCACCTGTGGTTAAAAAACTTCTTGACAAAATAGGAATATTATCATATTTTATCTTTTATGAAATATGAAACACCCTCCGACACAAAAGACCTTATTAAACAGCTACAATCCCTGACCGAGCATCCTCCCCACATTGATGACAATGAAGAATTACGTCAGCAAAACAATCTTTTAAATACAATTTTCAAACGTATGCTCAGCAACGCTGATAGAACCTGCGACCCTTTGACACGTTACAGCTTGGCCTTACGCGCCCAAAGCCAATATGTTCGCACCCTCAGCGCAATTCAAAAAATCGATGGTGATGATGAGACAGAAGAATAATGCTTGTTCTTTCTTCAAATAAAAAACTTAGTGCCCTTTGTGACCTTCGTGTTAAAAATTTTGAACCATTAAGACCACATCACCAACGCAAAGACGCTAAAGCGCAAAGCGTTCGGCACAAAGCTGTAAGCTTTGCGGCTTCGCGTTTTTATAATTTTAGGGGCGATTCAATAATATCGTTTAAAAAATACGGGATCCCAAATCAAGTTTGGGATGTAAAAATTTATGAGAATTTTATAAAAACTCTGTATCTCGGCACCTCCGCGTTTAAAATTTTCAAACCACGAATGAACACAAATAGACACGAATTTTCTTATTCCCCCCAACCGTCATCCTCCGACCACTTTTTAATTGATACCGAAAAATCTCTTACCATCATGAAAGATACTATAAATAATATATGGCGTAGCGCGTTTACGCGCCTGAGCCAAACTAACAAACCAAACTCGACATCCGAACTATACAAATTATTAATAAGAAAGTACCGATAGTCATGCCCCGCTGGACCACACAAGCACGAGAAAAACAAGCCGCAATCATTCGTCAAAACAAGCCATGGAAAAAATCAACAGGGCCAAAAACCGCCGCAGGTAAAGAACGAAGCGCACAAAACGGCCTCAAACATGGCTTTCGTTCGCAAGAATACCTACAGCTGCGCCGCGCGCTTATAATGCAAAGCAACTACATACGCATGGTAGAAAAACTAATTGCGCTTAAAAAAATGCATAAAAAAAGAGAGCCAACAGGCTCTCCTCAATTCTTAACGCAAAGTAAGCAAAAGCAACTAAGCCGCCATCGCTTGTTTCATGGCTTCACCCAAACCGCCGGGGCTGTCCGATACCGCAAAGCCAGCAGAGCGCATCGCTTCCATTTTGGCTTCGGCCGTGTCATCACCGCCAGAAATAATCGCACCAGCATGTCCCATACGTTTCCCGGGAGGCGCAGTCGCCCCCGCGATAAACCCAGCAATCGGTTTCTTGGTTTTCAAATCTTTGTAATATTGCGCGGCGTCAATCTCTGCGGCGCCGCCAATTTCACCAATCATCAAGATACCTTCGGTCTCATCGTCATCCATAAACATCTCGATACAATCAATGAAGTTTGTGCCGTTCACAGGGTCGCCGCCAATACCAATACAAGTGGACTGACCGTAACCCACCGCGCCTGTTTGCGCCACAGCTTCATAGGTCAAAGTCCCTGAACGTGAAACAATACCAATTTTACCGCGCTTATGAATGTGACCGGGCATGATACCGATTTTACATTCATCAGGCGTAATCACACCCGGGCAATTAGGGCCGATTAAACGTGTGTTTGATCCTTGCAAGGCGCGCTTAACCTTCACCATGTCGAGCACAGGAATGCCTTCTGTAATACAAACAACCAATTCTAGTTTTGCGTCAATCGCTTCCAAAATTGAATCTGCCGCAAAGGGAGGTGGAACATAAATCACAGACGCATTCGCCCCCGTTTTATGAACCGCTTCATCCACCGTATTAAAGACAGGCAGTCCTAAATGTTCTTGCCCGCCTTTACCCGGCGTCACACCACCAACCATATTGGTGCCATATTCAATGGCTTGTTCACTATGGAACGTTCCTTGAGATCCGGTAAATCCCTGACAGATAAGCTTTGTATTTTTATTAACCAGAACAGACATATTTTCCTTCTATATGTTATTACTATTTTTTTAATTGATAAGGCTATTAAACTAAAACGGCTTAAACAGAAACCACGGGGCTCATATTTTTTGCCAACGCAATCCAACCTGCAACATCATCAGCACTTGGTACTGTTGGCGCAATATGTTGTTTACCTGAATTATTCACACGGTCCATTTCATTCACAAGCTGGCTCGCATCGCTGTTTGCTAAATCATTCACCGTTTGAATACCCGCTGCATAAGTTAGCTCGGCATATTGATGGTCAATCCCTTCAACACGAAGAAGGTCGGACATTGACGCCCAATCATGAAGCGGCTTCACAAGGATATTTAAATCCTTCGCCGCTTGCTCACGGGCAGGCGCAGCATGTAATTTACGCAAATAATCACCGACTGAAGAAACACCATAACCACGGAATAAGTTTCCAGTTTGCGGGCCAATACCTTCCAATGTTTCAATCGCATAACCATCGGCATCCAAATCAACATTGGTGTCTAAACCAATCATCACTGTGTCATCTTCATCATCATAAGAGGATGAAGCCATACTCGCCGCCGCCGCGGCAGGAGCAGCCGTTGAAGACATCGCCGATTGCGGTGCATCGCACGTGGCACCAGTATCGCAATGTTTATCTTTGCGGCAACAGAAAATTTTACAAAGTAACCAACCAATTAAAAGCCCTAACAAAAAAGCGATGAGTAAGCAGATGAACATTTGAATGATGAGATAGGTCATATTTATTTCCTTATATATATCTAATATTTAATTTGTTATTTTGTATAAACTTTAAATTCAATACGGCGATTTTGCGCACGTCCTTCTTCGGTATCATTATCAGCGATAGGATCGTTCGACCCATGGCCGACAACCTTAACTTTTTTGGCAACACCACGTTTCAACATATATTGACCCACCGCGCGCGCACGTTGAAGGCTCAATTTTCTGTTCGCTTCAAAATCACCAACATTATCGGTGTAACCGTTAATGGTAATAATGGTGCTAGAATCACAGTTCTTAGCCGCAACAACCATACGATCTAACAAGTTATAACTTTTTGATTTAATCGTCGCCCGACCAGAATCAAAATTAATTTTATTGCCGTGCAACAATGATGTCAGATCATATTCACAAGCGGCTTCAACCGTTTTTTGTGCCGTCGCATAATCAACACCACGGCGAATAATACGGCCACTTTGAACGGTTAATGGCTTATCAAGCGTAATATCATTGGCAACAACCACAGGCTGTTCAACAATGACAGGCGCATCCAGCTCAATAACAGGCTCTGCAAAAACAATAGTCGGGTCAATAACAGGTTGTTCAACCACAACAGACTTCGGTTCCACAAAAGTAATCGTTGAGTCAATAACAGGTTCTGGCATTGGGTCAGGAAAACGAACAGGCTCTGGCTCTTTCAATACAACAGGTGCAGGTGGCGGTGCAACATTAATTTGATTATCAACAACACGAACACCTTCAAGAGCGCTGGCCAAACGTCCAACTTCAGCTCTATCAATTTGTTCAGCAACATCACCCGTCAAAGTCACATCACGCCCAGAAACCGCAAAGGCAATATTGTCAGAAACATTTTGCGTCTCAAAACTTTGCGCCAAACGTGTTGTAATATCTGCTTCAATATCTTTACTTTTATAAACAAATGCGTGATAGGCAAGATAACCCGTTGCTATCAACGCCAGAAGTAAAAGAAGTTTTTTCATGTCATATTCCTTTCAAGAAATAAATTCGCTTGGACATTCCAAGCAGTTTTGACTAAGCCGCCTTTCTTGCTTGCTCAGTTGCTTCAACGACTTTCTTTGCCGCATCTTCCAAATCATCAGCAGAGATAATTGGCAAACCTGAATTCGCCATCAGCTCTTTACCTTTTTCAACATTGGTCCCTTCAAGGCGAACAACCAATGGCACAGAAAGATCAACCTCTTTCGCCGCGGCAATCACACCTTGGGCAATTACATCACATTTCATGATACCGCCAAAAATATTCACCAAAATACCTTCAACATTTTCATCAGAAAGAATAATTTTAAAGGCCGCTGTCACGCGCTCTGCCGTGGCACCACCACCAACATCCAAAAAGTTTGCAGGTTCGCCACCATAAAGCTTAATGATGTCCATCGTCGCCATCGCAAGGCCAGCCCCATTAACCATACAGCCAATATTACCATCCATAGAAACGTAAGAGAGTTCCCAGTTTGTCGCTTCGCGCTCATTCTCATCTTCTTCGCTCTCATCGCGCATAGCTGCCACATCTTTTTGACGGAACAAAGCATTCTCATCAAAATTCATTTTCGCATCCAGCGCCATAACTTCATCTTTATCCGTCACAATCATGGGATTAATTTCGACAATCGCCGCATCCAGTTCAACAAACGCCTTATATAAAGACATGAAAAATTTCACGGCAGATTTCATGGCAGGCTTATTCAACTCTAAAGCGAATGCCAAACTACGTGCATGGTGCGGCATCATACCCGTGGCTGGGTCAATCGACACATGCGTGATTTTTTCAGGTGTTTTTTCCGCCACTTCTTCAATGTCCATTCCACCTTCGGTAGACACCATGAAACTAACGCGATCCGTATTACGATCCAAGACAACAGAGGCATAATATTCTTTTTCAATATCAACACCATCAGTCACATAAAGACGTTGAACCTGTTTTCCTTCCGCGCCCGTTTGAATAGTCACCAATGTATTTCCCATCATCGCTTCGGCGGCATCTTTAACCTCATCGGTTGTTTTACAAAGGCGAACACCACCTTTACCATCTGGGTCATTGGCAAAGTGTCCTGCACCGCGTCCCCCTGCATGAATTTGCGCTTTGACCACGTAAAGCGAGCTATCCATAGATTCTGCGGCTTTCACCGCCTCATCAACGCTCATCGCGGCAATGCCGTGTGGCACCGCAACACCATATTTGGCAAGTAATTCTTTAGCTTGGTATTCGTGAATATTCATTTAAAAACTCTAATTATTTCAATGTGTTAGAAACATCACCCTATGCGACATTATTTATATATGCCCCTGTGTTAGCATAACAAAATGCCACTTCCAAGACTCAATACACGGAATCTATAGATTTCTTCATTTTTTCTTAATTATTATTTTCTATAATATTGATAAATAACGCTGAATCCGCGTTTTTTGCATTGAGATAGTCGATTTTGGTACAATTTAAACATAAGAAATAAAAGAGAATAAAAACGAAGAAATTTGGGGTTTAAAAGATTAAATAAATGAGCACATCGATACTAGCAACAGACGAATTATTAAAGCAAGATGAAGTTTTTTCTCTTAGAGAAACTTTTAGCAATGCCGTTAGCGGTATTAAAAACTGGTTTAACAATACATTCCGTCCAAAAAATGAATTCGCCCGCGTTACACAAACACCAGATGCACCAGCGCTTAACAATGGTGTTGAATTATCTGCGGTTGAAGACAATGTTGTTTCATGGGAGCAAATAGAAGCCGAAAATAATCAGAATACTCCTGTTTTAAATACACCCATAGAAGATCCAAATGGTGTCATTGTCACTGCAGTGCCTGAACGCCCTGAAATAACCGGAACACCTATCATAACAGATACTATTACGACAGGTCATGAGAGTGACGTTCTATTATCTTTTGATCCAACATATACCTACAATCCTGTCACAGCGAACATGCAAGCCATGTTAAGTGACATAGACCCTGAATTTGCTGCCATCTTAAACAGTAACGGTGGAATCGACGGGAAGTTTGGCCAGATGACACAAAAAGCAGTTGCCCTATACCAAAAGGAAAACGGGTTAGAAGGCGACGGTGTTGTTACACTCGAAACACTTAATCACATACAAGCGGCACATGATGACTTGCCAACGCCTGCGGCACCTGAAAATAGTGGGGCATTTGCAAGTAACTCACTAGACGTGAATTCACTCGTAGATTTTATTTATCAATACGAAGCTAGCGGCGATCATAACCTCGCTTGGGGTGAGACACCATTTCAGGGTGAATACAACCTTACTGAAATGACAATCAATGAAGTTAGAGCATTACAAGCTGAATTAAAAGCTAGTGGATCACCATCTACTGCACTTGGAGCTCCACAAATCATTGGTGATACAATGGACTATTTAATCAAAAAAATGGATTTAACAGGCGATGAACTTTTTGATGAACAAATGCAACGTGACATGACAATTACCCTTATGGAACGCCGCGGTTTATCAGAATATCAAGCAGGTAACCCTAACATGCCATTAGACAAATTTATGGGTAAGTTAGCTCAAGAATGGGCATCATTACCTAAAGATGAAACAGGTCTAAGCCATTACGACGGCGATGGGTTAAACGTAGCACACGCATCTTATTCTGATTTAAAAGGTATACTAGAAGGAATGCAACCAACACAAGATATAGCTAGCTCAACACTGATTGCTTCTGCTGATACTATTGAAAAAACAGGGACAACTGTTATTGCAGGAACACCTACTCTAAACCCAATGGGTTAATATCATAACACATTGATATAACTTAATAAAAAGAGGCGTCATAAGGGCGTCGTTTTTTGCATTTGTTAACCTCTATTTGGTATAATATAGGTATGGTTCAACAAGTGACAACAACAGTACCAAACCACCAGACTTTCGCCGCAAATGCGGACGACATGTGCGCGCCGAAATCTACGGGTAATATCTTTAGTTTAAACGATATCAGCAACAATGCAGGATTAAGAGCGGCGCTAGCCAGTGGGCATCGCGGTGGTATAACTAACATTCACTTAACCGAAGATGGTGAAGGTCATGATGCAAACAGCCCAGAAGGAAAAAGGAGACTGTTACAACAAATACTGATTCAAGAACAGATTGAACAAATCAGCAAACAGATAGCTGCCATTGATATAAAATTGTTAGAGATTGATAAAAAAATTGCCTATTTAAATCAGAAAGAAGCAGAGGTTGATGGTCAAATATCTACATTACAAAGCGATTTATTAGAGACTGGAAAAGACTTAAAAGAACTCGCATTAAAAGATAAAAATCTAGCTACTAAACAAGAGGACTTAGAAGACAGAAAAGCCCAAGTTGAAGTAGAAATAAGTGAAGCAGAAAAAATACTAAAAGAGGAACTAGAGCTAAAAGAGGGTATAGCTAAAGCCGATAAAGAAATAGAAGATGGTAATACTCGATTAGGTAACATTCAGAAACAAAGAGGATACGGAGAAGATAGATTTGAAAAAGGTGGCGAGTTAGAAGAAGGTGCAAATACAACAATAAAACAAGCACAAACAGAAAAATCTATTTTAGGACAGAGGCTGGAAGAATTAAAAAACAGTGAAGCAAATCCTGAACATGTACGGTTAAAGTTACCTAAACTTAACGATGAATTAAATGATATCAATACATCTCTTGATCAAATCACTGCTGAAAGAAATGAAATAAGTTTACAACAAGAAACATTAGAAAACAAAATCAACGAAATTAAAGATCAAATATCTAAATTAGAAGAAGAAAAATCTATTACACAAGCAGAAAGATTAGAACTTGAAACAGAAAAATCTGACTTACTCACTCAAAGGCAAGCTCTTAGTGAACAACTAACAGAACTTCAAAACACACTCGATGTAGAGGAGTCTAACTTAAATGAACAAGCACAAGACCTTCAAGAACACATAAGTGCTTATGAAGTATTGGCTGGATATATAGAAGAACAAGAAGGAAGCATCACATACGGAGAAGCTTTTAATCAGACCGCCGCATTAACGGATAACCAAAAAGAGTATCTTAGACAAGAAGCTATAGAACTCGCTGGAAATGATGAAAAATGGAATTCGTATCAAACTCTTCTACAAAAACCTCTTCATAGTGAAGTAGCACAAACGGCAAAAAATAATTCATTAATCAAAGCAGGGATCCTACCAGAAACCCCAGCACCACAACAGAGTGGATTATATGATGGGAATACAGCTGACCCTAGCAACCCAAACTCACCTTTTAAAAACGCCTCTCAAAATACACTGGCTTCAAGTTCACCAGCGGGATATGAAACAGGCGTAAACGCAACAGGTACATTTGCACAAGTTGCCGCCCCAGGACAAAACGCAGCCGACTCCCCTGTTGCCGATCAGAGCCAGCACCCTCTTCATGCGGTAGAACAACCAGAAACACCGGTAAACACGGCAGGGACAGCGGTCACATCAGCAGCAACTTTCGGTTAAAACTATCATTTATATTATGGCAAACACTTGACATACCATATATTTGTGCTATGATGCAAATATATGAACATTTTATCTGCCTCTCCTGGGACACCTGAAAATCACTTCACAATAGAAGCCGAAAAAGCTGCTGATTTTTTAAAAAGAACAGCAGAAAGTGACAAACTATTTCATGAATCTTACCTAAAAGAATTGTTCAAAAAGGGTGCAGAGTTCGGCGTTATGGTACGAGGCATTACAAAAAAAGCTGAAAACTTAACCGCCGCCCTTTTTAATACTCTTAATTTCGTAACCATCATCACCACCAATAACTCTGGTGTAAATAAAGCTATCCAAAAACAAATTGTGGAAGGCTTTAAAAATCTTTCTGGGAGATTCGCTACCTCTTCCACAGGTTTAAATGCATCCACATCGTTTAATACGATTCGGGTTAGTCATGAGCTTGCTGAACTTGCCGTAGAGCATGTTGAAACCAACCTCACCCAAGCGCCCTTATCGGCGATAGAGGTTTTAAACAGAGATCCCGCATTTAAGATTCCATGGGCAGAAAATGTAGCCTCATTAAAATCTCAATATGAAGCAGGTCTTATAAAAGAAAATACTGCGACAGTCGCATTAAGCGAAGCGATTTTAGAAAATAATGGCATACGTGATGGGCTGATAACAGCAGGTGGCATAAATATGCTGGCGGATAAGTTTAACGTTCCCGTTAAAAATAAATTGTTTTGGAAAAATACCAGCATTGCTGTGTTTAACGACAATGCGAACACGCAAACGCCGCAACTAAACCCAACAGATTTTGGTCGATCCATGCAGGATTGGGTTAAGAATGCCACACAAAGCGTTGCAGATACAATCACACGAGGACTACAACCAGAACCTGTTCTTATTCCAGTCCCTATTGATAACCGACCAATCACGCGTGGCCCTAGCTTATTTAGTTAATATACCTAAAAAGAATTTTAACACCAAGAGCACAAAGGGCTCGAAGATTTCATAGAATTTTTCTTAATAATTCGGCATCCCAAACTCGATTTGGGATCCAGATATTTCCATGGATCCTAACTTTCGTCAGGATGCTAAAAAAATGTAATATTTATCTGTGTGCATCCGTGTCCGTCTGTGGTTAAAAATTCCCGATCCTCACGCGACGGCGGAAATGACAACACGAATATTGTTAAGCCGCGTCTTTAGCAACATTTTCCATGGCTTCGTTCAGGTCTTTGACCGCCTGAACCGATTTATCAAACATGGCTTGCTCTTCTTCATTGAGCTTAATCTCAATAATTTTTTCAACGCCAGATTTACCAATCACCACAGGCACACCGATATAAAGACCATCAACGCCGTACTGACCATTAAGCTTCGCCGCGCAAGGCAAGACACGCTTTTTATCTTTCAGATAGCTTTCCGCCATAGAGATCGCAGAAGAGGCCGGCGCATAATAAGCCGAGCCAGTTTTTAAGAGCGCGACAATCTCACCACCGCCTTTACGGGTACGATCAACGATCGCATCAATTTTTTCTTGCGTAGACCACCCCATCTCAATGCAATCTGGCAATGGGATACCAGCAATTGTTGAATAACGAATGGACGGCACCATGGTATCACCATGACCACCAAGCACAAACGCGGTGACATCTTCGACAGAAACCTTAAATTCATCCGCCAAAAAATAACGAAAACGCG
>CAZYHI010000024.1:0-6775 GCA_964647515.1 uncultured Micavibrio sp. | reverse complement strand
ACGCCCGCCATACCAACAACTTTTGAATCATCAAAACCTGTCGCACGTTGCATGACCTCAACCATCACATCCAATGGATTTGTGATGACAATCACGAAAGCTTCGGGTGCGCGCGCTTTGATCTCCGCGCCAACGCTGTTGATAATACCCGTGTTAATACCGATTAAATCATCACGGCTCATCCCTGGTTTACGCGGAATACCTGCCGTCACAATAATCACATCCGCGCCATCAATAACGCTGTAATCATTACTGCCGTTAAAATTACAATCAAAACCTTCGACAGGCGCGCTTTCGGCAAGGTCTAAGCCTTTACCTTGGGGAATACCATCGGCAATATCAACCATGGCAACATCACCCAGCTCCTTCAAGCCTGCCAAATGTGCCAACGTCCCGCCGATCATCCCTGCGCCGACTAATCCGATTTTTGCTCTGGCTCTTGCGTGTGTTTTGCTCATGATATTTTCCTTTTTTGCTGAAGTTATTCTAAGGAGAAGGATAAACCTAAGCCCATATTAAGGCAAGCCCTTAAGAAAAGTGTTATAGCCTACACCCGATTTGTTATCCCCACCCCCGCGCGGGAATATCAATATAAGTTCACGCGAAGAGCGCAAAGAGACGCAACGGGTTCAGCACATTTCTTTTTTAAACCACGGATGAACACGGATAAACGTGAATATAAAAACCATGTCATCCTGAACTTGTTTCAGTATCTTTTAAGATTCCGAAATAAATTCGGAATAACAATATTACAAACCCTAAGGCCTAATCTCAATCGGGGTGTCTGATTCGACCAAACGCCAAATTTGATCCATTTCATGATTACGAACCGCGATACAGCCTTGCGTCCAATTTCTGGGGCGAATAGGCCCGCGATAATTTCCCACTTCATTGGGCATCCCATGAAGGACAATATCACCGCCTGGCGGCACACCACGCGCGGCAGCGCGGGCAATATCACCCTCATTGGGATAATCAATACGGATAGATTTATAAAAGCTGCTTTGAAGGTTCTTATAAGTCAGCATGTAACGCCCTTCTGGCGTGCGGTGATCGCCCTCACGCACTTTATGACCGATAGGGTTTTGACCAAAGGCAACATTATATTCGCGAACAATATAATTATTTTTGAGTAAATACATTTTATTCTGACTTTTTTCAACCAAAACAAAATCAACATAACGATGCTTAGGAATGGGTGGCGGTATAGAAGATGGTGTAAATATCGGTGCAGCAGAACAAGCCGTCAGTAATAGCAATAACAAAGCAATTAAATAATTTTTTTTCATTTTAGATTTTTATTCCACATCCATAAATTCAAGCTGCCAGAGCATATCTTTTTCAGATAAAGGATAATCGCTTCCTTGTTTGGGGACAAGGGCTTCGCGATGAGATATACCGACAAGTTCTTGCTGTATTCGTAAGCAAAAACGCATCGAAAGCCGCGCACGCCAACAAACCGCGCACACCGTTTCTGGTTTTTTAATTTTAAACATATCTTTGATTTTAACCGATGTGATATTTAATTTATAAGCCAAGGATTCATAAACAAAATCATAATCACGTAACGCCAAATGATCGCCAATCACGGTTTCGGTTAATTTCCCTTTGCTCTCTAAATTCGCGATTTCTTTTTTTAAATTTTTATCATCACGATTTTGAATATCTTCTTCTAAAGCAATACGGCGGCGCGTTCCATCAGTAACAATTTCACTTTCATCAAGGTCATAACCACCCTTATCTTGTAGTAATTTTCGAATGCGTGCATCGGTATATCGCGCCAATTTTCGCGCCATATTTTGTGGTAATTTATGGTTAATTGCCAAAGGCTTATGCCATTCAGGGAAATCTTTAGCGCGCTCAATAATTTCATACAAAACATCTTCATTCAGCACAGCACCCTTATTTTCAATCAAATATTTTCCTGCATTTTTATTATTGCTTTTAACAATGGCTTTAGACACAACCGCACTTATCGTCGGGCGTTGCGCCACAGATTCAATCGCCCAACTTTCTTTATGTGTCTTTATAATATCCAGTAAAACATCATCTTCCAAGGCCACACAAAAACGTAAAATCGGCTCTGCCACTTCGCGTTCAATATCACGCGCCAATTGCGCGGCAACAGATGGCGGCGCATAAGCATGATCTTTCAAGGTCACCGCCAAAGATTTTCGAATCTTTAACACTTCATCCAAGGCCAGTGTCCCCAAAGCCTGTACCGTATAGGCATAAAACTGACTTTGTTTATCAATAGAAAGATCAGGAAGTAACTTCACCAAACGCCCCGATAAGGCCAAACGCACATCGTCATTAAAGTCTTTGGCAATAATTTCATTGGCATGAAGTGGCGTTAAAATATTTTGCGCGACTTTTTTACGAACATTATCGGTCGGATCATGTTCGGCAAGATAAAATAAAATCTCTCTATGGGTCTTTGATGATTTGGCCAGTGTTAAACGCTGTTTTACCGTTCCATTTTGTGCAATATCTTTTTGTTTTTCGTACGATATTGGTTTATTGAAAAAATTAAAAAAACCCATATCAAGCGGCTCTTTCTTGATGGTAAATATTGGATTGCATTTCCATTAAACGGCTGACGGTGCGGTCAAATTCAAAAGCATGGTCATGCCCTTGATAGAGTTTATCCAAAGGCTCTTGCGCGGAGATTACCACACGGCACTTGGCCTCATACAAACAATCAATCAATAAAATAAAACGCTTTATCTCATTGCGTTTTTCTTGGGTCAGTGTTGGAATGTCCGTAATAAAAACACTATCATATTTCTTGGCGATCGCGATGTAGTCTTCGGCGCCATACGCCTTCTCGCAAATATCGGCAAAGCCAAACCGCGCGACATCTCCCGCGGCAGATACAGGGATTTTACGCCCCTTCACTTCTATTATCTCCTCAATAATATTTTTATTGTGTGACAAAGATTTAAAACGTGTTTCAATTTTTTGTGCGTTATGTGGCGTCAAAGGTGAGAGATAATAAACATCTTCATCCAATTCCCCAACACTGCGGTAATCAGTATCACTATCAAGGTGCAAAACCACTGATTTTAACTTCAGCAATTCAATAAAAGGTAAAAATCGATCACGGGTAAGGCCGCCTTTATAGAGATCATCAGGAATACGGTTGCTGGTCGCGACAACAACAACATGATGGGAAAATAATTCAGTAAATAACCGCCCTAAAATCATCGCATCGGCGACATCAGTGACATGAAATTCATCAAAGCATAAAAGCCGTGTATGCGCCGCCACATGCGCCGCATAGCGAGGCAATAAATCATCCATCCCCTCACCACGATGAGCATGAAGCCAATCATGTGTTTCAATCATAAATTCGTGAAAATGGACACGCCGTGCTGTGATGTTTTTTCTGGTTTTTAAAATTTTTTCATAAAATAAATCCATCAACATGGATTTACCACGACCCACACCACCGTAAAGATAAACGCCTTTTATCTCTTTAGGTTTTATAAAAGGCCACCATGTTTTAAGCGGCGCAAAATCAATGAGAAGACGTTGAAGTTCATCAACAGCTTTCAGTTGAAAATCATCTGATGTCCAATTATTTTGGCGTAAAACTTCTTTATATTTTTTATGCAGGTTTGGCATCTTGTCTTTTTTGCTTTTCAAACATTCGTACCAATAAAATTGAAATTTCATATAACCCCAAGATTGGCACGGCCAACCCGACTTGCGAGATAACATCTGGCGGCGTTAAAAAGGCAGCCACGGCGAAGGTGATAATGATAGCATATTTGCGCTTTGCCGCCAATCCCACCGATGACACCATGCCTGCCTTACCCATTAATGTCAGTAAAACGGGTAATTGAAAGCATAAACCAAAGGCAAAAATAAGCGTCATCACAAGGTCAAGATACTCACTCACCCGCGCCTCAAGCTGAATAGGCAGAGCGGTTTCCGCGCCAGAGCTTTGAAAGCCTAAGAAAAATGGCCACGCCATCGGAATGATGCCGTAATAAACAACCGCGCCGCCTGTAAAAAACAAAATAGGTGTGGCGATGAGGAATGGCAAAAACGTACTCTTTTCTTTCTTATAAAGACCCGGCGCAATAAACGCCCAAATCTGTGCCAGTAAAATAGGAAAGGTCAGAAAAATTCCTGCAAAAAAGGCAACTTTTAAATAGGTAAAAAACGCTTCGGTTAAACCTGTATAAATCAAACGGTTGGTGCTTTCGCCTTCCATCGCATTAGCCAAAGGCTGTACCAAAAATCCATAAATATTTTCAACGAATAAAAAGCACAGACCCGTCCCCAATGCCATGACAGCAAACACCCAAAGAAGACGCTTACGCAATTCAACCAAATGTCCCGTCAGGGGAAGTTTTTGTTCAGACGTATCAGTTTTCGGGTTTGTCATCGCTGGCATCCCCGTCTGTTACTTCTTCATCTATCTCATCTACATCAAAGTCAGCCTCATCAATAACCGCATCATCAGGGCGACGTTCTTCAAAATTAACACCTTTACGCAGCTCGTCCAAATCACCAGCCTGCATAATATCTTCAAATTGTTGGGAAACAGCAAAGCGAATATATTGCACACGGCGCACCAAGCGCCCCAATCCATACATTAAATTTGGGATATCCTTTGGTCCGATAACGAAAACCGCCACCGCCACAATAATTAGTAATTCTGCCCATCCAAAATCGAGCACGAGATTCTAACTCTCTTTTTTACTTGATTGTTTATCTTGATCGATAATCTTTTGCGGTGGAGTTTCCTCTTCGGCGATGCCTTTTTTAAAAGACTTAATACCTTTTGCAATATCTTCCATCACGCGCGGTAAACGCCCCGCACCAAACAGTAAGAACACCAAAACAACAACAATGGCAACTTGCCACAAACTAATACCCATTATTCTTCTCCTTTTTTAAAATCGTCATACTGCGACTTGATCGCAATATCTCCTCATCTTTCAAAAGATCCTATGGTCAAGCCACAAGATGACAAAAATTTATGTTTTACTCTACTTCTTCTTGCTCTAGCTCAGATTCTTCCTTCACCGCACGCGCTTTCAACTCTTTATAGCTGGCTTCATCATACGCGTCTTCATCAGAACTATCCATGACTTCTTCGGCATCCTCATCTGGATTATCGAATAAGTCCCCTGTATCAGGCAGAGTATCAATCGCGGCGCGTTTATCCAGCAAGCCAGAAGCTTTTAGTTCTTCCAAGCCCGGAAGATCGTTCAAATTTTCAAGCTGAAAATGGTCAAGAAAATTATGTGTTGTCATCCATGTCAACGGACGCCCTGGTGTTTCGCGCCTACGTCCAGGCTTGACCCAGCCCATCTCCATCAAAATATCAAGCGTGCCTTTATGCGTTGCGACACCACGAATATTTTCAATTTCCGCCCGTGTTATCGGTTGATGGTATGCGACAATGGCCATTGTTTCCAACGCTGCCTTTGACATTTTACGTGACACTTCTTTTTCAACGGTCAAAGCCGCGCCAACATCTTGCGCTGTACGCATCGCCCATTGACCACCAACTTCAACAAGTTCAATCCCGCATCCTGTATATTTTTTCTGCAATTGAGGAAGCAAAATATTAAGATCTGCCCCTTCGGGTAAACGCTCTAACATTGCCTGCGGCGAGATCGGCTTAGATGACGCAAACAAAATCGCCTCAACCATACGAAGGTGATTTTCAGGTGTATTTTCAAGCTCTTCGACTTCAGCAGGCGCGTCACCATCAATATCTTCGGGTGCCATGATCGCTTCTTCTAATTCTTCCATGCTCTTATCTATCTCTTGTGCTTCAATACGTTGTTGTTCCATTTTACTTCCTACTCTGTTTTTCCTTCATCCACATAACCGGGTTCGCGGCTCGCGGTTCTTAAATAAATAGGTTTAAAAGCCCCCTCTTGGCGAATTTCTAACTTCCCTTGCTTGGCCATCTCCAACCCAGCCGTAAAAGTCGAAGCCATAGTTGAACGTATCAGAAGCGGATCTGTAATCCCTTCGGGGATAAAGCTTTGCAAGGTTGTCCAAACGCTATGGGGACCAGTACGTGGCAAATTACCCAGCATTTTTGCCAAGTTATTAGCAGCATCTTCCATACTTAAAATATTAAAAGTTGGTAGATCGTAAGTTTGATATTCTTTACGGCGCGTGATATCACCATAAGCCTTTAGCAAATCATACAGCGAAACCTGCCATGTTGTTTCAAACTTCGTACGCAGGCCATCGGGCATACCGCGCGCAAAAACATTTACCCCCAATTGTGGGCGAGACATTATTTTTTGCCCAAGATCACGCATAGCTTCCAAACGACGGAGCTGAAACTGCAAAGCCTCGGCCATTTGTTCACCACTATATTCGGCATCTTCTTTTTTCTCTTGCGGGAGTAACAATCGCGATTTCAAATAAGCGAGCCACGCCGCCATCACCAGATATTCCGCCGCCAGTTCAAGACGAAGTTCTTTCGCGCGTTCAATGAAGCCCAAATATTGTCGGACAAGTTGAAGAATAGAGATTTCACGCAAATCAACTTTTTGTGTCCGTGCCATATCCAGCAAGACATCAATGGGGCCTTCATAACCATCAATATTAATAAGAAGCGAATCAACATCATCACCTTGCGTCAATTTAACGTTAGGCGGCGGATCTTCTTCGAATGTTGCTTCGTTCATAGCGCTCAAAACTTATATCAGTCAAAGGCGGTACATCCGCCATGACTTGCTCCATCTCTGTTAGAATACCTGCACAATATAGCGTAGCATCACAACCAGATTCC
>CAZYHI010000023.1:0-21379 GCA_964647515.1 uncultured Micavibrio sp. | reverse complement strand
CTTCTAAGCAGGGGGTTTCAGGTTCGAGTCCTGAAGGGATCGCCATATATTTCTCCTAATAGTGGTGTGTTAACTCGGTTACGGAGGTTATCTGAGTCTGTTGTGTAGAAACAGCCTCAGCAGTGGATTCTCTTTCTTGAATATGTTCATTATAAGCCTCAGCCAGCCTGATAGCATCTAGGTAACGGGCATTTAATGCTCTATTTGGAGTTTCTGTGCTTTCGTATAAGATTTCTAATGCGCTGAAAACAGATTTTTCAGCTTCCTCTAAATTTTTCGTTATTTCTATTAAGATATTTCTATCCTCTAATCGACCATCTGAATCGTCTAATTCTAACTTTCGAATAACAGCTCTATAGTTATTCAACTCCTCTAAAGTACTTCTAAGTATAGGATGTTTTTTAAATTCATTGGCCTCTCTATCTAAGCCAATGTGTGAAATTATATAATTTCTCATAACTGTTTCCCGAGTCATTAATCGATTGTATCGTCGGTATAACGTACTAGTTATGCTTTGATCTGTGTCGGAATTGTTAATTTCTATACTTACTGGCGTACAAGAAGTGAACTCTACACTTAAATCAGGCTTTATCTCTTTGATTCCTTCAAAAGCGCGGCATTCTGTAACGGGGTCTTTGATTTGTGTTTTATCTGAGTTTAAGGTTAGAGTGACAGTTGCGGGCTCTTTTGATTGAACAGGTGTGTCTGACAGCACATTATTTGTAAAAATAACGGATAATGCTATTCCTAATATTGCTCTTGCGCCCGTGCGCCGTAATGATGGTTTCATAATATCTGCCCCTATTTTTATTTTTTTGATTCTTTATATGAAAGTAAGAGTAGGCGTTTTGTGCATATCCGCAATATAATAATCACATGCAAGCGCAATTTTCTGTTAATAACTGTAATTCGTGCAAAATTTTGGAATAAAGTTAAGGTAATGGGAGAGCAAGCAAAAAAAATGCCCGGAAGTCTTATTTCTAAGATCTCCGAGCAAGCGGTAATAGAGGGTGTATTTCTTTATAATAGACGAATTTGCGGAGAATACAAGCATTATTCATGCTTTTTTTACATTTTTTTCATGCGAAAAGTGCATATCGGGGATATTTTTAACTTTTTGAACTATTCTGTTATTGTTATGTCCTGCGCATGCAAATGCCTTTTTCAGCTAAAAAGCCTTTAAGATCGGGGATGGCGATCTGCCCACTATGGAAGACGGAGGCGGCCAAAGCACCGCTGATTTTCGTTTGTTCAAAAGCGGTTAGAAAGTTTTCTTCACTGCCCGCACCACCTGAGGCAATGAGAGGGATTTTGATGGCGGCCTGCACTTCGTTGAGTTGTTTGAGGTCATAACCCTGACGCATACCGTCATTATTCATGCAGTTTAAGACGATCTCCCCCGCGCCTAATTTTTCGACGCGTGATGCCCATTCAACTGTATCAAATTTTGATTGAATGGTTTTGGTTTCATCGCCCGTATATTGATAAACTTTATAAGTGCCATTTTCTTCACGGCTGTCGATTCCCACAACGATGCATTGTGTCCCGAAAGTTTCGGCAAGCTCGGTTATGAAGGCAGGATTTTCAAGGGCAGGGGAGTTGACGGAAATTTTATCTGCACCATCATTGAGTATCGCCCGCGCATCTTCAAGGCTGCGGATACCACCAGCAACGCAGAAAGGAATGTTAATGCGGCGCGCAATTTGTGCTATCCAGCTTTTATCAACAACGCGTCCGTCACTGCTGGCGGTGATATCATAGAAGACCAGTTCGTCCGCGCCTTCATCGGCGTAACGTCCTGCAAGCTCAATGATGTCACCAACATCACGGTGATTTCTAAATTGTGTGCCTTTGACAACGCGCCCATCTTTGACATCAAGGCAGGGGATAATACGTTTGGTCAGCATTCTAAATCCCCCTTAATAAAATTCTTTAATAATAATGAACCTGCATGGCCAGAGCGTTCGGGGTGAAATTGACAGCCATAAAAATTTTCACGTTTTACGATCGCCGAAAATGGTGTGCCATAGTCGCATTGCCCAATGGTGTAATCACAAATAGGGGCGAGGTAGCTATGCACGAAGTAAAAATGATTGTTATCTTCTATGTTTTCAAATAGAGGTGATGCCGTATGAAGGCTGACATTGTTCCAACCCATATGGGGGATGATATCGATGCTTTCATCAAATTTGACGATATTGGCAGGGATAACCCCTAACATATCGGTGTCTAATTCTTCTGAGTGTTGGAAGAGAAGTTGCATCCCTAAACATATTCCCATGACGGGTTGGGTAAGGTTTTGAATTGTTTCAACCAGACCACGTTGATGTAGCCCCTCCATCGCCGCGCGCGCCGTTCCTACACCGGGCAGGATGACACGATCAGCTTGATTGATGAAGTCTTTATCGGCGGTTAAAATGCCCTCATGCCCCAGACGTTCCAACGCGTAACGGACAGAGGCGATATTGGCGCATCCGCTATCGATAATGGCGATTTTGGGTTTAAGGCTCATATTGTTAGCGAATATTTTCAAGTTCGTTTTTTACGGTTGAGAAGCCTGCTTGCATAATCTCTTCTAAGCCGCTCGTAATGTCTGTCAAGGTGTTTGAGTTTGCTGTTTTTTCTTCACGGACATCAATGCGTGAAATTATTTTAGGGTCATGCCTAGTTAAGAGGTTGATTTCGACATAATTTAAGGATGATTTTCTATATGTCATCCACGCGCCTGTCGTATTAATCCTATCTAAATCATGGCAGTGCATGCGTATTGAGTCATATTCATTGGTTGTAACATCAAGGCTGGCTAAAAGAGGTTCGATTATGGGGGCATTTTCCATTGTTCAGTTACCCATAGTACCTAAATGAAGCAGGCGTCCTTCGGGGGTGAATTTAATTAATTCGGTTTGCACATTCATAAAGTCAGTGTTTCGTTTTAAAGATATCTATTGCATATGGATAGATCATAAATTATACGTTAAACCAAGGCACGATCAAGTGAAAAGCAACATGACTATCGTTAATGTTACTCGATATATCATCTGGATCGTTTAATGTTAAAACTTTGTTTTCACATTATTACGACAACAAGTGTACAAATTCCAACCTTTAATTATTATACGAATAATGGAATTAAAGCCGCGATAGGCAATTGGTAACGTATTATCTTTACTGACCGAATATTGTGTAAAGGAATATTAAAATGAAACAACATACCGCACACCAACATTCAGTCTCAGCTTGTGAGTCAACGAACACGAAGCCAGATGAGGTCGAAGGCTGGCCGCGTGTTGTAATTATTGGCGGTGGTCCAACAGGCGTTAAAGCTTCCCCTGCAGGTGAATGGTTAAACGCCGAAACAGACCGTAGTGGACCGGTTATTGTTGATGAACAGTTGAATGTTAAAGGACATAAAGATGTTTTTGTGGTTGGTGATACCGCCGCGCACACACCAACAGGGAAAGAGCATCCTTTACCAGGTGTTGCGCCAGTCGCTAAACAAATGGGGCAATATGTTGGTCAGTTTATCTGTGCAAAAGTAAAAGGCCAAAAGAAAATAAGTGGTAAACCTTTTATATATAATGATCCAGGCAGCATGGCAACGATTGGCCGCAATAATGCCGTTGCTGATTTTAATAACGGCGTTCGTTTTTCTGGTTTTATTGGTTGGTGGTTATGGGGTTTTGTCCATGTTTATTTTTTAGTTGGCATCAGGAACCGTTTAATGGTTAGCTTGCATTGGTTTTGGCAATATATCACCTTCCAACGTGGCGCGCGTTTAATAACAACAGATGATAGATCACTTTTATAAACTTAAATAACATTAATGAAATAGATGAAAAGGAAAGTATGATGAGTAATGCAGCACAAAAAGTTGAAAGTTTAAATCCTCAATCAGCGAACAAGATAACCAAAGCTTCTGATTTATTGGTTCAAGCCTTGGAAGCCGAAGGGGTAGAGCATGTTTTTGCCGTTCCCGGTGAAGAGAATCTTGATTTTGTAGAATCTCTAAGGACATCAAAAATAAAATTAGTTTTAACTCGTCATGAACAAGGCGCAGCCTTTATGGCGGCAACTTATGGTAGACTTACAGGTCAGGCAGGCGTTTGTATGGCAACGTTAGGGCCGGGTGCGACAAACTTTGCAACGCCTGCGGCCTATGCTCATCTTGGTGGGATGCCACTAATTATGATTACGGGGCAAAAGCCCATTAAGAAATCAAAGCAAGGACAGTTTCAAATTATTGATGTGGTTAGTTTGTTTGAACCCATTTGTAAAATGTCGAAACAAATTGTTCATGGTAATGCTATCCCCGCCTTGGTGCGTGAAGCCTTTCGTTTAGCAGAAGAAGAGCGCCCGGGTGCGGTACTTTTAGAGTTGCCAGAGGATATTGCGGCAGAAGATACGGATGAGCGCGTCATTCCACCGCATGACCGTCATTACGCAGTTGCGGGTGATGAGGTTTTGGATAGAGCGGCGAAGATGATTAAAGAAGCAAAAATGCCTTTGGTTTTGATTGGTGCAGGCGCAAACCGAAAAGATGCGCATGAAGCTTTATCTGATTTTGTTGATACAACAAAAATTCCTTTCTTTAATACGCAAATGGGTAAGGGTGTGATTGATGAACGCTCTGATTTATTTCTTGGTACGGCGGCCTTATCAGATGGTGATTATTTACATTGTGCGATTGAACGCTCTGATTTAATTATTAACATTGGTCATGATGTGATTGAAAAACCGCCATTCTTTATGGAAGATGGTGGAAAAAATGTCATTCATTTGAATTATAAATCGGCACAGGTTGATCAAGTTTACTTTCCGCAGCTTGAAGTGGTGGGTGATATCACGGCCTCTATCACGGCTTTGAAAGACAAGCTTGGTGGTGAAATAAAATTTGATAAAGCTTACTTTGAAAAAATCCGTGCGGAAGTTGAAGCGCATATTGTTGAAGGTGCCGATGATGCACGTTTCCCCATTATTCCGCAACGCTTTGTCGCCGATACGCGTAAAGTCATGGGTGATGACGATATTATAGCGCTTGATAACGGCATTTATAAACTTTGGTATGCGCGTAATTATAAAGCACATAAGCCAAACACTGTGTTGCTGGATAATGCGCTAGCAACAATGGGTGCGGGGCTACCATCGGCTATGATGGCGGCAATGCTCTACCCTAAACGTCGTGTCATGGCAGTTTGTGGGGATGGTGGTTTTATGATGAACAGCCAAGAGATTGAAACTGCCGTGCGCCTTGGCTTGAATTTAGTTGTGACGGTTCTGAATGATAACTCTTACGGGATGATCCGTTGGAAGCAATCTCACGCCGGGTTTGAAGATTTTGGTTTAGAGTTTGATAATCCTGACTTTGTGAAATATGCTGAAAGTTATGGTGCAACAGGTCACCGTGTTGATAGTGCAGAAAATATCATTCCAACTTTTGAAAAAGCTTTTGAAGCTGGCGGCGTTCATTTGGTTGAACTACCTGTTGATTATTCAGAAAATCAAAAAGTGTTGATTGATGAACTTGAGCAAAAGGTATGTTTATTATGAGTGTCGTTGAAGTTGTAAATCCATTTGATGAAGAAGTCATTGGCTCCGTTGCATCAGTAGATTTTGATACCGTTGATAAACATCTTGAAACGGCGCATAATTTATTTCGCAATCGTAAGAATTGGATGCCCGCTTATAGGCGCATCGACATCCTTAAAAAAACGGCAAAGATTATGGGAGGGCGGTTTGAAGAGCTTGCCTTTCAGATCGCCAATGAAGGTGGTAAGCCCTTGGTTGATGCGCGCGTCGAAGTGACACGTGCCATTGATGGTGTAGAGCTTGCCGCGAAAGAGTTGTCACATTTAAATGGAACTGAAATCCCGATGGATCTTACGCAAGCGGGTGCGGGTCGTATGGCGTTTAGCAGTCGCGAACCCATCGGCGTTGTGGTGGCTGTTTCGGCCTTTAATCATCCGCTTAATCTTATTGTGCATCAGGTTGCCCCTGCGGTGGCGGTGGGTTGCCCTGTGCTGGTCAAACCTGCCAATAACACGCCTCTATCTTGTAAAGCTTTTGTAGATATTCTGTATGAAGCGGGGTTGCCAGAAGAATGGTGTCGTTGTGTCCCTTGTGATATTCCAACAGCAGAAAAAATGGTGACCGATCCCCGTGTGGCATTTTTCTCCTTTATTGGTTCTGGTAAAGTCGGTTGGATGCTGCGCTCTAAATTGGCGGCGGGTACACGTTGCGCGTTGGAACATGGCGGCGTCGCCCCTGTGATTATTGACGAAAGCGCGGATGTGGAATCCATGATACCTAGCTTACTTAAAGGTGGGTTTTATCATTCTGGTCAAGTTTGTGTTTCTGTGCAACGGATTTTTGCGCCGCAAAAACAGGCGAAAGATATCGCACAAATGCTGGCTGATGGCGCGTCAAAGTTAGTCGTTGGTAACGCGATAGATGAAGCCACTGAGTGTGGCCCACTTATTAGTCCAAACGAAGTTGACCGTGTCGCGCAATGGATTGATGAAGTGAAAGATAACGTTATCACTGGTGGTAAGAAATTAAGCAATACGACTTACGCACCGACTGTTCTTCTTAATCCTACTGCCGACGCCAAAGTTTCTACCAATGAAATTTTCGGCCCCGCGGTATGCGTTTATGGTTATGATGATATGGATAGCGCGATTGAACAGGCTAATGCTTTACCCTTTGCTTTTCAGGCTTCTGTTTTCACTAAAGATTTAGATGTTGCCATGAAGGCGGTGCAAAATCTTGATGCCACGGCGGTGATGGTCAATGATCATACGGCGTTTCGTGTGGACTGGATGCCCTTTGCAGGACGCAGGCAATCTGGCTATAATACAGGCGGTATCGGCTATACCATGCACGACATGACGCAAGATAAAATGGCCGTTATAAAACTTTAGGGGAATATCTGTTTCAAAACGCTCGCCTATAGCGAAAAATCAATATTTATGGATGAACTCATTACATGTCCATCTCTTTTTTTGGTGATTGAAGGTCATGTCATTGAAATGGATAATAATATTTGAAAATAGTGGCTCTCATGTTTTGATACATTACGAACCGAACATTATGAAGATATAATGCTTTTGGTGTCTATTCTAGTTCCTAAATTTTACGATATACATATTTAGGGTCTGCATAGAAGTTCTTGAGTGAAATGTCCGTTTCCGACCCAAAGCAGACGTTGGAATTATTGCCTAAAATACTCATAGTGGCGCAAGGCGTATTTTAAAATTGATTTTGCATAATATTTATGCTATTCAATCATATGTTTCGTGAACAAGACCGACTTAAAGAAGACCCGCGTATGCTCAGGATTCATGATCCTAGTGACTTTGCGCTTTATCAGCGTCACAAAGAACTAGGCTTCAAAGGAATGGTTTATGACTATAGTCTAAACGAACATTTTAAAGCAGCTAACTTATTACAAATTCCGCAGGGCCGACAGGCAGAGTTTGAAACTGTGTTTTTAACAGGCACCATAGAAGACGAGCAGGGACTTTCATATATGCAACGAAAGTTAGCACAGGATGATTTTCCTGAACCCTATTGGCCAGTTGCAATAGATTTGTTTAGTTATAAAGAAATTGCACAAATCAACACGAATAGATGTTCAGACATAACACTACGTTTCAACACTCATTACCCACAGTATGCAATTAGCCCTGATCATGCTCATGATGCTATTTTAACACTAAGTGTAAAAGGCCATAGTAGCGTTTTACAAAATGAGGAGGGTGGATTTTATAAAACTAGAAACGGCGACGTCACCTTGATTGGTGATGGTATGTTACATTGGGCTCCCGAAAAAGACCCCAATAAACCTGTAAGGGCAGTATTAGCAGTAAATTAATATTTTTGCCTATATTTCGAAGGTTACGACCCAAAGCGGACATTGAGGGTCATAAACGCGTATACCTTCTATTTTTAAAAAGACCCTAGAACTCTATTACTAATTAATAGGGAGGTTCATTTGATAATTTCCAGATTGTGGAGGTAGAGTAAACGTCATTTGCCTTACTACCCATCTATTAGAGGCTATATCTGGGGCTTCTTTATATTCATATGGTGAGCGACCATGAATATATTTTTTGTTGTTCCAAAAAAATATATCACCTGCTTCTAGCTCAACGTCAATTGATTGTGCGTTATCAATAGCAGTGCGTATTTTCTCCAAAGCTTTATCAGCATCGTCAGTTTGGCCACTTGAACGCTGAGAATATCTTAAAACATTATCATCTATTATTGAGTAAGGGAGCTGAATATAGTCTGGAGAGTGTTCGCCGAAGGGACTTCCTGTTCTTAAGTCTAGCAACCCATCAAAACCAAAATTTGGTTCTTTTAAAGCACTTATTGTTTCTTTATCTAATGTGCTCAATATTGCATCTACATCCATAAAAAATGTTTTGGTGTTTTTTTGCCCTTTAATGCAAGCTAATGCACCAACATCAGGAACGTTTATATGAGCCATTCCATCAATATGGGGTGACAAAGGGCGATTTGTAGCAAAAACCTCACGTTCGGCATCAGGCCCTGTTGGAATTACTTGACTGAACCTCAACTGCCCACTTGTTTCTCGTTGTGGTTTTAAATTTAATAATCCATTTAGAAGAGCCATCGTTGGCGCATATAATAAAAGCTGTTTTTGCTCTTCAGTAACTTCGTGTGGTCCTGCTGGAGTGTCGGGAATGTCATTTCCTATAGGTACAACCGAAGTGTTTTTGAGAAGAAACATTGACTCGCTTTCTTCTTTTAAGCCTTGAACAGCATCCAATAAATAGACGGGAAGTTTATGCCCTTCTCTTGTAAGTACTTCTTCTATTCCTTTTGTGTTACCGGCTCTGTTTAATAATTCTGTTCTATGTTGAATTACGAACGCTTCAATTAAGTCTTTTGCTTTTGTAGAAAGATTGAACTTTTGGCTTGTACTTAAATCCATTATTATTTCTCTCGTAATAAGACATGTGTTCTTTTGAATTCAGTAGTTCTTTTACAACGACCGTAAAATTATGTCAATAAAAAAATAACTTATGCCCGCTTATGGCCAAAAGCAGACATTCATAAAACGCAGGTTTGGAAAGGGTTAATCAAAATAGGAAAGCTGTACACTCGCAAAATAAATTGATTAGTTATATCAATGGGATAAGATGAGTGGCTCCCCAGGAAGGGGTCGAACCTCCGGCCTGGTGATTAACAGTCACTCGCTCTACCACTGAGCTACTGGGGAAAACACTGATACGTTTTATGACTGAATCGGGCGTTTGTGTCAATAAGCTCTTTGTAGATTATCAAAATTAAATCATGGCTATTGTACAGTGGCGTAGCACGTTTACGCGCCTGAGCTTAATTAAAGCGTAGGTCGCTTGCGACCCTGAGCAAAGACATTATGGAGGCACGGAGCGGAATCGAACCGCTGTACGGGGAGTTGCAGTCCCCTGCATGACCACTCTGCCACCGCGCCAAGGAATAAACTGTGATTTGTGTTGTACACTAGGTTAAACCGTTTTAGCAACCATCATCTTTGGTTTTCTTTACTTTTATCGCTAGTCAGAAACCCTGTTTTTGGGGTATAAGTTTAGAAGCTATTAATTTTTAAAAGATAACCTGATAACGCCGATGTTGAATTCTAAAATCAATCATTTCTACGAAGCTCGCCAAGCCATGGTGGATAGTCAAGTTCATCCGATGGGCATTGTGTCTGAAAAGCTACTTGAAACGATGAATATTGTCCCACGAGAGCTGTTCGTCCCTGAAAACTTACAAAGTGTGTGCTATTGCGATGAAGATGTCGAAATTGCCCAAGGGCGATATTTGATGGAGCCATCAGTGCTGGCGCGTATGGTGCAGGCGTTAAAGCCGCGAGAAGATCATGTCGCCTTAACGATTGGGTCAGGAATTGGTTATAACGCGGCGATTTTATCACATTTGGTGAGTACTGTTGTCTCTTTGGAGGAGGAGCCCACCTTGATTGAGCAGGCACAAACCAGTTGGGACAAGCTGTCTTACATGAATATTGCTGCGGTTATTGGCCCGCTAAGTGAAGGTGCGCCAGTGAATGCGCCCTATGATATCGTTATCATTAATGGGGCTGTGGCGGATATCCCACAAGAAATAAAAGCGCAGTTAAATATTGGTGGGCGTCTTGTTGCGCCAGTGAAGCCTAGGGGGCAGGTCATGGCTAAGGTGACGCTTGTTGAACGCATTGATGAAAATTCTTTTTCGGAAGCTATTTTGTTCGATGCGGGAACGCCTTATCTTCAAGGCTTTGAACCTCGTAACGAATTTGTATTTTAACAATGTTTTTCAAGGCTTTAACGCTTTTTATTGTATTTGTATCTTATCTGGTGATTTATCCTGTGATAAGCCATGCCCAAGAAATAGAGATACAAAATAAACCGAATAAAGATGATAATTCTTTATATCAAGTTTTATCTGTAACTTACGAAAATAATTCAACAATTAGAGCCGCACGAGCGGAACTTTTGGCTTTTCAAGAACAATTGGATCAAGCCAAAAGCGGATATAAGCCGCAAATTAGTGCCGATGCCGATATCATTTACACCAATACCAAGACAGATGGGAGTTCCTTCATTAATTCAGACGGAGGAAATGTGTCGCAATCGGCAACGCTGAACCTTAATCAGCCCGTTTATCGTGGAGGGACGACAACCGCGAATGTTGAGCGTGTACAAAGTCTCATTGGTTCACAAAATTATAGATTGAGCGCGATAGAACAATCGATTTTGAATGACGGTGTGGCGGCGTATATGTCACTTTATCGTGACCGTACAGTACTGGATTTACGCCAGAGCAATTTAACATTAATTGAAAAGGAACTCGAGCAGGCGCAGCTGAGGTTTAAAGTGGGGGAGATTACCCGCACGGATGTCAGCCAATCTGAGGCGAGGTTAGCAAGCGCGCAGGCCGATATGATTAACGCGCAAGCGATGGTTCAATCCTCTGCCGCGAATTTTGTGCAAATTACCAAGAGCCAGCCGCCTGTCCATATGGCTTATCCCGTTTTTAAATTTGAAATTCCGCAAACATTGGATGCCGCTATTGCTTTGGCGCAGACGAATAACCGCGATGTTTTACAGGCAAATTTTAATAAACAGGCGGCGGAGCAGGATATTAAAAGTATTGAAGGGGAATTAAAGCCGCAAGTGAGCGCGATTGGGCGTTTACAAAAGATATATGGACAAAGCGACTTTTTGGATGAGCAACGTCAGGCTGTCCTTGGCTTGAGTGCCTCTATGCCGCTTTATGCGGGTGGGGTGGTTTTATCTCGAATTCGTGCGGCGGAAAAGACAAAAATTCAAAGGGCTGAACAAGTCAATGCGACCAAAGAACGCGTGAAACAAGAGGTCATCACAAGATGGAAGCAATTAGAGGCCGCGCGTGCTGAAACCAAAGCCCGTCAATCACAGATTAAGGCGGCGAGCATCGCGCAAGAGGGTGTTCATTATGAGATTGAATTTGGTGAACGAACAACGCTGGATGCCTTAAATGCCAATCAAGAATTGCTGTCTGCGCAAGTGGACCTTGTCCAATCAAAACAAAATGAGGTTGTGGCCTATTTTTCTTTGGCAGAGCGTTTAGGGCTTCTTGTGCCCCAAAATCTGGGCTTTTCCACAATTAACTCCTTGTGAAACCCACAAAATTATCCACATTTTGATGGAATTAACCGCCAATTATGAGGACAAAATATATTTTTATTGTGACATGCTTTGACAATAACGCGCTGATAGCACACACTTAACCCTAGAAATATTAATGATTCTCTTTTGGTCTAACACATCATGTCTGACAATTCATCTGAACAAGAACCTTCCATTGAAGAAATACTGGCCTCTATCCGTCAGATTATTTCCGACGATGATGAAGAAGTTGTAGAAAACGTCGAAGAAAATGAGGCGCTTGAAAGCCCTGTGCGTGAAGGCCATGATGATGTGCTGGAATTAACCGAAGATGATTTGGTAGAAGATGAACCAGAAGAAATTTTTGAACCAGAGCCAGAAATTGAAATGCGTGATCTTGAGCCAGAACCAGTTTTTGAACCAGAGTCAGAAATAGAATCCGAACCTGAACAGACGCCGCCGCGTGAGGCTATTCCTTCAGACATTCTTTCTTCATCCGCGCAATCTGCCGCCATTGGTAGTATGGCCAAATTAGTCAATAAGATGCCAATCAATAATGGTCGCTCTTATGATGGTGTGACATTGGAAGATATTGTTCGTGAGATGCTACACCCGATGCTCCGCGAATGGATGGATGATAACTTACCGCCTATGGTTGAACGTATTGTTCAAAAAGAAATTGAGAAAATGGCCCGCCGCGCCTTCGATGATTAATCTCTTTATTTTACAGTATTTTTAAAATGAAAAAGCCCCTTAAAAGAAAGGGGCTTTGTTGTTTGTTTTGTGGTGTATGACTAAACCGTGTGCCGCAGATTATATTTTACGGTTGTCGTTGACTTTAATTTTTGTAATGATATGTTAAATAAAATTAAGTTAGTGAGGTAAAAAAATGACACATAAAAAAATAAGAGGTATTATTGAAACAATTCGCGATCCTAGTTTACGCGATCCTAGTTTAGGCGATCCTAGTTTAGGTTGCATTGTAAAGCTGGATAACGACAAAGTTGATAGAATCATTGTGACAGCTCTTACTGAGGGCTTGTCTGAACAATTTCAAGTCGGCGCAAGTGTTGAGTTTACGGGAACATTAGACAATGCAACATCGATTTTCACTGCAGATAAAATGTCTTTCGATTCTGTTTAATTACTTCCGCTTGCTCATCGGTACATAAGGGCGTTCTGGTTCACCCGTATAAAGCTGACGGGGGCGACCAATCTTTAAGGATTGTTCTTCCATCATTTCTTTCCATTGTGAAATCCAACCGACTGTCCGTGATACGGCAAATAGAACCGTAAACATTTCAACAGGGAAGCCCATGGCTTTAAGGATAATGCCAGAATAAAAATCAACATTCGGGAAAAGTTTACGGTCGATGAAATATTGATCGTTGAGCGCAATTTTCTCTAGCTCCATGGCCAGTTCCAATTGTGGGTTATCAATACCCAGTTCGGCCAGCACTTCATCACAGCTTTCTTTCATGACTTCGGCGCGAGGGTCGAAGTTTTTATAAACGCGGTGACCAAAGCCCATGAGTTTAAAAGGATCATTCTTATCTTTGGCACGTTCCAAAAATTCAGGAATGTTATCTTTGTGGTCAATTTCATCGAGCATCTCCAGCACGGCTTGGTTGGCTCCACCATGTGATGGCCCCCAAAGCGACGTAATACCAGAAGCAATACAAGCCATTGGATTGGCTTGTGATGATCCCGCTAGTCTTACGGTTGATGTTGAAGCATTTTGTTCATGATCTGCATGAAGGATCAAAATACGCTCCATCGCGCGGACAACAGGCGGGCGGAGTTTATATTCTTCGGTGGGGACACTAAAACACATATGGAGGAAGTTCTCCGTGAAGTTCAAATCATTGCGTGGATACACATAAGGTTGGCCTTTTGAATATTTCATCGCCATCGCCGCCAACGTTGGGATTTTGGCAATTAAACGGTGCGCTGAAATACGGCGCTGTTGAGGATCCCAAATATCAAGGCTGTCATGGTAAAAAGCGGCCATCGTACCGACAACACCACACATAATCGCCATGGGGTGAGCATCACGACGAAAACCTTGATAAACAGATTTAATTTGCTCATGTACCATTGTGTGGTTGGTGATGATATCTTCAAAATCTTTCAGCTCTTTTTTGCTTGGTAATTCTCCATATAACAACAAGTAACATGTTTCTAAATAGGAGCTTTCTTTGGCCAGTTCTTTGATGTTGTAACCACGGTGTAATAAAATTCCTTCCGCGCCATCAATGTAAGTGATCTTTGATTTACAACTTCCTGTTGCGGTGAAGCTGGGGTCTAGGGTGAAATGACCTGTCGCTTTATGTAGGGCGCGAATGTCGATGCAGTGCGGGCCGTATGTTCCTTCGACAACGGGAAGCGATACGCTTTCGCCTGTTTGATCGTTGGTTAAAGTGAAGGTCTTTTCTGGTTTGTCGGTCATGGTTTAATCCTAGATTGTAAATATTAGATGTATATAAATACGCGCGCCACATTAATAAAGTTACAGGCAGTATAAGCAAATTTTATGATTGTTCAATATACTCAATCGCATTATCTAAACGCTTGATTGTTTCTTCCTTACCTAAAATTTCTGCCACCTCAAAAAGAGAGGGGGATTTATCCGTGCCTGTTAAGGCGGCGCGTAGGGGCATCATGACTTTACCGAGTTTTCCCTCGGCTTTTTCTTCGGCCAAAGCGCGACAGGCACTTTCGATTGCATCATGATTGAAATCATTTAAGTTATTAATAATATCTTTTAATACATTCAAAATAATAGCAGAATCAGTATTAAGTTGTTTTTGTGCTTTGTCGGCATAGCTGGTTATATCGCTGACATAAATGCGCGCTTCATGTGCCAATTGAACTAAAGTTTTGGCGCGTTCTTTAAGGCCATCCATGCCTTTTAATAAGGTCTCTTTTTGGAGATCGTTAATAGAAATATCAAGTTCTTGCTTTATAAAAGGTTCAACCAAATCCAGCAGGCGCGCATTATCGGCGATGCTAATATAATGCGCGTTGAGGCTTTCCAGCTTGGCATAATCAAATTTTGCGGCGGATTTACTAATGCCTTTAAAGTCAAAAATTTGAACTGCTTCATCCATAGAAATGATTTCATCATCACCATGAGACCAGCCAAGACGAAGTAGATAATTATTAACTGTTTCAGGGAGGTAACCTTCATTCTTAAACTCTTCAACACTGACCGAACCATGACGTTTTGATAGCTTGCCACCACTAGGGCCGTGGATAAGGGGAAGATGCGCGTAAGCAGGCTTATTCCATCCCATCAAATCATAAATCACATTCTGACGGAACGTGTTATTCAGGTGGTCATCCCCGCGTATGACATGCGTGATACCCATGTCATAATCATCCACGACAACGGCGAGCATGTAAGTCGGCGTGCCGTCACTGCGTAGGATAATCATGTCATCAAGTTGTTTATTTTCAACTTTGACCTCGCCTTGCACCTCGTCGGATACAACGGTATGACCGTCTTGTGGGGTTTTAATGCGGATGACATAAGGCGCGTCGCCAGGGGCTTCGCTTTCGGGTTTATCGCGCCATTTACCATTATAGGCAACAATGCGGCCTTCTTCTTTCATGCCATTGCGCATCTCTTGAAGTTCTTCAGGCGTGCAGTAGCATTTATAGGCGTTACCGTTTTCAAGCATTTCATTTGCCACATCAATATGGCGTTGTTTATTGGCGAATTGGCTGGTCGGTGTGTTGTCGTAATCAAGACCGAGCCAATCAAGACTGTTGATAATGACTTGTACCGCTTCATCCGAATGACGCGCGCGGTCTGTATCTTCAATACGGATTACAAATTCTCCATCATGACGACGGGCATAAAGATAATTAAACAGCGCGGTGCGCGCATTACCGATATGCATCATGCCAGTGGGGGATGGAGGGAAACGGGTGGTGATGGTCATAACAATAAATTTCTTTCAATAATGTATTCCCTGCGAAAGCAGGGATCTTTCATAATGTGAAGAAGATTCCCGCCTGCGCGGGAAAAGCACAATTGGCAAGAGTTTTCTTTGATGCTAATAGTGGCGTGGTGAAGCAGAAAATTCAAGAGTTTATCGACATAATGCTGGCGCAGCAGAAAAATAACCTTTTTCTGTGGGCGCCGTTTTGCTTTGCCATTGGTATCGCGATCTACTTTGCTTTGACGTTTGAGCCATCTTTGATGGTCAGTGGTGTGGCGTTGTCCGTTTGTTTAGCGTTGCTTGCTTTATTGTTTCGATGGCGAGATCATACGCCGTTGTTGCAATTATATTTTTTGTTAGCCATTGGTGTAAGTATTATCGCCGCAGGATTTTGTGTCGCACAATGGCGTGCCAACATGGTTTATACGCCGATGCTGGTTAAAAAAATGTCGCCAGTTGGCGTGATTGGTACAATTGAATCCATTGAACCTTTGGGCGGTAAAGACGGTAGTCGCTTGATTTTAACGGATGTTGAGATTGAGCGTTTAGAACCAAATGACACCCCACGTAAAATTCGCCTTAAAGTGCGGCAAGGTGAACATTTAAACGCAGGACAAAGGATCAGCGTACTGGCTGGGTTGAACCCTGCTTCGCCGCCCGTTGCCCCTGATGCGTTTGATTTTCAACGCATGTCCTATTTTAAAGGCATTGGCGCGGTGGGGTTTGCCTATAGCCAGCCAGAAATTATTGAAGATAATGCCGTGCATGGATCGTGGTTGAGCGCTACCCGCTTAAAGATTATAAATAAGATTGAGAAAACAGCTCAAGCACCTCAAGAATCAATCATAATTGCATTGATGACGGGGCAGCGTGGTGCGATAAGTGATGCCAATTGGGATGCATTGCGCCAATCAGGTTTGGCGCATTTACTCGCCATATCGGGCTTGCATGTGGGGATGGTTGCAGGGGTTTTGTTTTTCTTTTCACGATTGTTCATGGCATGTTTTGCGCCGTTGGCGTTACAATATCCGATTAAAAAATATGCGGCCGGTATCGCGCTTATTGGTGCGCTTTTTTATACGTTGATTGTCGGCGCGACGATTCCGACGCAACGCGCTTTGATGATGACAGGGCTGGTTATGGTCGCCATTATGTTTGACCGTTCACCTTTTTCGCTTCGTTTGGTGGCTTTGGCGGCGATGGTTGTTTTGTTCTTTTCGCCTGAAAGCCTGACCAGCGTGAGTTTTCAGATGTCTTTTGCCGCTGTTGTCGCGTTGATTTATTTCTATGATCTCATTCGCCCTTATTGGCGGGCGATGCACAGCCATGCGGGCATGCTTCGTAAAGCAGCACTTTATTTTATCGGCGTATCTTTGACGACGATTGTGGCGGGAACGGCGACGGGCTTGTTCTCGCTTTATCATTTTCAAAATTATGCGGTTTATGGCGTGTTGGCAAATTTGTTTGCGGTGCCGCTCATGGGTTTTTTGATTATGCCGCTCATCGTGTTGAGCTATGTCTTAATGCCGTTGGGTTTATCCGCTCTATCATTAAACATGATTGAATGGGGTGTTGGTTGGGTGCTTGCCACGGCGCATTGGGTCGCGGGATTGGATGGTGCTGTTTGGCATGTGGCGAGTTTTCCGCATTGGATATTTATTGTCATGGTGTGTTGCGCTTGGTTTTGGATGGTATGGAAGGGGCGTTTAAAGCTCATTGTTATTCCTATATTCCTGCTGATGGTGGGGTTAATTTTTGTTTATAAACAGCCTGATATATTGATTTCTTCAAAAGTTGATTTGGTTTCATTGCGCGATGACAACGGGTTATTATGGCTCTCAACAAAACGTAAAGAGCGTTATACCGCCGATCAATGGATGCGCCTTAACGGGCAAGCGGATCAAGAAAAACGTAAATGGCCAAAAGAGGGAAGCGTTGATGGCTTTCCTCTGGCTTGCGATTTTTATGGATGCCGTGGAGAGGTGAAAGGGCAGAAACTGTCCGTAAGCTTCACCCAAAAAGCATGGCAGGAAGATTGCGGATGGGCGGATATCGTTATTTCAAAAACACCCGTGCCTTATAAGGCGTGCCAAGCGAAGCATGTTATTGATTTCTTCGATGTCTGGCGTAAGGGATCGCATGCCATTTGGTTAACGCCAGATAAAGTCACCATCAAAACGGTTGAGGGTCAACGTGGCAAGCGTCCTTGGACGCAAATTTCAGCAAATAAGAAGTGATGCCGTCATTTCTATTTAACGAAAGCACCTTTCCGTAATTTTTAATGATATGTCCGTATCAAGCTCGCCAATTTTCCTTGAATTTGCACCTGTTCAGGGGCGTAGACTTGTTCTTCATATTCATCATTTTCAGGGATGAGGATGACTTTACCATCGCGGCGTTCAAGGCGTTTAAGCGTGACTTCTTCCCCATCAACCAGAGCCACAACAATATCGCCATCACGGACGTTATCGGCTTTTTTAATGATAACGGTGTCGCCATCATTAATGCCAGCTTTAATCATAGAGTCGCCATCAACTTCCAACGCGTAATGATCGCCAGAACCGAGCATGCTCGGTGGTAGTTCAACTGAGCCATTTTCATCACGAATGGCCTCAATCGGTGAACCAGCGGCAATGCGTCCATAAAGAGGGATGCTCTGCATGTCTGAAATGACGGCTGCGCTCGGAGTGGAGGTCGCGTTACCGCCTTCATATCCTTCGGGGAGACGCTTGACTTCCAACGCGCGGGCGCGATTGGGGAGACGTTCCAGATAACCACGCTCAACCAGACCTGTAATGAGGCGGTGAATACCCGATTTGGACTTCAAGCCCAAAGCCTCACGCATTTCATCGAAAGAGGGGGCAATTTCGCCCGCTTGCATACGGTCATTAATAAGCAACAAAAGCTCGCGCTGTTTTTTAGTAAGCATTAGGTTTCTTCCTATATAAGATCCCAGCGTCCGCTGGGATGTGGCATTGGTTAAATATAGAATCAATAGATATTGTTCACTTATAGTTCTACTTTAGTTCGCCTTATGTGTCAATTCTTTTTTGTAATCTGAAGGAGATTCCGACCTGCGTCGGAATGACGTGTTAGGTAAGGAGGTCTTTCACCGCCGCACCAATATCATCTTGCCGCATAAGGCTTTCGCCGATGAGGAAGGCGTTATAGCCGACATCTTGGAAGGCTTTGATGTGGGTAGTATCAATGATACCGCTTTCGGCAACTTTGATAATTCCATCAGGGATTTTTTGTGCTAAATCCAAGCCTGTTTGTAAATCAACCTCGAGTGTTTTGAGGTTACGGTTATTGACGCCCAGCATTTTAGGGTTTAACGCCAAAGCGCGTTCCATTTCTGCCTTATCATGAACTTCAAATAATGTGTCCATACCAAGTGATGTTGCGAGGTCATAAAATTCTGACGCTTGGGTGTCGGACAAACAAGCCATGATGAGCAAAATGCAATCCGCACCCAAGAGCCGCGATTCATAAATTTGATATTCATCAATCATGAAATCTTTACGCAGCATCGGTAGGTCAACCTTGCTACGAATGGTGGTGAAGTAATCATCATGCCCTTGGAAGTAAGGCTCGTCGGTTAAAACTGATAAACAGGCCGCGCCTGCGTCTTTATAAGTGCTTGCAATTTCAACAGGGTTAAAGTCGGCACGGATTAAACCTTTACTGGGTGAAGCCTTTTTAACTTCAGTAATCAGTGCCGTTCCTTTTTCTTGTAAAGCATTGATAAAACCGCGTGGTTTATCCTGATGCTCAAGTAATACCTTAAGATCATTTAAGGAGCGTTGACGCATTTTAGTATCAACATGATCGCGTTTATCGGCGCAGATTTTTTCCAACACGTTACTCATGATTGACCTTTACTAAAAGCGACATAGCTTTCCAAAGTTTTTAAGGCCAGCCCATCATCAATGGCTTTGGCGGCGAGTGCGACACCTTGTTTTAAGTCATTGGCTTTACCTGAAATATTCAGTACCGCCGACGCATTGGCCAGCACAATATCGCGATAAGCATTTTTCTCACCATTTAATAAAGCGCGGAGCGCAGATGCATTTTCTTCTGCATCACCACCAAGTAAGTCATTCGTGTCGGCGAACGGTAGTCCGAAATCTTCGGGAGATATGGTTTTCTCGGTAATATTTCCGTTATCCAAAATGGCGATATCGGTTTTGTCGGTGGTGGTGATTTCATCTAAGCCATCATGGCCGTGGACAATCCAAGCACGAGTCGTGCCGAGATTGTTCAAAACTTCCGCCATCGGGCGGAGCCATTTTTTATCAAACACGCCGATCAGTTGAAACTTCGTTCCCGCAGGGTTGGCGAGAGGGCCGAGGAGGTTGAATATCGTACGAAAACCAAGGGCTTTACGCACGGGCATGACATGTTTCATCGCCTGATGATGATGGGGTGCCATAAGGAAGCAAAAATTAAATTCTTTTAATGCGGTTTCAAGTTGTTCCGTTGATAGATCAAGGTTAACGCCAAGGGCTTCCAACGCATCCGCTGCGCCAGACTTCGATGACGCCGCACGGTTGCCGTGTTTGGCGACAGGAACACCGCAGGCCGCACAAACCAATGCCACGGCCGTTGAGATATTATAAGTCCCGACACCATCGCCGCCTGTACCACAACAATCAAGCGCATTGGCAGGCGCAGTAATAGCCGAGGCCATGTCACGCATCACGCGCGCGGCACCTGTAATTTCACTGACGGCTTCACCACGTTCGGCGAGGGTAGTGAGAAGGGTTGTAATTTGCTCTTCCGTTGCGTCACCATTCATGATTTGACGCATGATGTCTTGCATCTCTTCTTGTGTTAAAACAGAGTATTGCGATATTTTATTGAGAGTTAAATCTAAAAAAGTCATGTGGCGTTTAAATCATCTCTAAAAAGTTTTTGAGCATATCATGCCCATGTTGCGTGGCGATGCTTTCGGGGTGAAATTGAACGCCATGAATGAGCTTTTCTTTATGCTTTACGCCCATGATAACGCCATCATCGGTCTTGGCGGTAACCTCCAAACAATCAGGAAGTGTCGCAGGGTCAATGGTAAGGGAATGGTAACGTGTGGCTTCAAAAGGGGACGGAAGCCCTTTAAAAACGCTGTCCCCATCATGCAACATATCAGATGTTTTACCATGCATCGGCGCGATGCGGATGATATCCCCACCAAAGGCTTGACCGATGGATTGATGTCCCAAGCAAACGCCGAACAAAGGAATATTCTCCTCCGCCGCGCGTTTTATGAGATCAAGGCAGATGCCCGCATGGTCAGGGTCACTTGGTCCAGGGGAGATAACAATGGCTGTTGGTTTTTGTGCGATGACTTCATCAACCGTAATTTGATCGTTACGGTGGACAGACGTTTCCGCCCCTAAATCACCAAAATATTGGACGAGGTTATAAGTGAAGCTGTCATAGTTATCAATTAGAATAATCATGACCATAGTTATGCCGTGATAGTGGACGTAACGCAAGTTTATTACTGAATTGGAAATGCTTAGGCTTTGTATGTTTTAAAACCAATCCGTGTAAAATTTTTCTTTGTAGTCGGATTGAGAAATTTTTTGCTGTAATTCTATTTCTTTTTTTTCAAAACTTGGATTTTTATCGCCATGAGTTTCCAATAAAACATGATCTATTTTACCTGCATTCGCCAATATATCGTCGATTATATCATATTCTCCACCTTCTATATCGACCTTCAAAAGCTTTATATGTTTGTGATTGGCTAATATATCAGATATATGGCTGACGTTA
>CAZYHI010000022.1:0-21549 GCA_964647515.1 uncultured Micavibrio sp. | reverse complement strand
TACCAGTCATATCTTTATGGTGCTGACCCTAATAGTGCTCGCCAATATCGGGCTGGAGCTGTCTCAAGTTTTTTACAACGCCATGCTGCCCCATATTGCGGGTAAGAACCATATCGGACGGGTCTCTGGTTGGGCGTGGGGGCTTGGCTATCTGGGCGGATTGACCGCGTTGGCTGTCACGCTTTTTGGCTTTATTGGCTTAGGAGATATGAAGCCACTATTATCAATTTCGAAAGATAACTTTGAGCATATCAGATTAACAGGCCCATTCATTGCGCTTTGGTTTTTTGTTTTTATGATGCCGTTATTTTTATTTACCAAAGATGTTGAGGTTACAAAATTGCCTGCTTTGAAGGCGTTAGAAAAAGGTCTTCACCAATTGGCGCAAAGCGTGCGTCACATAAGGCAATATAAAAACCTTGTGACGTTCTTAATCTCAAGCGCAATTTATCGTGATGGGTTGGTGACGTTGTTTGCGATTGGTGGTGTCTATGCCGCAGGACAATTCGATATGGATTTCACTGAAATTTTAATATTTGCCATTGGTTTAAACGTCACGGCGGGGCTTGGCGCGTTTGGTTTTGCCTTTATTGATGATTTTGTTGGGTCGAAGAAAACAATTATTATTTCTCTGGTTGGTTTGATTGTCCTTGGTGGTATTATTGTTTTAACAAAAGATAAGATGATGTTTTTAATTTTATCTTTGGGGTTAGGGATTTTTATGGGGCCTGTGCAGGCGGCAAGCCGTACGATGATTAGTAAGCTGTCACCGCCTGATATGGTGACGCAGACTTATGGGCTTTATGCTTTTACGGGTAAGTCGATTTCGTTTTTAGGGCCGATGGCTTTTGGCGCAATGACGGCAATGTTCGGCACGCAACAAGCAGGTATGGTAAGCATTATCGCTTTTTGGATTTTAGGGTTAATTATTTTGTTAAAGGTAAAAGAAAGCTAATGAATATTATTCAAAAAAAATCCCCTAATTTTGATGAACGTAATGGTGAAGATATTAGATTTTTGATCTTGCATTATACAGGTATGGAAACCGCACAAGCGGCGCTGGATAGGCTGTGCTGTGAAAAGGCGCAAGTTAGCGCACATTATACCATTGATGAAGACGGTACAATTTATCAGCATGTCGAAGAAGAAATGCGCGCGTGGCATGCTGGCGTGTCGAGTTGGCAAGGAAATGAAAACATAAATGCCAAATCAATCGGTATTGAAATGATAAACCCAGGTCATGAGTGGGGGTATCGTGATTTTACCGATGTGCAATTAAGTGCGGTTAAAAAATTATGTTTAGGTATTTTAGCACGTCATAAAAATATTGAACATGTTTTGGCGCATTCTGATGTTGCGCCAGATCGAAAGCAAGATCCGGGTCACTTATTCCCATGGAAAGAATTTGCCAAAGAAGGCATTGGTGTTTGGCCTGACGTGTCTGATGAGGATGTGTTGAAGGGCGGCTTGATTCAAGATGTGGCGCAAGGGTTACGCCGCGTTGGGTATGAGGCGTCAAAGCCACAAAATATGTTACTTGCCTTTCAACGTCATTATGTCCCTGAAGTTTTTGAAGCAGGGACGGAAGGGGTCGCTTGCAGTCTGACGAAAGCGCGTCTTTATGCCCTGCAGGCAGGGCATATCATACATTAGATGTCCGAGATAAAGGCATTGCGTAGCGCGTTTACGCGCCTGAGCAAATAATAACGCGTAGCGCGTTTACGCGCCTGAGCAACTTTTATGTTGTTTTTCGTTTTAAAAACAATATAAAGAATATGTCAGAAGGTCAGATGATCGCGTGGATATAACCAGCGTCCTCCCGCTTGCGGGCATGACGGCTTTTAAAAATGAGGAAAGTCCGGGCTTCATGAAAACATGGTGCTGGATAACGTCCAGGTGGTGCGAGCCAACGGAAAGTGCAACAGAAAGTATACCGCTTTTTAAAGAGGTGATTTATTACCAGCGTCCTCCCGCTTGCGGGCATGACGGCTTTTAAAAAGTAAGGGTGAAAGGGTGCGGTAAGAGCGCACCACACGTAAAAAGAGCCCTCATGCGCGCAAGCGCGAGGAGGCTTTCTTGGTGACAGGCGTGGTAATGTAAACCCCACCAGAAGCAAGACCAAATAGGAGTGGCATATAGGTATGTTTTCTACCTGTCACTCGGGTAGGTTGCTTGAGGTATTTGGTAACAAATATCCCAGATGAATGGTTATCTAAACAGAACCCGGCTTATAGACCTTCTGACATTATTTAAAAGAGCCTCAGATGCTCAGGCGCATTACGGCTTTATAAAAAGGGGGATCGGGCGTACAGGTACGCTAAGCTGTACTTTCTAACAAAGGGTTTCAATGGATCAATATATCTTCTTTGCTGTCGCGGCTGTTACGTTGGCGACCATTCGTTATGCCACTTATTTTTATAGTATTTGGAAAGGGGAGACGAAACCCCACGCCTTTACGTGGCTTTTATGGGGCGTTGTTGTTGGCGTTGGAACTTTAGCGCAATTTGAGTTGAATACAGGGCCGTCTGCATGGGCGCTTGCTTTTGTTTCCATCACTTGTTTGATGATTGCCGTTTTGGCCTTCTTTATTGGTGAGCGAGATTACACGAAAAGCGATTGGGTGGCGCTTATTTCTTGTTTCATTGCTATTCCTGTTTGGAAGATGACGCAGAATCCTTTGGCGGCTCTTGCTGTGATTATGGTGATTGATATTTTGAGTTATTGGCCAACAATTCGAAAGTCCTATCATCGACCAGATACAGAACCACCAATATCTTTCTTCCTTGCGGGATTGCGGTATTTTTTGATGTTATTTGCTGTTTCCGACCCTACATGGGAAAACTTAATGTATCCATTTTTCCTGATGGCGGCTGATTGGGGCTTTGTTCTTTATATCGTGATAAGGCGTGCGCAACTTGGTTATCCATTGCATGAATACTCAAAAAAGCATAAAAAAACGCCCAACGGGTGAGGTTGGACGATCTTTTGCCTTGTTAATTGAGCTTTTTAGGCTGTTATTCTGTTTCTGTCGTCTTAAATGTGGAATAAGCGATTGTTCCCGCGAAAAGTCCGCCATTTACAGATAGAGCCATAATTAATAATGCAGTCATAGTGTTTTCCCCTTACACAGTTTTACTATTTGTTATTCTTAAGTGTGCATATATTTAACATAACAAAAACAAGCTGTCAACAGCTTTTTTCATTTTTTTCAATAAAAACAATAGGTTATGGATTTTTATCCTTTTCAGGGATATTTTTAACCTTATGGAAATAGAAAACCGCAGAATTCTCTTATTTCTTATTTTTGGTTTTTTTGAAATTTTTTATCTTTTTTGTCATCTTTCACGAAATAAAGCACTTTTTTGAAAATAGATGTGAATGAAGTTTGGGAAGGCTAAATGCTCGTTTGACCCTAAGCTTCTCCCATGATATCCCATATATATCCATGTTTTTCCGTTTAAGGGCAAATATGTGGCGTTTTAATCGGTATTTCACTGTTCTTGTTGAGGGCTGGTTTTAATTTTAAGAGGTTCTTTGGGCTAGATGGCTTTATTTCTATCAACGCATGAAAATAAAATAGATAAAAAGGGGCGGGTTTCTGTGCCGGCGTCTTTTCGGGCGCAGCTCTCTGAGGAATCTTTTCAAGGCTTGGTGCTGTTCCGCTCGAACGTCCATACTTGTTTAGAAGGCTTTGCCTTTTCGTATATGCAGGAAATAGGCACGCGCCTTGATAATTTTGATCTATTTTCGGCGGAGCAAGATGATCTCGCGACCTCGATCTTCGGCACGGCGGTTCAGTTATCCATGGATGGTGATGGTCGTATTATCTTGCCGCAAGATTTAATTGATTTCGCGTCTTTGGATGAAAAAGCCTCTTTCGTCGGTATGGGTGCGAAGTTTCAAATCTGGAATCCACAAAGCTTTGAAGGGCGCCGTGATGTTGCGCGCGAGGCGGTGCAGTCCAAAGGTCTGACAATACCTAAAGGGGATCATTCATGAGTTCGCACTATCCCGTCATGTTAAACGAAGTGCTTCATGGATTAAATCCACAAGACGGTGAGGTTTATGTTGATGGCACGTTTGGAGCGGGTGGTTATACGCGCGCTTTTTTAAATGCGGCGGATTGTACCGTGATTGCGATTGATCGTGATCCGAACGCGTTAAAGATTGCGGAAGAATTGGCGCAAGAATTCGGTGGGCGTTTTATTTTTGTTCAAGGGTGCTTTGGTGATGCGCTGGAGCTGGTCAATAAAGCGGGTTTTCAAAAAATTGATGGATTTGTTTTGGATGTCGGTGTGTCCTCTATGCAGATTGACCAAGCGGATCGTGGGTTCTCATTCCGCTTTGATGGGCCGCTCGATATGCGGATGGCGCAAGATGGTGTGAGCGCGGCAGACATTGTTAATGATACTGAAGAAGAAGAACTTGCCAATTTGATTTATAAATATGGTGAGGAGCGTTTATCGCGCCGTATTGCCAAACGTATTGTGACGGTGCGTCAAGAAAAGAAATTTGAAACCACGTTTGAATTAGCGGATGCTGTGCGTGCCGCTGTGCCGCGTAAACCGCAAGATAAAATTGACCCTGCGACAAGGACGTTTCAGGCGTTGCGTATTGCGGTTAATGATGAACTTGGTGAGTTGGAGCGCGGTTTAATGGCCGCGGAACACTTGCTGAAAGAAGAGGGGCGTTTGGCTGTTGTGTCTTTCCATTCTTTGGAAGATGGAATTGTGAAGGCCTTTATGTATGAGCGTTCGGGCTATCGTGCCAATGCATCGCGGCATATGCCTGAGCCTGTTGAGCAAGAGGATGTAACAACATTTACTTTAAAAAAACGAAAAGCAATTGAAGCGAGCGCAGAAGAAGTTCAAGAAAATGCGCGTTCACGTTCGGCCAAGCTTCGTGTGGCGGTTCGTAATGGTGTGGTAACGGAAGGGGTGCGTTAGATGTTTCGCCTTTCTAGCTTATTCTTTGTTGTTGTTGCCGCTGTGGCGGGAATGCTTTTGTTTCAAACCAGTCAATCTGTCCAACGTCTTGAAGGTGATCTTTATGATGTGACGCAAAATGTTGGTCATGAAAAAGAATCTTTGCGTGTTTTGGGCGCAGAGTGGGACTATCTCAATCGACCGGAGCGTTTAGAAAAATTGACGCTTGAAAATTTAGACATGGATGCGGTGCATACGGAAAAAACAGATTTTATTTCTGACGAGGGAGCTGTGCCAGAGCCTGATGTGCCTGTTTTACCGCCAGTAAAGCCTAAGAATCTATTGATTCCTGTTGCGATGCAGGCGAAATCTGAGGTAACAAAAAATGAAGCTGTTAAACCTGATTTAAAAGATAAGGGTTTTGAAGATTTAGTTGAGTCAGATGCGGAGGCGCATCAATGAAGCTTTTCTCACATAAAAGAATAGAGGTTGTCGGTGTGCGTCAAAGTAATTTGAACCAAGCGCGCGGTCGTTTGTTTTTGATTGGCAGCTTTTTTGCCGTCGCTTATGTCATCGTGGCGGCGCGTGCCGCTGATGTGGCTATTATTCAAGGTAATTTTAACAAAACTGAAATTGAAGAGAATATTTATAATTCTGCAGCTAATAAAGATCATTCAAGCGGTGAAGAGATGTTGATCAGAACCGATATTGTTGATCGCAATAATGTGGTGTTGGCACGGTCGTTAAAAACATCTTCTTTGTTTGCAGATGCTGCGCTGGTGCGTGAACCTCGGAAGGTAGCCAAAGATTTAAAAAAAGTTTTTCCAGAGCTATCTTATGGTGATGTGTTGCGAAAACTGCAAAGTGGTAAGCGCTTTGTTTGGTTGAAAAGAAGTATAACACCAGAACAACAATCAAAAATTTTATATTTAGGTTATCCTGGGCTTGATTTTAAAACGGAAATGAAACGCGTCTATCCGCAAGGCGCTTTGGTATCACACTTGGTGGGTTCAAGTGGTATTGACGGGCAAGGGTTATCAGCGATAGAGAGTAGTTTTGATGGGCTGTTAAGTAAGGGTGTAGGTGAGCCATTACAGCTAACTTTGGATGTCCGTCTTCAACATGTTCTAAAGCGTGAAGTGTCTAAATCTATCAAAGATTTTAACGGTAAGGCAGGCGCAGGCATTGTCATGGACGTGGAAACAGGTGAAGTTTTAGCCGCTGTTTCTTTGCCAGATTATGATCCTCAAAAATATCAAAAGGCGAAAACCAAAGAAAAATTTAATCGTTTTAGTTTAGGTGTTTATGAGCTTGGTTCCACGTTTAAAATATTTTCAACGGCGGCGATGTTGGAAAAAACGAAATCAAATGTGAATAAGCATTTTGATGTACGTGAGCCATTGGTTGTTGGGCGTCATAAAATTCGTGATTATCATTCTGAAGATAGAATTTTAACGATGCCTGAGGTTTTTATTCATTCATCAAATGTTGGGTCGGCAATGATGGGGCAAGCCGTAGGTACAGATGGCTTAAAGAATTTTTATAAAGACATTGGTTTGTTGGATTCTTCCCCGTTTGAGATTTCAGAAGTTGGTAAGCCCTTGGTGCCAAAGCCTTGGGGTGAAGTGAGTACGATGACGGCTTCTTTCGGTCATGGTATTGCAGTTTCTCCATTACAGCTGGTTTCGGCAACGGCTTCCATTGTTAATGGCGGTGTTTTGGTAACGCCTAAACTTGTCAAATCAGTTGATAGTAAAAAGGATAAATCCGAAGGCGTGCGCGTTGTCTCCTCAGAAACATCACACCGTATGCGCCAGTTTTTAAGGTTAGTGGTAACGCAAGGGACGGGCGGTAACGCCGATGTTGAAGGCTATTTGGTTGGTGGAAAAACAGGCACGGCGGAAAAACCGGGGCGTGGTGGTTATGACCGTAAGAAATTAATATCGTCTTTCTTGGGTGTGTTCCCCATGGATAAGCCAAAATATGTGGTGTTTGTGATGGTTGATGAACCGAAAGGTACAAAGGCTTCTTACGGTTATGCGACGGGTGGTTGGGTGGCCGCTCCTGCGGTTAAGCGTGTGATTTCATCAATGGTGTCTATTCTTAATTTATCACCAGCACCTGAAACGGAAGGGTTTGAAAAAAGCCTTATGCGTTACGTGAAAACAAAAGAACAGCTGAAAAAAGAAAAACAGCATGAAAAGACAGGAGGGCAGAAAATTGCAGCTCACTGATTTATTAAATGATGATGTGGCGGCAATGATTAACGGTGTGACATCCGATAGTCGTAAGGTTAAAGATGGATATCTTTTTGCCGCGCTTCCGGGTAGTAAAGCCAATGGATCAAAGTTTATAGAAGATGCGATAGCTCATGGTGCTAAGATTATTTTGGCTGAAAATGGAACAACTCTTCCTGCTGGCGTAGATAATAATGATGCTTACTTGATTGAAGTTGAAAATACACGTCAGTCTTTTGCAAAAATCGCCGCGAAGTTTTATAAAATCCAACCCAAAAATATAGTCGCGGTAACAGGAACAAGCGGTAAAACCTCGACCGTTTCTTTTGTGCAACAGATTTGGCATTTATCGGGCTTGGTGAAATGTGCGTCTTTGGGAACGCTTGGTATTCGTGGGCCAGGGATGCGTAAATATGGCTCGCTAACAACACCAGACACAGCAAGCCTTCACGCTGATATTGCTGATTTGGCTTCTGTCGGTATTGATCATTTGGCGATGGAGGCTTCCAGTCATGGATTAGATCAATACCGTCTTGATGGCGTGAAAATAAAAGCGGCGGCTTATACAAATTTATCGCGCGATCATTTGGATTATCACAGTGATATGGATGAATATTTTACGGCGAAGTCTCGGCTTTTTGTCGATGTAATGCGCGATAATGGCGTGGCAGTTATTAATGCTGATGATGAATATGCGGGTAAATTAATTGAGATATCAAAAGCGGCTGGACATAAGGTTGTGACCTATGGACGTCATGGTGAAGATTTAAAATTATTAAGTCATGCGCCAAAACCAACAGGGCAAGAAGTTGAAATTGCCGTTAGTGGTAAGACGTATAATTTGACTATTCCGCTGGTCGGTGAATTTCAAATTATGAACGCGTTATGCGCGCTTGGCCTTGTCCTGTCCGAAGATAATGATCCAGAAAAATATATTCCATTATTAAGTCAACTACGTGGTGTGCCCGGGCGTTTGCAGCTTGTCTCTGGTCATCCCAAAGGAGCGGTTTACGTTGATTACGCGCATAAACCTGCCGCGTTAGAAACGATTTTAAAGACATTGCGTCCGCATACTGAAAATAAATTGATCTGTCTTTTTGGTTGCGGTGGTGATCGTGATCCGGGGAAACGTCAAATCATGGGGAAAATATCTTCAGATTTAGCGGATAAAACAATTATCACAGATGACAATCCGCGAAGTGAAGATGGAGAGGTTATACGCGCGCAAATTTTGGAAGGCGCACCACAAGGAACAGAGATCGCTGATCGTGGTGAAGCCATTCGTTATGGAATCGAAAACTTAGAAGAAGGTGATGTTTTGGTTGTGGCGGGTAAAGGTCATGAGCCGGGGCAAATTGTGGGCGATGTTGTCCATGATTTTGATGATGTTGAACAAGTTAAAAAAGCAATTGGGGAAATTAACGTATAATGGAAAAATCAAATGTAATATGGACCGCTGTTGAAGCGGTAAAAGAGACAGGTGGCGTTTGCACGTCGGATTCTTGGACGGCTGGTGGCCTTTCAATTGATACACGAACAATACAAAAGAATGATTTGTTTGTTGCGCTTGTTGGTGAAAATGGTGATGGTCACGATTATGTAGAGGCAGCGATAAAGAGCGGTGCTTGCGCGGCTGTTGTGACGCGTAAAATTGATGGTGTGAGTGATGATAAGTTACTGATTGTTGGTGATACATTAAAAGCAATGGAAGATTTGGGGCGCGCCGCACGCGCGCGTAGTTCTGCAAAAGTTATTGGTATAACGGGCAGTGTTGGTAAAACAGGCACAAAAGAAATGTTGGCGGCGGCGTTACATGTTCAAGGGCAAACCCATGCCAGTATTAAAAGTTATAACAACCATTGGGGTGTGCCGCTCACGCTATCAGCCATGCATGCAGGGACAGATTTTGGTATTTTTGAAATTGGTATGAACCATGCGGGTGAAATTACGCCCTTATCCAAAATGGTGAAACCAGACATTGCCATTATTACAACAATCGCCTCTGTTCACATGGGAAATTTTGACAATGGTATCGATGGTATTATTGATGCCAAAGCAGAAATTTTTGATGGTGTTGTTGATGGCGGCGATGTCGTTTTAAATCACGATTTGGAGAGCTTTTCTTATCTAAAAGAAAAGGCAACAAGCAAGGGGTTGAAAGTTCATAGTTTTGGCGAGCATAAAGATGCTGACGCATGTATTATAGATTGTTTAGAGGCCGCCAATGGGTCGCGCGTGAAAGCCAATATTGCTGGTGAAGATGTTAGCTTTAATTTGCAAATTGCAGGGCGGCATATTGCTTGTAACGCAATGGCGGTTTTGTTAGCTGTGAAATTGGCGGGTGGTGATGTGCAAAAGGCCGCAAAAGCCATGACCAAGCAAGAGCCTATCATTGGTCGTGGTAAACGTGAGGTCATTGAAAGTGTAGAGAAAAACAATCCCATCACGCTCATTGATGAGAGTTATAACGCGTCACCAACGGCGATGAATGCGGCGTTTAAGGTACTGGCCTTGGTTGATCCGGGGCGTGGCGGTCGCCGTATTGCGGTGTTAGGGGATATGTTGGAGCTTGGTAAAGAGAGCGCTAACATGCATGCGGACTTGGCTTTGCCATTAAAAACCGCCAATGTTGATTTGGTTTACACCTGTGGGCAACATATGCGAAAGTTATATGAGCAGTTACCTGCTAATCAACGTGGTGCCCATAAAGACACAAGCGGGGAGTTGGCAGAAATTGTGCCCGATGTTCTTGTCCCTGGCGATGTGGTTATGGTCAAGGGATCATTAGGGAGTAAAATGGGTTTGGTTGTTGAGGCATTGCGCGCATTGCCGACTAAAGTAATAAACAAGAAAAAGGTTTAATTAATATGCTCTATCACCTTCTTTATCCATTGGCAGAAGACTTTGCGATTTTTAATTTATTTCGCTATATTACTTTTCGTACAGGTGGCGCGATTATGACGGCACTTATTATCGGTTTTGTTATTGGCCCTGCGATTATTAAATGGTTAAAGAAAAAACAAGGTGAAGGGCAGCCCATTCGTGATGATGGCCCAGAAACTCATTTTAAAAAAGCGGGAACACCGACGATGGGCGGTTTGATGATTTTAATCTCGGCGGGTGTGTCGGTGTTGTTGTGGTCTGATCTGGCTAATCCGTATGTTTGGATTGTCGGCGGTGTGATTTTATCGTTTGGGTTGATTGGCGCGGCGGATGATTACGCGAAACTGACCAAACGATCGCATGATGGAATTTCTGGTAAAGTTCGATTATTGTTTGAATTTTCCATTGCCTTTTTGGCTGTGGCGGCTTATTTGAATTTCACAACAACGAGCGTCGCAACGGGTTTGTCTATTCCCTTTGTAAAAGATTATTTATTTCCTTTAGGTATCATGATTATACCTTTTGCAATGTTGGTGATTGTCGGGGCGTCTAACGCTGTTAATTTAACCGATGGCTTGGATGGTTTGGCGATTGTTCCTGTGATGATTGCCGCGGCCTGTTTTGGTTTGATTAGTTATCTGGTAGGTAATGCTTTATTTTCGGATTATCTGGGTATTCAATTTGTTCCGGGTACGGGTGAGTTGGCCATTATTTGTGGTGCTTTAATTGGGGGAGGAATGGGCTTTTTATGGTTTAACGCGCCACCTGCCATGGTGTTTATGGGTGACACAGGATCGTTGTCTATGGGCGCAGGACTGGGTGCGATGGCGGTGATTGTTAAACATGAATTGGTTTTGGGTATTATTGGTGGTTTGTTTGTTCTTGAAACATTATCAGTTATGATTCAGGTCGTTTCTTTTAAACTAACAGGGAAGCGTGTTTTCAAAATGGCACCTATTCATCATCATTTTGAGAAAAAAGGATGGTCTGAACCTACCGTTGTTATTCGTTTTTGGATTATTGCGGTTATCCTTGCCCTTGTTGGTTTATCGACATTGAAGTTACGATAGAAAATAGAGCGCGTAATGATTGATCTTTCTTCTTATGCTAAAACTTTAGAGAATAAATCCATTGCCGTTTTTGGGTTGGGGCTATCGGGTTTGGCATCGATTAAAGTATTGTTAAAAGCAGATATTAAAGTTACCGCATGGGATGATAATGTCGATAATCAAGATAAAGCCGCCGCGATTGGTGCGGATATCGAAGACTTAACCACGACTGATTTAAGTCTATTTGATTTTTTGTTATTGGCACCTGGTGTGCCTTATACGTTTGAGCCGCATGATGTTGTGCTTAACGCGCAAAAATATGATTTAGAAATTATTGGTGATTTAGAATTATTACACCGCAGTCACCATGGGGTCAAAACCATTGGTATTACAGGAACGAATGGAAAATCAACGACAACCGCGTTGATTACCCATGTCTTAAATGAATGTGGTATGAACGCGGTTATGGGTGGCAATATTGGTAAGGCTGTTTTGGAACTTGATTTGGACAATGTAGATGTTGTCGTGTTGGAAATTTCATCTTATCAAATGGATTTATGCCCAATATATCGCCCTGATATATCATTGGTTTTAAATATTACACCCGATCATTTAGATCGCCATGGCAGTATGAAAGATTACATCGCGGCGAAAGCAAAAATTTTGGAAGGTGATTGTCATGCCATCGTCAGTGTCGATGATGATTTCACCATGAAGTTATTTGATGATTTGTTTTGTGCAGGCAGAAAAAACATTACGCCTGTTTCAACGCGTGGGATTATCCCTGAAGGTATCTTTGTTAAAAATAATGTTTTGTATAAAAACAACAAAGGTGAAGATATCGAAATAGGTGATTTATCAAATCTAAACACATTGCGCGGTGTTCATAACCAACAAAATTGTGCGTTTTGTTATGTCGTCGCGGTATCGTTGGGGCTTGATGCTGATGCGGTATTACAGGCCTTTGCAACTTATCTAGGGTTGCCGCATCGTCAATATTTGGTCACGCAAAAGCACGGTGTGACTTATATTAATGATAGTAAAGCCACAAATGCAGAGGCGGCGGCGAAGGCTTTGGCGTCTTACGATAATATTTATTGGGTGTTAGGCGGACGTGCCAAAGCATCAGAAGGTAAAATCGGCCTTGAAGGGTTAGAGATATTTAAAGATAAAATTGTGAAAGCATTTGTAATTGGTGAAGCGCAAGAGGCTTTTGCGCAGTGGTTACAATATCATGGTTTTGATTTTGAGCTTTGTGGTGAGCTAGATAACGCGACACAAAAAGCGTATGAATCGGCGGCGGTGCATGAAGGGGAGGCTACGGTTTTATTATCACCAGCTTGCGCTTCATGGGATCAGTTTAAATCATTTGAAGCGCGCGGCGATACTTTCACGGACATAGTCCTAGATTTGATTGGAGAATAATAACGGTGGGGTTTTCACGCACAAATAAATCTGTATTGGCCAGCTGGTGGTGGACGGTTGACCATGTATTGTTGTCATTAGTTAGCGTGATTATTATTTTTGGTATTGTATTGGTTCTGGCCGCTAGTCCGCCTGTGGCAATGCGAATTGGCCTTGATGAATATCATTTTTTTATCCGCCATTTAATTGTGCTTATTCCTTCCGTTGCTATGATGTTAGGTATATCATTTTTAAATGTGCGTAATATTTGGCGGCTTGCCGCGGTAATGTTATTGGGTAGCTTCGTCTGCCTTGTTTATGTGTTGGCGTTTGGTGTTGAGATTAAAGGGGCACAGCGTTGGATACATCTTCCGGGGTTCTCATTACAACCGAGTGAATTTGCCAAGCCTGCCTTTATTGTTGTCGCGGCGTGGTTTGTTGCCAAACAAAAAGACCTTGTCGGTAATAATAAAGTGAATTACCCGGGAACAAAAATTGCGGCGGTTTTATACGGTGCATTGGCTTCGCTTTTGGTATTGCAACCTGATATGGGGATGACCTTTATTGTAACTTCGTGCTTTATTGCGATTATCTTTATGGCGGGGCTGCCTTTTCGTATTATCTTTTTATTACTGATTTTTGCGATATGTGCGGCGACAGCGGCCTATTTCACGCTATCGCATGTACAAAGCCGTGTTGATCGGTTCTTAGATCCACAAAGTGGTGATACCTTCCAGATTGAAAAATCATTAGAGGCCTTTAGAAATGGCGGGCTTTTTGGTACGGGGCCGGGGCAAGGCACGGTGAAGCTGACTATTCCTGATTCTCATGCTGATTTTATCTTTTCCGTTGCGGGGGAAGAGCTAGGATTGTTTTTCGTGGTTATTATTGTCGCTTTATATGGTGCAGTCTTGCTAAAGGGATTGGGTCGCGTTATGGATAGTGATAATATGTTTGTGATTTTGGCAACAGGTGGGCTGTTAACCATGTTTGGCTTGCAAGCCTTGGTACATATGGGCTCAGCGTTAAGTTTATTGCCAACCAAGGGGATGACATTACCCTTTATTAGTTATGGTGGTTCTTCTTTATTGTCGATGAGCATCGCATTCGGTATGGTGTTGGCATTAACAAGGCGTCATGTGAGGTCAGGCGTTGTGCAATCGGGTGGTTCTGTACAATTTGCCGATACGCCGAAAAATTGATTTTTGCGATAGTGAGATATTAAGAATGAATGCAGAAGCAAAACAAATATTAATAAGCGCAGGTGGAACAGGCGGGCATATGTTCCCCGCTGAAGCTTTAGCACGTGATTTGATTGACCGTGGATATCGTGTGGCCTTGGCGACAGATATGCGCGGTAAGAAGTATGAGCCTTTTGCCGATGGTATTCCTGTTTATGTTCTAAAATCTGGCGCGATGAAAAGCGGGCTTCTAGGTAAAATAAAATCAGTCATGGCTTTGGGGGTTGGTGTTTTACAGGCGCGCAAGTTAGTTGATAAATTGAAACCTGCCGTTGTCGTTGGATTTGGTGGATATCCATCTTTTCCTGCTTTACATGCGGCGCAAAAGAAAAATATCCCAACGATTATCCATGAAGCCAATGCGGTTTTAGGGCGTGCCAATGTTTATCTTGCCCCCAAAGCGGATCGTATTGCCGTGGCATGGCCTAATATTAGTGGCTTGGACGAAAGTGATTCTGTTCGTACCATTATTACGGGTAACCCTGTGCGCCCTGATATTGCTGCGCTTTATAACAAGCCATACCCTGTGCTGGAGCAAGAAGGTGTCTTGCGTATTTTCGTGATGGGCGGATCATTAGGGGCAAGCGTTTTTGGTGACGTGTTGCCTAAGATGGTTGATAATTTATCTGCGGCGCATAAAGCGCGTTTAAAAATTATTCAACAATGCCGCACCGAAAATATTGACGAGGTTAAAAAAGCGTATAAAGAAGCGGGCGTTGATGCTGAATTAAAGACTTTCTTTGATGATGTCCCAGAACAGCTTGAAAAATGTCACTTATTTATTGGTCGTTCGGGGGCGAGTACGGTGTCTGAAGTGGCAACGGCGGGACGCCCTGCGATATTCGTGCCGTACCCTCATCATAAAGACCAACAGCAAAAAAGAAATGCCGATGCGATCTTTGATGTCGGCGGTGCGTGGGTGATGACGCAAGATGGTTTTACGGTTGAGGCGTTATTGGCGCGGATTGAAACATTCTTACAAAGCCCTGAAAGCTTGTTTAATGCGGCGGAAAACGCTAGAACTTGTGGTAAGCCTGATGCGGCGCGTAAGTTAGGTAATGTTGTGACGGCGCTTGCCAGTGGTTGGGATAAACAAGAAAATAAAACTTTTGATCTGACTCAAGGTAGAGATTAATAAAATACGTCATCCCGACGAAGGTCAGGATCTTAAAAGTGATAAAGAGATTCCGAAACAAGTTCGGAATGACGATAATATAAAAATAAAGGACTATAACATCATGCGCGGAATGCCATTAAATATTGGAAAAATTCACCTTGTCGGTATTGGCGGCATCGGGATGAGCGGTATTGCTGAAGTCCTTAATGCGCTGGGTTACGAAGTGCAAGGCTCTGATATGTCAGACAGTGCCAATGTTGAACGTCTTCGAAAAGAAGGTATCAAAATTTTTATCGGTCATGCGGAAGATAATATTAAAGAGGCGGCGATTGTCGTCGTGTCTTCAGCGATTAAAGATGATAACCCAGAATTAAAAGGGGCGCGGGACTTGCGTAAAACGGTTGTCCGCCGCGCCGAAATGTTGGCTGAATTAATGCGGATGAAATGGTCGATTGCCATTGCAGGCACGCATGGTAAAACCACAACAACCATGATGGTTGGCACAATGTTGGAAGAGGCGGGTTATGACCCCACCGTGATTAATGGCGGTATCGTCAACAGCTATGGCACCAATACCCGCATTGGGGAGAGTGATTGGATTGTTGCCGAAGCTGATGAAAGTGATGGTACGTTTACCAAGCTTCCTGCGACGGTGGCGGTGGTGACCAATATTGATCCTGAGCATCTCGATCATTATGGTTCTTACGATAATATTAAGGCGGCCTTTCGCCGCTTTATTGATAACCTTCCTTTTTATGGCTTTGCCGCGCTATGTTCGGATCACCCTGCGGTGCAGGCGATGATTCCGGGGTTGGCAGATCGCCGAGTTATCACTTACGGTTTTAATCCGCAGGCCGATGTGCGGGTGACCAATGTGCGCTCAAACGCTGATGGTAATATCTTTGATGTGACCTTTGCAGGATGGATGAACGAAGATAAAAATAGCGGGCAAGAAGAAACGCTGAAAGACGTGTTTTTACCGATGCTTGGCGATCATAATGTTTTAAACTCGCTGGCGTCACTGACGATCGCCCATGAAATGGGTGTGCCGCGCGCGACAATGAAAACCGCGATGAAAAACTTTAGCGGTGTGAAAAGACGCTTTACCAAAACAGGCGAGAGCAACGGCATTACCGTGATTGATGATTATGCGCATCACCCTGTGGAGATACAGGCTGTGTTGAAGGCGGCGCGTCAAGCTGTTGATAAATCAGGTAAAAAAGTAATCGCTGTGATGCAGCCGCATCGTTATACGCGGCTTAATGATTTGCTGGATGATTTTTGCACTTGTTTTAATGATGCGGATGCGGTGATGATTGCCGATGTTTATGAGGCAGGCGAAAGCCCGATTGAGGGCGCGGATAAAGAGCATCTCGCCCAAGGGATAAAAGAGCGCGGCCATAAAGACGTTCAAGTCTTACCCAGTGTTGATAGGTTGGCAGGGATGGTCGCCGACATTGCCGAAGATGGCGATTACGTCATTTGCCTCGGTGCTGGTGATATCAGTAAATGGGCTTATGACCTGCCAGAGCAACTTGATGCAGAGTTTGCCAAGAAGCAAAAGCAAAGTGCTTAATTAAACGTAAACGCGAAGTTTCGAAGGGACGAAGAAGGTTTACGTTACTTTTTATTATATAATAATTTCACTTAAGAATAGTATATAGCCTTCTTACACCGTTTAGATTGTGTAAAACAACTGCTTCATATATCTGTGTAAATTCGTGTTCATTTGTGGTTAAAAAATGAAACACCCAGAACACGGAAGTTCACAAAGCACACGGAGGATTTTCATGAAAGAAAATTAATCCTTCGCATCTTCGTGACTTCGCGTTAATAATAGTAAATGATCAGTTTAATCGAACAATTACCGAAAATTCGCGGGCGATATACCGACAATGCGCCGTTGGGAGCAAAGGGCTGGTTCCGTTGTGGTGGAACGGCGGAGGTGCTGTTCAAGCCTGCCGATCTGGATGATTTACAGGCGTTTATACAAAAATGCCCTGCTGATATTCCTGTTTATGTTTTTGGCGCGCTATCCAATACGATTATCCGTGATGGCGGATTAAAAGGCGTGACGATACGCTTGGGGCGTGAGTTTTCAAAAATTGACGTGGATGGCGATAAAATTACCGCTGGCGCACTGGCGTTGGATGCCAATGTCGCGAATGTTGCGGCGGAAAATGGCGTTGGCGGGTTAGAGTTTTTAAGCGGTATTCCCGGCACAATCGGCGGCGCGGTGAAAATGAATGCGGGTTGTTACGGCGTTGAGACAAAAGATGTGATGGTGGAGGCAACTATTTTAAATCGCGATGGTGACTTTGTGACGGTGAAGCCAGAAGATTTAGACATGACTTATCGTCATACCAATGTGACGGAAGGGCAAATTGTCATCAGCGCAACTTTTAAAGGCGCGCAAGAAAACGCCGAAGATGTCAAAAAACGCATTACAGACATAAAAGAAAAACGTGAGCAATCTCAACCGATTAGAGAAAAAACTGGAGGTTCCACTTTTGCGAATCCGAGCGCGGATGATTTAACGAAAGCGGGCATCGCTGAAGGGACTAAAGTTTGGCAACTTATTGACCAAGCGGGTGGGCGCGGCCTTAAAGTTGGTGGTGCGCAAATGAGCGTAAAGCATTGTAATTTTATGCTAAATACAGGCGATGCAACCGCCAGCGATCTTGAGAATCTAGGTGAGCAAGTGCGTAAAAATGTTGCAGATATGCACAACATTGCGCTACGTTGGGAAATACGACGAATGGGGGAAAACACATGACAAAAACAGTAGCACTATTAGTTGGCGGTTGGTCAGCTGAACGCGGTGTTTCGCTTTTTAAAGGTGAGCATATTAAAGCGGCACTTGAGGAGGCGGGTTATATTGTCAAAGTGATTGATGTAACGCGCGATATAAAAAAGCTTGTTGATGATTTAACGCCGAAACCTGATGCGGTGTTTAATAATCTATATGGTCGTGGTGGCGAAGATGGTGTCGTGCAAGGCATATTAGAGGCCATGTTTATTCCTTATACGCATTCTGGTGTGATGGCATCTGCCATTGCGATGGACAAACCCATTACGAAACATATTGCAACGTCAATTGGTGTTCAATGCGCCGAAGGAAAGGTTGCTTCTAAAGAAGATGTCTTGGCAGAAGGTGTGCTACCACGTCCTTATGTTGTAAAACCTTTGAATGAGGGATCTAGTTTTGGTGTTAAAATTATTCTGGAAGGGGATAATGAAAAACCAATTGATGAAGCTTCATGGTGCTTTGGTGATAAGGTGTTGGTTGAAAAATACATTCAAGGTCGCGAAATTCAAGTTGCCGTTTTAGATGGTAAAGCGGTGGATGTTACTGAAATAATAGCGCCTGGGAAGTTTTACGATTTTGAGGCCAAATATAATTCAGAACAATTAAAATTGATTACGCCTGCAGATATTCCTGCGGATGTGCGCCAAGAAGCTATGAGTGCGTCGGAGAAGATTTTTAATGAAATAGGGTGTTCTGGCTTGGCACGATGTGATTTGATGTTTGACACTTCTAAAATGGGTAAAGATGCGGTATACTTTTTAGAGATAAACACCATGCCGGGTTTGACTGCGGATTCTGTTGCTGCACTTCAACCCATTCACAACGGCATGTCATTCGTTCAACTCTGTTCTCATCTGGTGGAAACCGCAAAATGTCATGGCTTAATCGAAAATCAAAAAGCTCTAAAAGGCGAAGTAAAATCATCAAACGCCGCAGCGCAAAAACAGAGCGCTTAATTGTTTTCGCCCGCAGGGCGGGCATTATCTGTGGCATATTGGTTTTTATTGGCTGGCTTGGGGCATGGTTCTTTATGTCTGATGCGGCGTCCAATACAAGCAAATGGGCGCAGGCGAAAACAATGGAAGTCACTGCGCGTGCAGGATTTAAAGTTGAAGATATCTTGCTTGAAGGCCGTCGTAACATTGATGCCAATACTTTAAAAGCTATTGTAAATGTCGAAAAGGGTGATCCGATTTTTGGTTTCAATCCTGATGCAACACAAGAAATATTGCAAAAAATAAGCTGGGTTAAAAATGTCCGTGTTGAACGCCGCTTTCCCAATAAAATATATATTAAAATTGAAGAGCGCGTACCGATGGCTTTGTGGCAACGTGATAAGAGGCTGTCTTTGATTGATACCGAAGGGGTTGTGCTGACGGATCATAAGTTAGAAAAGTTTAAAGATTATATCGTTGTGGTTGGTGAAGGTGTACCAGAGCATGCGCCTGCGTTTTTAAGATTATTGGTGGCTGAGCCTGAAATTGTCAAAAAGATGGAGGCCGCGAGCTTGCGCTCTGAAAGACGATGGGATTTGGTTTTAAAATCTGGTGCGATTGTTAAAATGCCAGAAAATGATTTAGCCGTAGCACTCAGCCGTTTGAATCAAATGCATCAAGAAAAGCAAATTCTGGATAAAGACGTAAAAACTATTGATGTGCGTGAGCCAGCCCGTATCTTGGTCAGAACGCATCCAGGCGCGGTTCAGCAATATCAGGCGGGATATAATGATGTTCAGCCTTCTAACGGCGATGCTATCTAACAGGTTTAAAAAGTAGTTTTTATATTATGAAACAAAAAAATATACCACGTGGAACAATGCTTGCCGCTCTTGATATTGGGTCGCATAAAAATGCTTGCTTTATTGGCCGTGTGATTGACGATGTCGGCTCTGTCGAGGTGCTGGGCGTCGGGTATCAGGCCTCGCAAGGTGTGAAGGGCGGTACAATCATTGATATCGAACAGGCTGATAATGCCATTCGTCAAACCGTTCATACGGCTGAAAATATGGCCGCCGAGGCGATGAAGGGCTATCCGTTACGCGATGTGATTATCAACATTGCAGGGACGCAAACAAAATCGCACAATATTTCGGTTAATGTACAAATTGATGGGCAGGCGATCACTGAAAATGATGTGTCGCGTGCGCTGGTCAAGGCGCAAGATAATGCGATTGAGGACGCGGCGGAGCTGATCCATACTATTCCTGTATCCTGCCGCATTGATAACCAAGACGGTATTCGTGACCCACAAGGTATGATTGGGCAAGTCATGGAGATTGATGTCCATCTTGTTCAAGGGAATTTGAACGCATTACAAAATACGGCGAGCTGTGTTGAGCGCAGTCACCTTGATATTAGCGCACTATGTTCCGCGTCTTATGCTTCGGGTTTGGCCTGTTTGGTTGAAGATGAAATGGATTTAGGTTGTACGGTTATTGATATGGGCGCCGATGTCACATCTTTTTCTGTTTTTCAAGGCGGCGCGTTGATTTATTCAAATTCGATTGCTCTGGGCGGGTGGCATGTCACCAATGATATCGCCCGTGGCTTAGGTTGCACCAATAATGATGCCGAAAGATTAAAGACGCTTTACGGTAGTGCGATGGTGACCAGCAGTGATGAAGGTGATCTTATTGATGTACCGCAATTGGGCGAAATGGATGAGCATAGCTCCAACCATATTCCACGCTCATTATTGATTGGTATTATTCAACCCCGTTTGGAAGAAATTTTAGAAATGGTGCGTGATCATTTGGAGCAAGGTTTACATGGTCAAGTCATTGGTCGGCGTGTTGTTTTAACGGGCGGTGCCAGCCAATTGCCAGGCTTGCGTGATTTAGCGCAAATGATTTTGGATAAGCAAGTTAGGCTGGGGCGGCCTATCCGTTTAAGTGGCTTACCTGATGCGGTGAGCAGTCCCGCCTTTTCAACCGCTGCAGGGCTTTTGACTTACGCCGCATCCCATGCCCATGAAGTGCCATCAGAAATAAGCGCCAGCGTTGATAGTGGATCGATGTTTGGACGTTTCAAAGTCTGGTGGCGCGAAAATTGGTAAAATAATCCGCTTTTTGTTTTCTAGGGCGTTACTTCGCTCTGCAGGTAGAAAGCCTACCTGCTATCGCTTGCGCCTACTAGAAATTCAAAAATCGAAATATTTTAGTGGTTGAGATTGTCATCCCCGCCTTGTGCGGGGATCTGGAAAAATCGTAATAATTGCCACTTTTTTCATCCATCCACCGATATTCCCGAAGTTATTTATGGCTTATAAGTCACTTATAAGTGAGTTATCCACAGAGTTATATTTTTTCTTTTTAACTTTTATTGCGCCAATGACGAACTGTGTCAAACTTACAAAAAGTTGATTCATTTGAGTCGTTTAGTTTTAATTTCTTAAAGTAAGTTCTGGGGAGAATAACAACAATAATAAAATCCTAACCCGCCTTTTTTTCTAATCTGACGGAAATTCAAGATTCCGTTTTAGTCAAAATAAACATAGAATCGTTTCAAGAAGTCCTGATCATGGAGGTCCAACACAATGTTAAATATTAGTATGCAAACACCAGAGGTAAAAAAATTGTCCCCTAAAATAACAGTCGTCGGTATCGGCGGTGCAGGTGGTAACGCCGTCAATAATATGATTTCATCCGGTTTAGAAGGGTGCGATTTTCTTGTCTGTAATACAGACGCACAAGCGTTGGAGGGGTCGTTATGTGATGATCAACTGCAGCTTGGAGCGCATGTAACAGGTGGCCTAGGTGCGGGCGCGAAGCCAGAGATTGGTGAGAAAGCTGCGCATGAGTCGCTCGATGAAGTGATGCAATATCTTGAAGGCTCAAATATGGCCTTTATTACCGCAGGGATGGGCGGCGGAACAGGAACAGGTGC